>CALXMX010000191.1 GCA_944389575.1 uncultured Opitutales bacterium
GCTTCCCGGCCTCCGCGGTGTCGGGAAGAGCCTTCAGGAGAAAATCGGCGTCGGACTTGGCCGATTCCCTCTCGACTTTTGTCATGGGCTTTGGCGCGAAAGAGACGGCCTTCTGCAAAGCCGCCGGGCGCGCGAAAGCCGCGCAGCCCAAGGCCAGGCAAGCGGCGGCAAACAGTGTTTGAATCGCAATACGCATAATATATCAAAAAAGTTCGGTTTGCGCCGCCCGGGGGGAATCCGGGCGCAACATTTTGAGAAAGCTGCGCCTGTGAATCGGAGACGGCCCGAAAAGCATCAGCGCCTGCAAGTGCGCGGCGGTTCCATAGCCCTTGTGGGCGTCGAAGCCGTAGCGCGGATATTTTTCGGAAAGCTCCGACATGGCTGCGTCGCGCGAGACCTTCGCGACAATCGACGCCGCGGCAACCGCCAGGCTGTTTGCGTCGCCCTTGACGACGGCCCTGTGAAAGTACGGAAACTTCTTCGCGGGAACGCCGTCGACGAGGACTTCCGCCCTGGCGGCGTCCACGCCGGACTCGCCAAACAGCGTCGCCGCCGCACCCGCCGGCCGCAGATTGAGCCTCATGCGCCCGTCCAGCGCCGCGCAGGCCCTTCCCATGGCAATTTGCGTGGCGGCCAAAATATTCTCCCGCTCGATTTCCTCCACCGACGCAAACGCCGCCTCAAAATCTACGTACCCGGCCTTTTTTAAAGCCTGCAAATCCGAAAACAGCCGTTCGCGCACGGGCGCCGAAAGCCGCTTGGAATCGTCCAAATCCCCGAGGAGCAAAAGCGCCTTCGGATTTTTATAGAAACTCTCGGAAACCGCCGCGGCCGCCGCGCACACGGGGCCCGCCAGCGCTCCGCGCCCGGCCTCGTCAATGCCCACAAGCCAATCCCTGCCGAGGAGAAAGCCGGCGTCAAATTCGGCCAAAGCGGCGATTTTTCCGGTTTTTTTCACGATTGCCCAGCCGGGTTTGCCGCCGCCTCCATGGCCTCGGAAACCGTCTTGAAGTGGAGCTTTGCATACGATTTCAGCGACTGCGGACCGAACTTTCTCACAATCTCGACCGCCTGTTCGCGCGCGTTGGCCCCCGCCCCCTTGCACAGCTGCATGCCGCATTTTTCAGAGAGGTCCCGCATGGCGTAAATGTAAGTAGCCCGCGCGATTATGGAGGCCGCCGCAACCACGGGATCGCTCTCGGCCTTCGTCCGCATTTTAAGCTCGAATCCCGGAATGTTCAGCTGGCGCTGGACGAGCGGCTGTTTTGTAAACTGATCCAGCATTCCCCACTCCACGCTGCGCTCCGACACCGCGGAGGTTATCGCGGCGGCGTGAAACCACGCCAGCAACCTGTTCAGGTTGCGGCCGAATTTTATGTAGAGCGCGTTGTACTTCTCCATTGAGGCGTAGCTGACCTTGACCACCACGCCGTCGGTGCCCCTGATTTTCTTTGCCATTTCGAGCGCGGCGCGATCGCTCGAGACTCGCTTCGACTCCTTCAGCCCCCAATCTATCCACGAGCGCACCGCGGAGGCGTCGGCTATCACGCACGCAGAAACGAGCGGGCCGAAGAGGTCGCCCTTTCCGCTCTCGTCCACGCCCGCGTGCGGCTCAAACCACTCCGGATGCAAGACCTCCTCGTAGCCCATCTCAAACGCGCCCACAATTTCGGGCTCGAGCACATACCTGACAAAATCCTCCGTCCCCTTGCCCTGCACCACCAATTTGCCGGAATTGTAGGCCACGACATTCACGTCGGAGCTCTTGTAGGCGAAAGCCGAGTAGTCAACGCGATACGGCGCCCACAAGTGCGAATCGAGCCAGGCGTCCAACTTCTTCATCTGCCCATCGTCCAATTCGCGCGTGTAGAGAGTCTTTTTCTTAGGCTCGTCGGGAAAGGCGTCCTTTTTTGGTTTCTTATACGGCATTGCTTTGCTCCATGTTAAAAAAACAGTTTTTTTGGATAATCGCACATATCCGCAATTCTTCAAGACAATAAAGACCCGCCGCCCCCCCCGCTTTGCCGCAATGCGCTCAACGCGGCGACCCGCTTTGGCTATTCCGAAAATTCATTTCCGATTATTCCGCGCAATGTCCCGTTCCCAAAATCCTCATTCCGAGCCTCGGCGGGCGCGCCCATGCAGACATAAAAAAGTTCCGCGAACTTTTTTCATTTTCTTCATTCTCCTCATTCGCAAAGCGAGCGAACGCGCGCGGAAATTCGCACGCCTGCCTGAGGAATTTTTCCGCGCCCTGCCCGCGCACATTGCGGCGCCGCAAAAGTTAGTCGGCGCAAGAGAGGCAAAAACTCCGCCCTATCCGCCTTGAGTCTGCCGCCCCCTCAATCCGCGACGCCGCAACCATTCCGCGCGCATGCAACTGCCTCGCGCGCCGGCAGGCGATTCGCACGTCAACAGCCGCTTTGCACAGCTGCGAGCGCCCCCCGCGCCAACAGCCGTTCTGCGCAAACAGCCCTCCCGCGCATGCAACCGTTCCGCGCGCCGCAGAAAATCCCTCAAAAGGACGCGGGCTTTTCCAAAGCAAACTCAAAAAATCCAAACCTTTCCGGAACTTGACATGAGCGCAAATGTCGTAAATTATAGAAATATGAAAACGCGGCGCACATTTCTGAAAACGGCCACACTCGGCGCAACGCTGCTTTGCGCGAAAATAGTTTCCGCAGACTCACTGCCGCATAACGCAAACAAAGTAAAAAAAATGAAATTCCCTCTCGTTCCGCTGGACTATCCATACGACGCCCTCGAACCCTATATCGACGCCGAAACCGTCGCCATTCACCACGACAAACACCAAGCGACGTATGTCGACAAGCTCAACGCCGCCCTGACGAGCGACCCCGGCTTTTCATACAACGGCTCTCTGACGTCCCTGCTGTCCGACCTCGACAAAGTTCCCGAGAGCATGCGTTCCGCAATCCGCAACAACGGAGGGGGCGCGTGGAATCACGAATTTTACTGGAAGGGGCTCGGCCCCGGAAAGAGCGTGCCGCCGGACAGCCTGGCGGAGGCAATCAACAAATCTTTCGGCGACTTCGACGCGTTTAAAAAACAACTTTCCGACGCCTGCGTCAACCGCTTCGGAAGCGGCTGGGGGTGGCTCGGGGTCGGAAGCGACGGAAAGCTGAAAATCTGCTCCACCCCGAATCAGGATTCGCCAATCATGGGTGAAAAAATATCGGGTTGCGACATGATTCCGATTCTGACGATAGACGTCTGGGAACACGCATACTACCTCAAATACCGCAACATGCGCGCCGGCTATGTCGACGCGATCTGGAATATCATAGACTGGAAAAAAATCGGCGAGCGCTACGAAAGCGCCTCGAAGGAAAAAAAAGTTCTAATTTAAAAAATATTTTGGAACTAAGAAAAAAATGTCCTTACGAATATGGCACAGTCTTTTCCCCATAGTGTTAGTGTGATGTGTTGTGTTATAAGTGGAGTATAAAGTTAGCCGTCCGATAGCATCGGGCGGCTAACCCATTTTAAGGAAAGAAGGAAGGAAACGCGCGAATCGGATTTTGCCCCCGCAGGAATTGTCGGCCGAAAAATTCGCCGCAGCAAGACGCGAATCAATTCGCCGCAGAGCGCGCTTATCGCATGCCGACAGCGCGCCAATTTTTTTGCTCAATTTCGCGCGCGCTTCGCGCATGAGCGCGAACATTCCGAAGCGCGCCGCGCTTCCCCCCCCTAAGAAAATAGAAAAAATTTTTCTCGCGTTTTCCGTTTTATCTGCCAGGAATTTTCGCAAATCGCTCAGGTGGTGAAATTGGTAGACACATCGGTTTTAGGAGCCGGTGCCGCAAGGCGTATGGGTTCGAGTCCCTTCCTGAGCACCAACGTTGAGTTGAATCTAAGCCAACGTCGCGTTGGATCTAAGATGCTTCGCATCTTGTGACGTTGAGCGCCGCCCTACTTCGGGCGGTTTTTTTGTTTTCTTGCCGCATTGCCTGCGGCAATCGCCGGCTATCTGACTGCTTAATATCTGAATTTTTTTCAAAATGCGGCACAAGGGCGTTGACAATTTTGCGCATCAAAAAGCAAAGGCAAAGGCGTCTACATTGATGAAATCTTATGCATGAATATGCGGCCTATGGCGGAACCGTTTGCGGAGAACGCCCGTCGAAATATTTAGGGTACAGGCGCTCCTCCGCCCCCCCCGGGGCGTCCGCGCGTTTTTAGGAAGTCAAACGCCTTCCGCATCGTAAGGACTTCCCCGTTCCGCTTTCGATTATCCGTACTCGGCGGCGCCGGATTTTTTAGCCAATGCGAAACACTCTAAACGGCGCCCAAATGCGATAGCTTCAAATTCCGCTTCGCACAGTCTGCGCGGCCGCAAAGTTTCGGCTTCGCCCCGCAAAAACTCACATTCCGAATTTTTGACGCCGGCCGCCATACCCGCCTCTCGCGCGGCGCCCCGCGTTTTTGCGCCATGCCGGACGCGCTGAAATCCGCCTTGCGCCGCAAACCGCGCCGCTTTCACTTCAGGCCGAAGTTCTGAAAACATGGGGGAAGCTTGGACTGCATTTCCTCCCTAAAATCCCAGCGCTTCCCTTCGGCGACGAACGTTCCGTCGCCCACTGCGCTGAAGAGCTTGCGCTTTTTCGCGTCCGGGCTCTCCCACGCCTTGACGGCTTCCAATATCACTATGTCGCGGCGTTTGATATAGTCCCGAACTTTGCATTCGATATTGTACGCGCAATCTTCAATCAGCGGCGCGCCAACCATTTTCGCCCTCTTGGCGGTCAGGCCGAATTTTTTGAATTTGTCGCACTCGCTTCCCGAGCACGTTCCTATTCCGACCGCCTTCCCGATGAGGGAGATGTCGGGAATCGCCGCAACGCACTCGCCGGTATTCATCATGGCATCGAACGAAAAGTTCCACGGCCCCGTCACGATTGCGAAAAGCGGCTCGAAGGCTATGGGCGTCGACCACGATATCGTCATGACGTTTTTCCTCTTCCCGACCGCAGTGGAAACGATTAAAACGGGAGCCGGCTCAATCAGGGTAAAGACTTTTTCCAGCAAAAAATTTTTCATGGTTTGAAAATCGGATTTTAACAATGCGAAACTCCGAAAAACTCGCATACAAAAAATGCGACGAAAATTCAAAGCATTTTTTAATGCGCTCCCCCGCTGCGCCCGGCAAGCCGCCCGTTCCAGCTTAATCCATATCGCTTATCCCATATCGCCATGTCCGCACATGCGCGCCTGCGCGCAGACGCCAAACGACGGCCAAACGACGAAGAAAATCCGCATTCAAAATTGCGGCGCGCGTAAAAAGAAAGCGGCAATCCAAGCCGCGCCGAACGCGCACGGCTCCGCACATCCTCCAGAGCCTCCAGAAAAAAATCCCTCCGGGAAGCGCGCGAAAAAAAGCGCGATTCGGCCGCCAAACGCGCCGCATTTCAAAGCTGGTTTTAAGGTTCGCCCGCGCGGGCGAAACCGGGCGCGCACTGCGGCGCCAAAGCGGGCGAAACTTCCCGCGGGCAACGGCGCGAATCCGGTGGCAAACGGACATTTAAAAGCTTGAAAACGCGGTCGCATTTATATTCTCATTTAAACGGAAATGGGAAACACATTCGGAAGATTTTTCAGGGTGACGACCTTCGGCGAAAGCCACGGAACGGCGGTCGGCTGCGTCATAGACGGCTGCCCGCCCGGGCTCGAGGTTTCGGAAGGCGACATCCAGGCGGAACTGTCGCGCCGCGCTCCCGGGCAGAGCGCAATTTCCACGCAGCGCGCGGAAAAGGACGAATGCGAGATTCTGTCGGGCATGTTTGAGGGCAGGACTCTCGGCACTCCGATATGCGCGCTTGTGCGCAACGCCGACCAGCGGTCGTCGGACTACTCGGAAATAGCCAAACTTTGGCGCCCGTCGCACGCGGATTTTTCCTACGACGCCAAATTCGGGCTGCGCGACCCTCGCGGCGGCGGCCGCAGCTCCGCGCGCGAGACGGTAGGCAGGGTGATTGCGGGCGTATTCGCGCGCAAGGTTCTCGAGGCTCGACTTGAGAGGCCGGTGGTGATTCGCGCGTGGGTCGAGAGCGTGCACGCCATTTCCATGCCCGCTCCGGAACGGCTGCCTACGCTCGAGGAGGTCGAGGCGACTC
Organism: uncultured Opitutales bacterium; assembly: GCA_944389575.1. Lineage (GTDB taxonomy): Bacteria > Verrucomicrobiota > Verrucomicrobiia > Opitutales > Intestinicryptomonadaceae > Merdousia. The sequence goes on from CALXMX010000191.1 coordinate 6,135, forward strand.
CGGCGCGCTGCCCCGACGCGAACACGGCGGCAAAAATTGTGGAATTTATCAAGAAGGCAAAGGCGGAAGGCGACAGCGTCGGCGGAGTGATTCGATGCGTCATAGACGGCCTGCCCGCGGGGCTCGGAGACCCCGTGTTCGACAGGTTCCACGCGAACTTGGCCAAGGCGATGCTGTCGATGCCCGCCGTAAAGGCCTTTGAAATAGGCAGCGGATTCGCCGGAACGCGCATGTTCGGCTCGACGCACAACGACCAGTTTGAACTCGACGCGGACGGAAACGTATCCACGCGGACAAACAACGCCGGCGGAGTGCTCGGCGGAATAACGTCGGGGCGCCCCGTCTCGTTTCGGGTGGGGTTCAAACCGACGGCGACAATCGCAAAGAGCCAGCCCACGCTGGACAGGCAGCTTCGCCCGACAAGCGTCGTAGGCAGGGGCCGCCACGACCCGTGCGTGCTCCCGCGCGCAGTTCCCATTGTGGAGGCCATGGCCGCGCTCGTTTGCGCCGACGCCGCGCTTTCGCAAACGGCATTGAGACCGTCAACCAAAGGACTAAAATGAATACGATACCGACATATTTAATCATAGGCACGCCAGGTTCCGGACGGCGCGGAGTGATTTGGGACGTAATCCAAAAGGCCCTGGGCGACGACGACTTTTGCGGGGTGTTCATCTCGGAGAACGAGGCGCCCGCGCAGAGCGACAAGCGCATAGCCTCGGCCCAAAACGCCGGCATAATCCGGTACCGCGACGCGGACGACGCCATTGAAAAAATCGCCGCGCTCGACAAGGAAAAATTCTCCCAAATATTCTTCTTTGCCGACGCCTCGCGCAACCTCGCCGACGACATCGAGGACTTCAAAAGGATAGTCGACGCCGGAGACGCCCGCCTGGCGAGAATCTGGGGCGTCTTGGACTGCGGGTTGCTCGCCGCGCGGCGCGAGGACGTCCAGCCGTACGCCGACGCTCTCTCGCACTTTTCAGACTGCCTTCTGCTGAGCCGCCGCGAGGGGCTTCAGAACAGGGAGGTCGCCGAAATAAAGTCCGTTTACGAGAAGCAGTGCAAGCCGCATATGTTTGAATACGTCGACAAGGACTTCCACGTAAAGCACCCGATTGAAATGATGATAGAGGAGGCGCGCCGCATAAGCATGGTGTTCGATCCCGTCGATCCCGTCGACGAACTCGACATCGACGAGGACAACCTTCCGGAGGAGCCGTTCAGCCTTGAGCGCAAACCCGATCCCTATTTGGAGCGCCTGCCGAACGGCCTGAGAAAGAAGCCTATACCCGACCTCTCTAAAATAGCGGCCTCATTCAGAGCGCAAAAGTAAAGCATGAAAAAATTTGACTTAAACGAAAAGCTTGCCGCCGCGCTGCGAAACGCGGAGGCGTACGCTCCCGGCGAGCAGCCCCGCGGCGGCGGCTGGGTAAAGTTAAACACGAACGAGTTTCCCTACCCGCCAAGCCCGAAGGTAATAGAGGCGATAATGAGCGAACTTTCGGGGGATGCGGGGAGCCTGCGCCTGTATCCGGATCCGCAAAGCTTGAATCTGCGCGCGGAAATTGCGTCGGCGTTCGGGTTGTCCCCCGAAAACGTAATTGCCACGAACGGCTCGGACGACCTTCTCAACATTGCAATGCGCGCGTTTTCAGACGGCGGGAAATCCGTCGCCGCGCTCGACCCGAGCTATTCGCTGTATCCGGTTCTCGCAAAGATGTGCGCGGCCGACTACGCGGGATTGGACTTCGACCCCGGGCTGAAGATTCCGTACGAGCGCATATTCTCGTGCGGGGCAAACATATTCTTTTTCACCAACCCGAACGCGCCGACCGGCGCGGGCTGGGGAACGGAGGCAGTCGAGCGCATAGCCGCGGGATTCGACGGAATAGTTGTCGCGGACGAAGCGTACGCGCCGTTCAGCGGCGGCACGGCCGCAAAGCTCGTGGAAAAATACCCTAACCTGATTGTGGCGGGCACGCTGTCGAAGGGCTGGGGGCTTGCGGGAATGCGCGTCGGCTGGGGGCTTGCCTCGGGCCAAATAATCCGCGCGCTGGACTGCGTGCGCGACAGCTATAACCTCGACAGGCTCGCGCAGGCCGCGGGCGTTGCGGCTCTGCGCGACGCTGCGTACTATGAGAAGTTCCGCGCCAAAGTCGTCAAGACGCGCGAGAACACCGCCGAATTTTTCAGGTCGCTGGGCTGGGAATTTCCGGAGAGCTCGGCAAATTTCATATTCGTAACGCCGAAGGACCCGTCGGGAAAGACCGGGCCGGGGGTCGCCGCGGATTTGTTTGAATTTCTGAAGGCGCGCAAGATACTCGTGCGCTATTTTTCGTCGATAGAAAACGTCAACATGGCGCACAGGGTCACGATAGGAACGGACGTCCAAATGGAGGCATACAAGGCGGGCGTGCGCGAGTGGCTCGCCGCGCGGAAGGAGCAGATATGAGCAGAACGGCAACCATTGAAAGAAACACGAGCGAAACGCAAATACGCCTGGAAATAAACCTCGACGGCTCCGGAGAATACGACGTGGAAACCGGAATTCCGTTTTTCAACCACATGCTCGAACTCTTTGCGCGCCACGGCCTGTTCGATTTGAAGCTCCGCGCCAAAGGCGACATAGAGATAGACTACCACCACACGGTGGAAGATGTGGGAATAGTGCTGGGACAGGCTGTCAAGACCGCGGTCGGGGACAAGTCGGGCATGAACAGATACGGCTTTTTCATTCTGCCCATGGACGAGACCCTCGTGCGCGCGG
>CALXMX010000192.1 GCA_944389575.1 uncultured Opitutales bacterium
TATTTCTTCGTCGAGATGCATGAAGAACGCGCTGGCGTTTGCGCGCCATATTCCCTTTGAAAAGTTTACACCTATTTCGTAGTTTTGCCCGCGCTCCGGTTTTAGATTCGGGTTGAACGAGTCCGAGCCGTAGCCCCAGTATGAGGCCATTTCGTCGATTGCCGGATAGCGGTAAATCTGGTCGAAGCGAAAGTATGTATTCCACGACTCCTCAATTTTTATGTTGATTCCAAACTGCGCGGCGAGGCCGTTGAAGGTTTTGTTTTCGTCGTAGTTTTGCGCCACGCTGTTGTGGTCGATGTCGTTTATGGCGGCTTCGTATCTGCCGGCCGCGCTCAGGGAGACAGTTTCGTTTATGGCGTATCTGCCGCCGAGCCACGGGGCGACGGTCGAGCGCTGTATGTCGGTTGAGGCGATTCTGTTCGAGTAGTTCCCGTCGGAATAGCGCTTCGACTGCATGTTGTCGTAGTAAAAGTCCACGCCCGCCTCAACGTACGAAAATTTTTCCTCGCCGAAGTACAGGCGGTAGCGCGGGGTAAACGATACGGTCCAGAGGGTGACGGAGTTGGAGGTGTCGCCCCAGGACGAGGGAAAGAGCGTGTCTATGTCGCGCATATTTGCGCCCATCTGAATAGACCCTTCGCCGAATTCGGTCTTGTTGTCGAGCGATGCGGAGATTGTGGCGAAGTTGAGGTTGTTTTCGCTGGAGACTCCGGAACTTTCGGTCGGATTTTCCATCATCTGTTCGTACGACGAAAACGGATTGTACCAGCGCAAAAATTCGTCTCCCCCGGAGGCCGATAGGGTAAATTCGTTTTTGGAGTCGAGCTTTGCCCCCGCGCTTATCCCGGCCGTTTTGTTCCAGTTCAGGGAATTGTCTATATATCCGCTGTTGTGGTAGTAGTTGAGGTTGGCCGACACGTAGTAGTCGTCCGTAGAATGCGCGGCGCGCCCGTACGCCGAGTACTCTCCGTAAGTTCCGAAAAAACCTCCGATTTTTGCGGAGTCCGGCTGCCCCCAGCGCTTTGTGGAGATTTTCACCACACCGCTTTCGGCGTAGTTTCCGTACGCCGCAGTCTGCGGGCCGCGCATGACCTCTATGTTTTCAATTTCTTCAAGCGGAAGCTGCGCCCAGTTTATGAAGGACAAATCCAGCGTGTTCAGCCTCTGCCCGTCCACGAGGACGAGCACGCGCTGGCCGCTGTTTTCCCCGAATCCCATCATTGACAGCTCGGCAGTGAAGGGGGAGCCGCCTGTGTTTCTGGTGTTCACGCCCGCGTAACGGCGCAGGACGTCGGGAACGCTGACGAGTCCGCTTTGCTCTATCGTTTCGGCGGAAATATTTTGGGCGCTCACGGGAATGTCGAATATGGAGTCCCCGAAGCGCATGGCGGTGACTTCAAACGCGTCAAGCGTGCCGGCGGAGCCTTCAGCCGGAGCCTTTTGCTCAATTGGAATTTCCGCCTGCGCGGCTGAATCGGGCTTGGCGTCGTCTGCGAATATTCCCGTCGAATACAGTGCGGCGGCGGAAAACAGCGCGAATTTTACAAGGTGGATTTTTTTCATTTTTTGTTGGGGAGTTGCATTTCGTCCCGCCGCGTGCGAAACGCGCGGACAAATTTAAAGTTCGCAAAGAGGCTTAAAGTTCGCAAAGGGGTGCGCTCAAATTCGCCTTATCCTAAAAGGGAGGGCGCGGGGCGCAAAAAATTGGATAATTCCGCCCTTCTTGCGGCGGCCTTAGGAAAAATTTTTATCCGCCGGGCATGCGCGTACGCGCCTTTGGCGAGGCGCTTTGCCCTCGCTTTTTTAATTGGAAAAGAGCGTTTCAATCCAAGCGAAACGCATGCGGGCGGTCAAGTATTTTTCGGAATTTGCGGTGTTTACCGGCGGCGGGTTTTGGTGAGGCTGTAAAGTCGCCGGCGATTTTTGTATTGGAATGCGCTATTTGTAAAAAATAGCCGCTCTTTCCGATAACTTTGCCCCTTGCGGTTTAAGCTTGCGCGAAATGGGAAAGCGCAAGTTTACCCGCCGCGGCGCGTTGTTTTTTGCGCGCCGCCGTGCGACGCGCGCCGGAGGGATTTTAATAATTGAAAAATTTTGTTTCGGAGCGTCTAATTTTGCCGATGACGACTTTCAGCCGAACGCCAGTTCCATTTCCCCCGTTGGCCGAGCCGCGCTTTGTGTCCTGCGGCGCAAGTGCGGCGGGCGCGGCGGCCGCGGTTATGGGGGATTGCGAATTTCTCTCCTGCGGGCGCGACGCTCTCTTTAGAATATCGTCGCTTCTTGGCGGCAGGCGCGCGCTGTGGCTGCCGACGTATTTTTGCCCGGCTGTCGTTCGCGGGCTTTCCGGCCTTTTCGACTTGAAGTTTTTTATCGATTTCCCGTCGGAGGCCTCTCCGCGCTTTGAGACTCTGAAGCCCCGCGCGGGGGAACTTGTTTTGGCGGTAAATTTTTTCGGTCTGCGCGACCGCCGCTTGTGGGAAGCCTGGCGCGCGCAAAACCCCGGAGTTTTGTTGGCGGAGGACCACACGCACGCGCCGTTTTCGGATTGGGCGGCGGATTCTTCGGCCGACTATGCATTTGCCTCGCTCAGGAAGTATCTTCCGATTCCCGACGGCGCGTATTTGCGCGGCGCGGCAGTGTCGCCGGCCCCGCTTTTTAGGCGGGGCGCGGGAATGGCGGACTTCGCCGCAGACGCGCTCGCGGCGGCGTCTCTTCTCGCGCTGCGGGGCGAATGGTCGCAGGAGGCCGAGGACCTGTATTACCGCGCGGAGGCGAAGCTCAACGCGCGCAAATCCGCCTCGCGCATAAGCTCCTATTCGCTTGCGCTGCTGCGCTGGTTGGACATCGGGGCGCTGGAGTCGGCAAGGGGCGCGAATATGTCCGCATTTTTGTCCGCTTGGAGGGATCGCGCCGGGCGCAGGCTCGTGGGAGCGAAGTTCTGCCCGCTCGTAAAGTTTGACGACAGGCGCGCATGCGCGTCGGCCTGCGCAAAGCTGTCGGAGGCGGGAGTGCGCCTTCCGGTCTATTGGGGCGGATTTGGCCGAAACTCCGGCGCCGAACTGCTTGATGAGGCGCAGACGCTCGTCAGCGTTCCGCTCGACTTCCGCCATTCGCCCTCCGACGCCGCAAAGCTCGCCGCCCTGCTGTCATAAATCCCGCTTGAGAAACTCTCCCGCCGCTTCGGGCGAGTTTCTTATGAGTATGTTTTTCGCGCTGCTTTCGCGCATGGAGGATTTTGATATTTTTTTCCCGCCTTCGTCCCTCATAATCGGGCAGTGGAAAAATTCCGGAGGATTCAGCCCGAGCGCGCGGTACAGCAGCAGCTGCCTGGCGGTGGAAAGCAGCAGGTCTGCGCCGCGCACGACTTCGGTTATTTTCATTGCGGCGTCGTCCGCGCAGACGGCCAGCTCGTAGGACGGCGCGCCGCACTTGCGCCAGACGAGGAAGTCCCCGAAGTCCCTTTGGGCCTCGAAACTCACCTCTCCGAAGTTGCCGTCGCAAAAGCGCACGCGCTCGCCCTCGCGCGCGGCGAATCTCCAGTTGAAGGAAAACGGGTTTTGCGCGGCGCGGCGCGCCAGCCGCTCGCCTCCGATATTGCGCAGGCGAAGCGGAAAGACGGGCTCACATTCAACGTCGTCGAAAATTTTTGGGCGCGCCGCCTGCGCGGTACCTTTCGCGTAGGACTCCTCCCTTATTCGCGAGCGGGAAACTTCGCACGGATAGACGCGGCCGTCCCGAATCAGATTCAGCAGGGCGCGCCTGTACAGCTCGAATCGCATGCTTTGGACGTAGGGGCCGAAATCTCCCCCGACGTCCGGGCCCTCGTCCCACGTAAATCCCGCGGAGCGCAGGTCGTCGATTGCGGCTTTCGCGTATTCGGGCTTGCAGCGTTCGCGGTCGATGTCCTCGATGCGCAGTATTATTTTCCCGCCGCGCTCCCTCGCGCGCCGAACGGCGCGCGCGAATGTCCGCGCATGCCCGAGATGCAGAAATCCCGACGGCGTGGGCGCGAGCCTCCCGCGGTATTGGCGGGCGGTTTCGTCAGCCTGCGTCCCCATGCGCCCCCTCCCCGGAGTTCCCGCCGTTTTCCGGTTTTTCCGGCTGCGCCGAGTCCGGAAAGTTCGCGTCCAAAAAGTTTCTCAGCGCGGCGGCAGTCTCGAATCCTATGCCGTCGACCTCCCGCAGCTGCGCTATCGTCGCGGATTTGACCTTTGCTATCGAGCCGAAATGCGCAAGGAGGGCGGCCTTTCTCTTTTCTCCCAGCGACGGGAAGTCGTCGAGAATGCTCTCGCGGATTTTTCTGCTCCGCAGCTGGCGGCTGAACGAGTTGGCGAATCTGTGCGCTTCGTCGCGTATTCTTTGCAGCAGCTTCAGCCCTTCGTTGGTCCGCGGGAGGACGATTTCCTCGAAATCCTCCGTCACGATCGTCTCCTCCCGCTTGGCAAGGCCGATTATTTTCGGCGCGGCAAGCCCGGCCTCGTCGAAGGCCTTGAGCGCGGAAAACACCTGACCCTTTCCGCCGTCGATCACTATTATGTCGGGGAAGGGCGAGCCCTCGGCGGCGAGCCTCGAGTACCGTCTGCCGACGACCTCGCGCATGGCGCGGAAATCGTCGTTGCCGAGAAAGCTTTTTATTTTGAACCTCCTGTATTTTTGCCTTGCGGGCTCCCCGTTTTCAAAGCGCACCATTGAGGCGACGGCGAAGCTTCCGGATATGTGGGATATGTCGAAGCATTCGAGGGCCATAGGCGCGGATTTCATTGAGAGAATCCGCTTCAGCTCGTCCGCGGCCTCCCGCGCAATCGACTGCGGCGTTCGGGATATGTCGGCGGTGAGCCTGGCGCGGGCGTTTGAGCGCTGCGTTTCGCGGATTGCCGAGAGAAGGTCGCGGTACTTTGCGGCGGTCTCGTAGTCCATGTCATCGGCGGCGGCGCGCATCTTGGCCTCGGCGGATTCCGCCAGCTCGGAGTTCCTGCCGCGGAGAAAATCCAGCGCGGCCTCCACGCGCGCGGCGTATTCGCCCTTTGTGACGATGTTCGGGTGTTTGGATATCTCCCCGCGGGCGTCGTCGTACAGCTGCCAGCGGCCGTCCGCGAGCCTCTTGGGGCGGGCGTCGGAAAGCAGTATGCCGAACTCCTTTTTTATCTCTGCGAGCGCCTTTCTAAGCGCGGCCGTGCCGAGGTACGGGCCGAAGTAGTGCGAGTTGTCGTCCTTCCTGTGGCGCGCAAAAGCGAACCGCGGCAGTTCGGCGAAGCTTTCGACGCGCAGGAGCAGAAAGTTCTTGTTGTCCTTTTCAAGCGTGTTGTAGCGCGGCTTCCACTGCTTGATGAGCTTGCTTTCAAGAATTATGGCCTCGGCGTCGCTGCGGGCGTCCACGTATTCGAAGTCGGCTATCGACGCGCGCAATGCGGCGCGCTTTGGACCCTCCCTGTCGGCGCGCGCCGACGCGCAAAAATATTGGCCGACCCTCCTCTTGAGGTTCGACGCCTTGCCGATGTAGATGACGTTTCCCAGCGCGTCCTTCATCACATAGACGCCGCTGGTCGACGGAAGCCGCCTCACCTTTTCCTTTAGGCGCGAGATTCTGTCGCTATCCTTCATCTTTGCATGCGGGCTTTAAATATTTCTTTTGGCCGCCGCGCGCGCGGCGGCTGGGCGCGTCAGAAAAACGACAGCTGCTTGAAGTTGCTCTCGCCGGAGCTCCCGCGCCCGGGACGCCTGCGCGCCGCTCTCGCCGCGATTGCGTCGCCCAGATTGCCCGCCATGGACTTTCCCTCGCTCTCAAGCTCGGCGAGCACTTCTTTTGCACGCTCTATCACCTCGCCCGGCAGCCCTGCCAGCCGCGCCACCTGTATCCCGTACGACCTGTCCGCCGCTCCGCGCTCTATGCGCCTGACGAATATTATGTCGTCCTTAAACTCCTTTACGCACACGCGGTAGTTTGCGAGCCTCGGCAGGGTTTGCTCGAGTTTTGTCATCTCGTGGTAATGGGTGGCGAATAGCGTCTTCGGGCCGCGCACCCCGCTGCCGTGTATGAACTCCGCAACGGCCCACGCTATGCTCAGGCCGTCGTAGGTGCTCGTGCCGCGCCCGATCTCGTCCAAAATTATGAGCGACCTGTCCGTTGCGTTGTTGAGTATGTTCGCAGTCTCGTTCATCTCGACCATGAAAGTCGAGTTGCCGCGCCCGATTTCGTCGTTCGCTCCTACCCTGCTGAAAATCCTGTCCACCACGCCGAGCGAACATTTCTTCGCCGGCACAAAGCAGCCTATCTGCGCCATGAGCGCAATTAGGGCGACCTGCCTTATGTAGGTCGATTTCCCCGCCATGTTCGGCCCCGTTATCAGCGCAATCTGCTGGCGCGACGACGACAGTATCGCGTCGTTTGGCACGAACCTCCCCGATTCCGCCCCACCGCGCGCGCCGCGGCGCAGCATCTGCTCCACGACGGGGTGCCTGCCCTCGAATATCTCGATTTCGTCCCCGTCGCCGACCTTCGGCTTGCAGTAGTTCCACTCGCGCGACAACTGCGCCCAGCCGCGGAACACGTCGACCTGCGCGGCAATCTCGGCCGCGCGCGCAAGTTCGGGCGCGCGTTCGAGCACTTTGGAGACGACCTCCTCGAAAAGCGCGAGCTCGCGGTCTTTTGCCATGTCCTCGGCGTGAAGTATCTCGCGCTCCTTCCGGCGGAGCTCCTCCGTGGTGAAGCGCTCGGCGTTTGTCATCGTCTGGCGGCGTATGTAGTGCGCGGGCGCGTTCGCGGCGGCGGCCTTGCTTATCTCTATAAAGTATCCGAAGGCGCCGTTGAATTTTACGCGCAGATTTTTTATTCCGGTGGCCTCCTGCTCGCGGCGCTCGAGGTCGGCCAGCCACGCCATGTTGTCGCCCGACAGATTGCGCAGGCGGTCGAGCTCTTCGTCGAATCCCTTTTGGATTGCGCCGCCGTCCTGAATTTTGGCGGGGGCGTCCTCGGATATGGCGCGGCAGAGGTATGCGCGCAGATCGGCAAAATTGGGAATCGACTCGGCGAAGGCGCGGCAGGTTGGCCCGCCGACCGAGGCGAGTTCGTCCCTCATCGGCTCGAGCTCCTCCAGCGACGCGAGTATCGCCAACAGCTCGCGCGGGTTGCACAGCCTGTTTTGGAGCCTTCCGAGTATCCGCGCGATGTCCCTCATGCGGGAGAGGCTTTCGGAGAGCTTGCGGCATTCCGCCGGAGCCGCGTACAGCTCCCAAACGGCGTTCTGCCTGCGGGATATTTCCTCGAGATCCGTGGTCGGCGCGGAAAGGTAGGCCTCCGCCAGGCGCGAGCCGGCCGCGCTCGCGCACCTGTCGATTACCGAAAGAAGGCTTCCCTCGCGCAGGCCGGAGGTCGTTCTGAAAATCTCTAAGCTGCGCTGCGTGGCGGGATCTATGAATACGCATTTGCCCGTGGAAATGCGCCGTATGGAGCGTATGTTTTCCGGCTTGCCGCGCAGGTTTTCCGAAACGTAAAACACGATTGCCCCCGCCGGCCCGGACAGTGGAGAGCCGTCCTCTATCCCAAAGCCGTCGAGGTTCAGCACGCCGAAGAGCTCGCACAGCTGCCGCGCGCCCCACTGCGGGTCGAAGCGGTAATCGTGCAGCCGGGTGACCGAACGCATTTCTATGGCCGCGCGAAACAGCGTATTCCAGTCCCGCAGAGACGGGTCTTCCCCCCACTGCGCGGCGGCGTTTTCAGGCAGGACTATCTCCTTCGGATCGCACGCGAATACCAGCGGCAAAAAGTCTTCCGGGCGGTCGAATTGGGCGCAGTAGAACTCCCCGGTGGAAATGTCGCACCACGCGCAGCACAGGCGCCTGCGCCTGTCAATGTCGAGCGCCATGACGTAGCTGGAACGCCGGCTGTCAAGCTGGTTGTCCTCAAGTACAGTTCCGGGCGTGAGAATCCGGCTTATGGAGCGCTTCACGAGCTTTCCGGCCTGCGGAATCTCGTCCTGCTCGCATATGGCGACTTTCTTGCCCGCCGCCAGGAGCTTCGGTATGTATTGCTCGGCGGCGTGGTACGGAACGCCCGCCATCGGATAGTTCTGCCGCTTCGTCAGCGTTATTCCCAGTATGCGCGACCCCTCGACGGCGTCGTCGTAAAACATCTCGTAAAAGTCGCCCAGGCGGAACATTAAGAGCGTTTCCGGCGGCAGCGAATTGCGCGCCTGCCAGTACTGCTCCATCATGGGCGTCTGCTTTTTTGAGTCCTTCGGCATTGAACGTTTTTGCGAATTGACAGTCTTAAATTATCGAAACAGTAAAAAAAATATCGCAGGACATTCAACCATTTTTCGATTGCCACGCCCTGCGCCGATACATGTTGCATCTATGCCCATATACGAATACAAATGTAAAAAGTGCGGGGAGCGTTTTGAGGCGCTCGTGACGGGTTCGCGCAAGGCGGTCTGCCCGAAATGTTCGTCGTCCAGCCTGGAAAAGCTCATTTCCTCGTTTGCCGCGGTTTCGCCTAAGAAGAACCCTAAGTCCGCGGGTCGCTCGGTAAAGGCGCACTCGTGCTGCTGCGGAAAGTGCCATTGCGCGCACCGCGGCTGACGCCCTCCCGCCGGATACTCCCGATAACACATGAGAAATTTTGCGCTCTTTGCGTTTTTTGCCTCCCTGGTTTCGGCGTTCCTTTCGGGGTGCGCGTCTGACGGCCCGAAAGGGGAGGGCGGTTCGGACGGCGCCGTTTCGGCCCCGGCCCGCGCGCATGAGGGCGCGCAAATTGGCGCGCAGGCGGATTCTCGGGCAAACGCGCAGGAAGGTTCGCAGGGAAATGCGCAGGGTATGGCGCGGAAAAGCCCGCAGAAAGATATGCGGGAGGGTTCGCAAGTCGGCGCGCAGTCTCCGCGGATTTCCAATTCCACCGGCGTTTCGCTTTCGTCCGCCGATTCGTTTTCCGCCGCCGCTCCGGAAGGCGGCTCCGCCGCAATAGCCTCGCCTTCCTCCGCCGCGCGGCGCGCCTCGCCGAAGATGAGCATGGAGGATTTTTCCGAGAAAATCGCGCTGGCGGACACTAAAAACGTGTCGCTTGCCAGAAAAAAGCTCCTGGATATTCTCGGCGAGCAGGCGCGTTTCTACAAGCGCATGGGAAACGACACGCGCCTCAAGGAAATAGAGACGCTTTCGGCGTACAGGCGCATAATGTCGCTTTGGGAGGGGTACTTTCTCGAGAATCCCAACGACGTCGAGGCGAGAATCATATACGGAAAATTCCTGCGGAGCACGGGCAAGGCCTCCGACGCGTATGCGGAGTTCTGCGCCGCCGACAGGCTCGACCCCTCCATCGCCGTCGTGAAGCAGCAGATGGCGACCTTCGAGGCAGAAACCGGCCTCGTCAAGGAGTCCTACGCGCACATTTGCGACGCCGTTCGGATAGAGCCGGACAATGCCGTGTACGTCTGGCAGGCCGCCAAGCTGATGGTCTCGCGCCGCGACGTACTGGAGGAGCATCTCAAGCTCTCTCCGGAGGAGTACGACAAAAAATTTCTCTCCCTCTACGCCCGCGCCGCCGAGCTTGAGCCGACAGTCGCGTCGTTTCAGACCGATTACGCGCTCTCCTTTTTCGACGCGGTCAAGAAGCCGGATTGGAACGCGGCCCTGCGGCAGTGGAAGCGCGTGGAAAAACTCGCCGCCCTGAATCTGGACAGGCAGATTGTGCTTGCAAACATGGCGCGCGTCCTCATTGAGTTGAATAGGGACGACGAAGCGGAAAAACTTTTGGAGAGCGTCACTCTCGATTCCATCGCCGGCGTGAAGTCGGCTCTCCTCGCGGAGATAGAGAGGGCGCGCAAAGAGGGCGCCGCGCGCAAGGTTCCGGAGAGAAAAACCTATTCATACTGAAACCAAACCGGCAATGGGCGGCGATATTCTATCGGAGATACGCGAAGGCGGAATTTTGTACATAATTTTGCTCGTGGCAATCTGCATGCACGAGTTCGGGCACGCGTACGTTGCCGACAAGCTCGGAGACAGGCTCCCGAGGCTGCAGGGGCGCGTCAGCCTGAATCCCCTCGCGCACATGGACCTCTTGGGGACGGTCATTCTCCCGATTCTGACCATCGCGCTCTCCATGGGGACGGGCTTCCCGCTCGTGTTCGGCTGGGGCAAGCCGGTGCAGGTGCTCCTGGACAATCCCGCCACGCGCATGAAGGTGGATTTGCTCTCCACGGCGGGGGGAGTGGGAATGAACCTCGTCGTGGCCGCGCTCTCCGCGCTCGCAATGGGGCTTATTCTGCTTTTGGGCAGGGGAGAGCTCGCGGGGGATTTCGCGCAGGTCGCGCTGCTGTCCGTACAGGTAAACTGCGTGCTGTTCGTCATCAACATGATTCCAATTCCGCCGTTAGACGGCTCGCACTTCCTAAAGTACGCCGTCGGTATGAGCGACGCGCTCTACGCGCGCATATCGCAGTACGGAATAATAATACTCTTGGTGCTCATAAACCTTCCGGGGTTCGCGCACGCAATCCATTTTGCGGTGTCGGCGCTCTCCGGGGCGTTTCTTCTCATAACCAGAGCGGCGCTCGCATTCGGAGGCTGAACTCATGCCCGTGTACAGATATGCCACCATTGAGCCCGACGGAAGCGACGGGGAAATCTTCGAGGTCGAGCAGTCCGCCGCCTCGCCCGCGCTCTCCCGGCATCCCGAGAGCGGAAAGCCCGTGCGCAGAATTTACGAGGCCGCAAATATAAATTCAAAATATACGCCCGGAAGGGAAAAATCGCTGTCGGATATCTCAAGGATAAAAAAGGCCGGGTTTCAGGTTTTGCAAAAAGACCGCGTATCCGGCAAGTACTTTAAAAAATAGGGGGATTTCCCATGTTGAACATAGTCATGTTTGCGGTGTTTTTCGCGGTGGGCGGATTTTTGGCTTCGCTGTCCAAGCTTCCGATGCGCGCGCTCTTCGTGGGGTGGGGCGCGGTCTATTGCGGGGCGGCTCTGGCGGGGCTGTTTTCCGGCGGAATGCTCTTTTCGCCGCGAATCGAGCTGATAGACGCGATAGGCGCGCTGGCGCTCGTCTGCATGACGGCGTCTCTCTGGCGCTCCATGAAGGCCGAGAAGCGCGACATGCGCCCTCCGATAGGTTCGTGGCGGGGCGCGTTCTTCTTCGCTGTGGCGGTAATTTTTATAGCGTCGATGTTCTACGCGAACAGGTTTGATATAGTTCCCCTACCTGACAGCGTCGTAATACACTAACGCGCGCCGCGCGGACTTTAGGAAGCGCCGCCGGCCTTAAGGCGCCGCCGATGCAGCCGAATTTAAATGCGGCGAGCCGCAAAAGACGGCCCTCCATAAGGCCGCGCGCCGCCTCATTGCCCGCGCTGAGACTGCATGGCTCCCATTTCCTCTATCGCCGCCTTCAGATTGTGCCGCACAATTATGCTGTGCTTCATATAGATTATGTCCTCGGCGATGTTCGTGCACAGATCCGCTATGCGCTCGAAGGATTTGGACACGAGAAGATAGTTTATTTCCGCCATTGCGTTTCGCGGATTTTGGGCTATCGCCTCCTTGACCCTTCCGTAGCAGGCCCGGTTTTCTGCGTCTATGCTTTCGTCGTCCTCGCACACGCGTATGGCGAGGCGTTCGTCCTCGCGCAGGAAGGAGTCTATGCCGTCCTTGAGCATGGCTATGGTTCCGGAAGTCATCTTTTCCAGCCCGAAGGGGATTTCCACCGGAGTCTCGCGCTTGATGAACGGTATGCGCTTGGCCACGTTTGCGGCCATGTCGCCTATGTGTTCAAGCTCGTTGTTTATCTTTAATACCGTTATGACGAAGCGGAGGTCGCTGGCAACCGGCTGGTGCAGGGCGAGGATTTTCAGGCATTCCTCCTCCGTCTCCACCTCCATTTTGTCTATTTCGGCGTCCGTGCGGCAGACGTCGAGGGCGAGCTCCTCAGACAGCTCGCGCAGAGCCTTTACGCTCTTGCGCAGATTCTCCTCCACGGCGACGGCGACCCCCACTATGCGGGTCTTCAACCTCTCCAAATCCTTCCTTAGATGCGAATTCATCTCAGCCGAACCTTCCTGTTATGTAGTCGTTTGTGGCGGCGCATTGCGGGTTTGTAAAAAGGCGGTCCGTCGCGCCGTATTCGATCAGGCTGCCTTCGTAAAAGAACGCGGTGAAATCGGAAACTCTTGCGGCCTGCTGCATGTTGTGTGTGACGATCGCTATTGTGTATTCGCCGGAAAGCTCCGCAATCAAATCTTCGATTCTCGCCGTGGATTTCGGGTCGAGCGCGCTGCAAGGCTCGTCCATAAGCAGGACTTCGGGGCTTATGGCGAGCGCGCGGGCTATGCACATTCTCTGTTGCTGCCCGCCCGACATTCCGAGCGCGTTGGAGTTCAACCTGTCCTTTACCTCGTCCCAAAGCGCGGCGCGGCGCAGGGAGCTCTCGACTATCTCGTCTAATTTGCTCCGGCTGCTGACGCCCTTCAGGCGCGCCCCGAAGGCGACGTTTTCGTAAATGCTTTTCGGAAACGGATTCGGCCGCTGGAACACCATTCCCACGCGGCGGCGCAGCTCCACGACGTCAAGGCGCTTGTGGTAGATGTCCACGCCGTCGAGGGCGAGCAGCCCGCTGGTGGTGCAGCCTTCCACGAGGTCGTTCATTCTGTTTACGCACCTTAGGAACGTGCTCTTTCCGCAGCCGCTCGGGCCTATTATGGCCGTCACCTTCCCGCGGCGGAATCCGGTCGAGACGTTTTTTACGGCGTGGAAGCTTCCGTAATAGACGGAGAAGTTCTCCGCGCGCACAGCGAAGTCCTCGTCCTGCCCGCATTCTGCGGCGGTGGCGGCGGGGCGCTTTTCGGCCGGCTCCGGCGGAGGTTGCAATGTTTCAGTCTGCGTCATGCTTTCATCTTTCGTTGAAGTTTTGCCCTTATGAGTATGGCCGCGAAGTTGAGCGCGAGCACTATCGCTATGAGAGTGAGCACCATTCCGTATTGGACGTGCGCGACGCGTTCGGCCATCTCGTGTTCTGAGCACAAATTGTATATGTTCCAGGGGAGCGCGGGGGTGGGCTGGGTGAATACGTCGCCGAGAGCCAAAGCGGCTCCAGCGCTGGTCGCGGCGGTAAAGATAATCGGGGCGGTCTCGCCCGCGGCGCGCCCCATGGATATTATTATTCCCGTGAGCATTGAGGGTAACGCCGCCGGCAGAATGACCGAGCGTATCGCCTTCCACTTCCCCGCGCCGAGCCCGAAGGCCGCCTCGCGGTACGAGCGCGGCACCGCCTTCAAGGCCTCCTCGCATGAGCGTATTATCGTCGGAAGCACGAGCAGCGCGAGGGTTATCGCGCCCGCAAGCACGCTCTTTGAATCCGACACCTTGAGCGTGTTTATCAGAAAGGCCAGGCCGAACAGACCGAACACTATCGACGGCACCCCGGCGAGCGTCCCGACGCACATCTGAAGAATCGACACTAACCTGCACGGCTTGGCGTATTCCGAAAAGTAAATCGCCGCGCATATTCCCAGCGGGGCGGCTATGATCATGGAGCCGGCCGTCAGGTAGAAGGTTCCCAGAATCATGGGCCATATGCCGCCGAATATGTTGGAGTCGTACGGGTCGTCGAAGAAGAATCCCCAATATGCGGTGAACTCCGGCCTCAGCATGGCCGTGAAGTTGCCTTCGATGTAGCGGAGCATTTCGCCGACCTTCGTACCCTTGAAAAATTCCGCGCTGGAGACGCGCTTGAGGATTTCCGTTCCGGCGGAGTCGCGCTCCCTGACCGATATCGTCCGCACGGATTTGTCCATGACGTTTTCGGCGAGGTCCAAGCGCGGCTGCCCGTAGCGCTGGCGAAGGAGTTTAAGCTCCTCCTTCCTCTCCGCGCTCAGCGGGCCGAGAAGCTCCTCCACCCCGGATTTGAACTCCTGATAGGCGGCGTTTTGCGCGTGCAGCTTTTCGGCCTCCGAGAGCAGTTCCTTTGAGGCCGGCGCGCACAGAGCGCGCCTCACCTGCTGGCGGACGGAGAACTTCAGCTTTGCGCGCTTTTCAAAATTTGAGATTTCGGCCTTAACGCGGTCGGTCAGTTCCTCTTCGAGCGCGTGCAGGATTTTTTCGAGCGGAATGGAGGTCCCGTCCTCGCCGCTCTTTGCGCGGGCTTTCTGCGCGGTGTCGACGAACGACGCCCAGAGGCGCGCGGAAAATTCCTTCAGGCGCCTTGCGCGCTCGGGGTTTTCGAGCGATACTATTTTGGAAAGCTCGTCCGCGCGCGCGCCGGAGATGCCTTTTACGGCGTCGCCGAAGCTCTTTCGCAGGCTCTCTTCAAGCTCCGCCGCAAACGGGGGATTTTCAAATTCGTCAATCATCTGCACTAACGGCACGCGCGCCTCGTCCGCCAGGCGTATGCGCTCCGATACTTCAGGCTGGAGCTCGCGCCCGAGGTTTTCCTCCAAAAACTTCCAGTGCTCCACCGTCGCGTTGAAGAATACCGCGCCGGCCCCGTTTATCGCTATGGGCAGCAGGAACAGCAGCACGGCGGCCCCCATTGCGGCGAGCGCGCAATAGGAGAGCGCGGTGAATGACTTGTCCAAAACCTTTCTGGTTGAATCGTTCATTTTTTCGACGTTCTTTTTGGCGATGACACCCATTGGCTGGCGGCGTTAAGCAGCAATCCGCCCGCCAGCAGGCAGAAGCTCATTGCAAAGAGCGCGTGATAGCGCGCCGAACCCGTGCTTTGGTCGGCCTCTCCCATTTCCCCCGCGATTGTCGCGGTGAGCGTCCGGACGGGTTCCAGGTAATTGTAGAACGGCTCGGGAATTTTGAGGGAGTTTCCGCTGGCCATCCATACGACCATCGTCTCCCCCACGACGCGCATCAGGCCGAGTATGACCGCCACGGCTATTCCGCTCTTGGCGCACGGCAGGACGACCTTGACTATGGATTCAAATCTGGTCGCCCCGAGCGCGAGCGCGCCCTCGCGCATGTCCC
>CALXMX010000193.1 GCA_944389575.1 uncultured Opitutales bacterium
CCATGAACGCGATTCTCCCGTCCTGCGGCCTGCGCTTTTCGGAGATGTTCAGGCGCGCCATTATCTTTATGCGCGAAATAACCGCGTCCTTGAACTTCGCCATATTTTCCGGAAGGCGCAGCGGAACCAAGTTTCCGTCTATGCGGCAGCGAATATTGAGCGCGTCGCGCTGCGGCTCTATGTGAATGTCCGTGGCGCGGTCGGAAAGGGCGCGGGAGATTATCTCGTTTACGAATTTTATTATCGCGGCGTTCTCGTCCTCCTCGACCTCGGCGTCCGACAAATCCGCAAAGTCCGCCATGTCCTTTCCCGAAAGGCTCTCCGCCCCTACCCCGAAAACCTCCGCGTTCTTCTTGGTTATCGCCGAGGCGGGAACTATTTTCCACCGCGGCACGCCCCCCGCGAGCGCCCCCACCCACTTTTTCATATCGGGCGTCGGCGGCCATGATACCGCAAACGCACCGTCCGAACAGGGCAGGCACTGGTATTCGTTCATCAGGCGCAGCGGAAGAATTTTCTCCGGCTCCGGCGCGCATTCAAAATCGGCAAAAAACGGCAGGCCGGAGCATTCCGCCACCGTCTTTGAAGCCTCCGTCTCCGAAAGCCCGGAGCGCTCAAGCAAAAATCCGATGCGCGCCTCCGGCGGGAGCGAAAACAGCTTTGCCAAATCGTCCGGCATAAGGCTGGCGCGAAACTTATCCGCCGCGCGCCTCTCAAATTCCCTCTGCGAAATCTCCATGTCCAACGGCTCTCTCCTCCGGCCTCTATCTGCGCGCCGCCCTCCTTCGGGCCGCGGGCGCCGCCTTCGCGGCGGGCGCTGCGCTCTTTCCGTACATGGTCACTACCTTGCCCTTGGGGGCGTCGGGCTCCTTCAATGTCAGCGTGTAAATTCCCATGTTGTCGGAAATGCTTATGCTGTTCGTCTCGTCGTCGTAAAAATCCACCGTGTAGGGAACGCCGCTTCCCGCGCCCGCGCGCCCAAGCGCAATGACGTAATTCTTTTTCTGCTGGGTGTCCGCAATTCCGAAAAGCCACTTTCCGTTCACGCAGCTGATGGAGCGAAGCTCAAGCCCCGCAGGCGCCTCCTGAATAACCCCTCCCGCGCGGCGCGACTGCGACGCAAAAAACGGATTGCGCTCTAACAGGCTGTCGATCAGCTTTTCGCGCGCGGACTTCTGCGCGGGAACCGCCGCCTGCTGAGCTTCGGCCTGAAGCTGTCCCGCGGCGGCCGCGTCCGCGCCGGGCTCGCCGTTTTCCGCGGCCTTTGCCTGAGGCTCCGCCCCGCCGTTGGGCTCCGCGCCGTCGCGCGGCTGCTGTGCGGAAGCCTCCGCCTGGGCCTGCGCGGCCTCTGCGGCTTGTGCGGCCTCTGCCGCCTGGCGCTCCCGATTGGCGCGCGCCTCGGCAAAATCCGCCATACGCTCCGCCATTATCGCCCGCTGTTCGTCGGGCGATCCGCCGGAATTCATGAAGCGCATCTGCGGCGGCCCGACGCGCTGGGCGGGCACCCAAACGCCTCCGTTTTGCGCGGGCCCGTAGAAATCCCCGTTCTGCGCGGAAAGCCGCAGGGCAAAAACTCCGACCGCAAGAAGAAAAAACGCCTGCCGAAAAACCGCGCCCATGTCACCTCTTCTGCCCCGAAGTCCTTCTAATGCGCGTTGAAGGCGCGGCCTTTTCAAGACCCGCCCCATATTCCCCGCCGCTCAAAACCGGCGAAGTTGACGACGCCCGCAAGGAGGAAACTTCAGGCGTCCGCACAGCTCCCCCGGCCGGAGAAATTCCCGACGACGACGCCGAAGACGCCGGCGGCTCCACCGCCGCGTCCTCCGCAGATGCGCCCCCGGCTTCGGAGGAAGTCTGCGGCGTTTCGGAAACCGCCCCTCCCGCCGGCTGCAATCCTGAATTTACTCCCGCGTCCAGCGCGGAATCCGCGCCCGAATCCGGTTCCGCTCCCGCGGCCGGGTTCCGCTCCGTTCCGGCGCCAGAATCGGATTCCGGCGTTTCCGGAGCCGGGGCAGATTCATCTTCCTCGGAAAACGCGTCGGGATTCAAGCCGTCGTTCGGCTCATATTTGCGCTTTTGTATGCGCTCTATCAGGCTCTCGTCAACGGAGTTTCTTATCGACTCCTTTTCAAATCTGCCGGTCTTAAAATAATTGCGCACGTTTTTGCCCACGACGCTGGAATCGAGCGTCTTGTCTGTCAAAAGGCTCGAATGGGCCTCGCTCTTCACGAGGGTGGGACGAATGAAAATTATCAGTTCGGTCCTCTCTTCGACGGTCTTGTCGGGCTTGAACAGCTCCCCGATTCCCGGAATGTCGCCCAACAGCCACACGGAACCGTCGGTCTTGTTCTTGTTGGTCTGCTGGAGTCCCGCAAGAACTATCGTCTCGCCGGCCTTCGCGCTGACAAAGCTCTCCGCCTCTCTCTTGCCAATGATGGGCTGGGTGCTCGTGTCTATGGTCGTGTAGTCGATGACGGTCGTGACGGTCTGAGTGATTTCCATCTGGACCACTCCGTTGTCGCCTATCAGCGGGGTGACCTCCAAAATTATGCCTATGTCTTTCCATGTGACGTTGCTGGTCGAATAAGGCGTGGAACCGGTATAGGTGGAGGTTATGCTCTGCAAAATCGGATAGCTCTTTGAAACGTTGACGGTGGCGTCCTTGTTGTGCGTCGTGACGATGGACGGCGACGACAGTATCTTCACGCTGGAATTTTGGCGCGCCACGCTAAACACCGCCTCAAACCCCTGCTCGCTCGCCGACACGGTAAACGCCCCCGTAGTGCTGGAATCGTCCGGCGACCACGTGGCCGTATTGCCGCTCCAGCCCTTTGAGAGGGTCGTGGTTCCGGCGAGCTGGTAGTTCAGCCCGAACGTGGACAGCCCCGACACCTGCCTGTCCGAAAGGGTGACCTCGGTTATTATCACGTCGATTTTCACCTGGTTTAGCACTATGTCCACTTCGGATATTATCTTCTCTATCTGGGCCAAGTCTCCCGGCGTGCCGTAGCAGACTATCGAGTTGCTCCTGTCGTCGGCCACAATCGTGATGTATTCGCTGAATTGCAGCGGGGCGTTGGCGAAGTCGGCCAGTATGTTCATGGGCATCTGCGCGGCCGCCGCGCCGCCGCGCGCGGCGTTGGAGCGGTTTATGGCGTTGGCGATTCTGTTGTTTATGTTCATCTGGTTGGCCTGCGCCGACCTCTGCTGATTGGCCTGCCGCACGGCATTCTGCTGACCCTTGACAATCTGGTTCAAAACCGTGGCGACGTTTTTAGACTCCCCGTGCTTTATGTAAAAAACCCTGCTGCGCGTAATCGGCTGAGAGTCTATGTCGAGCTTTTCCACAATCTTTTTTACAATCTCCGAAGTCCCGCGCGGAGACACCACTATCAGCTGGTTCGTGCGCTCGTCGGAGTCTATGGACGCCTTCCCAAAATACTTCCTCAGGAAATCCCCCTGCATGGTCATCAGCCTTCGCTTCATGTCCTCCGACGACATGTTCTTCAGGGCGATAAAAGTGATGTCCTCGTTAACTTCGGTAGGCTTGTCCAGATTTTCCAAAAGCATCTCGACCCGCTGAATGTTCGAGAGCGTGTCCGTCAGAAAAAACGAATTGTTGCGGCTGAATACCGTGAGCGTCGCGACCCCGTTGGGGCTGATGAAAGTATTTATCAAGTCCTTGAGAGAGTCCACGTCCAGATACTTGAGCGAAAACATCTTTGAATAGAAATTCTGCGACGGCGGCAAATCCGCCGCCCTGCCGGATATAAATTCCGGAGACTGCGCGTTCATGGATACGGCGGGAGTCGCCCTGAAAAATTTGGAATCTATGTCGTTAATTGCGACTCCGTTGACGGCCAGCAGCGACTTTAACGCCGCCAGCGCCTCTGCGCGCGGCATCTTCGGGGCGTTGAAATTGATTTTTACGTCGGGCACTTGGGCGGAAATTATCGCCGACTTTCCGGAGAGCGCCTCGTAGATTTTCAGCACCTGAAGCGGAGATTCGTCAACTATGTAAAACGGGCCCTGCAAATCGAGATTCTGCGAATTAGCGCGAGTGGCGGATTCACCTGCACGCTTCGAACCGGCGGGCGGATTTGCCTTTGCCGCGGGCGAGCCGGCGGGCTGCGCAGTCGGCGAAGCCGCGAATTTTGCGGCAGGCCGCATTGCGGAAGCCCCCGTCTCGGAAGGCGAAGCCGTAGCCGAAGCCGAAGGCGCGACCGCGCCGCTTGAAGGCGTTTGGGCGCAAACCGTAGCGAAAGAAAAAAACAACGCCGCGGCGCATGCGCACGTTCCCGCGCCGAATCTGAAACCTGAAAAAATTGCCATTATCCGTTTGTTTTGATTCTTTTCCCCCGGACGCCGGGATTTCCCCCCGCAGCCGTCGGATGAACATTTGCCGCGCGCAAAACAACGAACAACAAACCCATCCCATCGATATAACAACGCAAAGTTAAACTAAAAGTTTCCCTTTTGCAAAACTAATTTGCAAAAAGTAAAAAAAATATGTTGCTTTCAAAAAAATAAAGGTTAGAGTGACTCTCATGAAATTTCGCAATTTACTCCTTATTACGGTCGCCGCAGTAGCGGCGGCGCTCTCCGGTTGCAACACTGCGGACGAAACTACCGCCCACCGCAAAACGACGTGCTTCGGCCTCTACACCTATGAGCCGGAATGCTACAAGCCCTCAACCCCCACCTCCATGATTATCACCACGGACGAGGCTTGTGGCATGGAACTTCCCTCCGGAGATAGGACGACCTTCTTCTGGGGCGGCATATCCGTGCAGGATTATTAAACATCAACGCCGCAGTCCGTCGGTCTGACGGGACTAACTAAAGGGATTAATTTTTGCGCCTTTTGAAAATTTCCTTTCCAAAGGCGCTTTTTTTATCGGGAAGGCCGCACGGCAAAGAACGGCGGGCGGCGGATTTTAGGCGCCCATAAAAAATGGCGGACGAAAAACTCAATATATATTGCATAGATATCGGGAACACGCGCACGCACTGCGCCCTCGTGTCGGCTCCCGCCGCGAAAGCGCGGCGCAGGCTTTCGGAAAGCGACTTTGAGCTCTCAAACTGCGCGGAGTTCGACAGCGCGGAGTTCGCAAAAGCATTCGCCTCGGCTTCCCCCGCGCTCGAATGCGGGGCGGACGCGGTAGCGTGGTGTTCCGTGGTGCCCAAATACGCGGCGGAGCTGTCGGACTGCCTGCGCGCGCGCGCGGTTGCGTCGATGCAGCTGACGTGGGAAAACTCCCCGCTCAGATTGGACATGAAGGCGCCGGCGCAAGTCGGGCAGGACAGGATAGCGGCCGCATTGGGCGCGGGGCTGATTTTCGACCCTCCGTACATAACCGTCGACATGGGTACCGCCGTGACGATAGACCTCGTCGACGCCTCCGGCGCGTATGCGGGGGGCGCAATCGCCCCCGGAATGCACGCGTTTGCGCAATACCTCAGCGAGCGCGCCGCGCAGCTGCCCAAGATAAATCCGGCCATGGCGGACTACTCGCTCAACATCGGCAAAGACACTGTGGAAGCGATGTACGTGGGCTGCGCAAAGGGGTTTTGCAGACTCGCCGACGGGATAATAAGCGACATCGAGGGGGAATTTTCGGCGGCCAATCCGCGGTCGGCAAGACGGTATTCACGGGCGGGAGCGTCGGCCTGCTGCCCAAAAAATGGCTTGCAGGCAGAAGAATAGAACTTAACCTCACGCAATTAGGTTTGGCCTATGCCTATATTTTAAACATATCAAAAACGGAATACGACAAACGATGAAAAAATTAACATTGCTAATACTGGCGTGCGCATCGGCCCTCAGCCTGTTCGGGCAGGACTCCACGCCGGAAATGCTGAAGAAAAAACAGTTTTTCGACAAGCCCGACCTCTTTGAAGCGCAATCCATTTTCGCCGACCGCAAAGCAAACGAGGAATTGGTGAAGGAGTACGAAAAGTCGCCCAAGTCCTACGCCGCAAACCAGCTGTTTCCGATAGCCGTCTGCTACACCACGCTCGGCGATCTCGATTCCGCCGAAAAGCTGTTGAAAGAATACATAAAGGCGGAACCCAAGAGCATTCGCGCGCTGAGAATGCTGGGCGGAATATACTTCGCCTCCAGAAAGGCGGACGACGCAAAGGGCAACGAACAGAAAATCGCAAGCGCGATTGAATGCTACAAAAAAATGCTTGAGCTCGGCGACAAGACCGCGGCCAACCAGCTGGCCAGCGTCTATATAATACAGCAGGCGCCGGACAAAATTTCAGAGGTGCTCCCGCAGCTGAAGGAACTTGCCAAGACGAACATGGAGTCGCTGGTGCTCGGCTTCATATACGCCCTGCGCAACGGCAAGAGCGACGACGCCCTCATCAAGGAGCTCCTCTCCGCCGCGGACGCCAGAAAAGTCCTCGCGACCGCGAACAGGGAGAGCCTTCAGACCGTCCTTCGCCTGTACATAGCCAAGCGCGACATCTGGCCGGACAGCGCGCTCGTGCTTCCGGGCCGCGCGGCGGCCTTCGCGGAGGCGTGGCCGCTGGCGCTCGACATCTACAAGAAGGCGCTCAAAAGCGACCCGAAAAACACCCTCGCAATGCGCGGCTTGAGCCTCGTGTACTACCGCACGGGCGACATTCAAACCGCGGTTGATTACATCAAACAGGCCATCGCCGCCGGAGACAAGGCCGCCGCCAGCGACGGCGTGGAAATATTCCTGCTGACGGGCGACAAATCCATCTGGGAGACATTCAAAGACACCTTCAAGGAAATTCCCGTATCAATGGTCGTTCGCGTCGGAATGATACAATACGCCGAGGCGCGCGATTCGGCCGACGTGTTCTTCGCCGCGTGCGAAGGCGAGGGAAGCCAGGCCATATTCGACGAACGCCGCCTGGACAAACTCGTCTTTGACGGCTTAGAAAAGTTTAAATCCGACGCCCGCGCGAATGCGGTAAGGGAGCGCTGGACAAAGGCCGGGGGCTCGAAGGAATCTGTCGCAAAAATCGAGGCGCAAATTGCGGCGGCGCAAAATCCGAATGCGGAGCCCGCAAAACCGGCCGCCGTGCCGGACGCAAAGCCCGCGCAAGACGACATCGGCGCGTCGCTCGACAAAGCCCTGAAAAAATAGCGGCTCCCGTTTCAGCCCGCGGGAACGTTGCGCGTCCGCCGAAGCGGACGCCTCTCTTTGGGGCGCAGCGCCTTGGAGTGCTGATTATTCGCCCTGCGACCCGTCCGGCAACGGCGGAAAAAAAACAAGAAAAACGGCGCGCGGCAACCGCATTGCGCGCCGTTTTTTTTGCCGCTACACTGTTGTTTGCCGCGGCATTTGGCCGGCGCACTAATCGCGCGTGTCAACCTTCGTCCAGCTCTCCGGGACGACGTCGCGGTAATCTATTCCCGCAAGCGGCGTAAACCACTGCTGCGGCGCTATCACGAGCTTTTCGAGATTGGGATTCAGCCATGCGGCCCACCAGCTAAACGTGCTGTTCGGTATGATGTTGTGGCGGCAACGCGACATCAGAAACATCTCGTGAACGTCTCCGGAGGCCTCGACCGGAGTAAAGCCGCGCATAAATTCGTACATTTTCAAGGTCAGGGCGATGTCGTCGGAAAAAAGGTAGAATTTGGGATTGCCGAGCCTGCTGCGCGCCTGCTCTATCGCCCTCTCATAATAGGAGCGCGTGCACACGTGAAGTATTCTTCTGGTGCGCCGCCTGCGCAGATAGTCGCCGCAGCGAACGTGCACGGAGACGGACTCTCCGGAGACAATTTCGGAAAAGAGCGAATGCGCCGAAAACTCCGCCGCGCGCGCAAATTCAAACTCCTTGCGAATCTGCCCGGAAATCCCGGAGAAATATTTTTCGCTCTGGAAATGCCCCTCAAAATAACACGGCAGCGGCCTGTCGAAAACGGACGAATCAAAGCGAAAAGACTCGACCCTGCAATGCGTGGGGCTGAGCGAATAAGGCAGCCCGACAATTTTTTTAAGTTCCCTCTTGAGCTTCAAAAACGGCGTGCGAAGACGCCGCCTATCGGATTCGTCCGAAAATTTCAGCTCGCAGTTGAACGCCCCCAGCCCGAACTTTCTGGAGGCGGTTCTGTAATCTAATATGTCCAAAGCAACGTCGGTTTTGAGTTTGTCTGAGAGGGCGCGCGAAAAGGCGTATTGGAACATCTGGTTCCCCAATCCCCCCTGGAGCTTTACTACGACGTTTTGCATATTATTTTAAAAGAATCCGATTCGCGCGGATTTTCAACAAAGAAATTCCCCCATTTCCCCAATGGTTGGCGGCGCGCCGTTTAGAAGCTCCGCGCGCGGCTCAGTTTCTTTGCGGCTCCGATTCTTCTCGGCCCGCCCTTCGCGCGCTTACGCTCTTTCATTTATC
>CALXMX010000194.1 GCA_944389575.1 uncultured Opitutales bacterium
TAGTCGATTACCCCGGGTTCAACATGCGCCTCGCCTCTGCGCTGAAGCGGCGTGCGATAAGCGCGAAGGGCGGCGGCAGCGTGCGCGTCGTATATTACATAGGCCCGCAGATATGGGCGTGGAAGGCGGGGCGGAGGTTTGAAATGGCCTCTACTATCGACGACATTGCGCTGATATTCCCGTTTGAGCCCGCCTGCTACGCGGACACTTCCCTTACTGCGCATTTCGTGGGGCACCCGTTTCTCGACGCCTCATACGAAAATCCGCTGTACTTTGATTCTAATGCGGAGATTCTGCTTCTTGCAGGCAGCAGGCTCGCCGCGGTTTCGCGTATATTTCCGAAGATGCTGCAAACGCTGCGCCTCTTGCCGGAAGTCCGCGCGGCGGCTCCCTATCCGACGGAGGAAATACTTGCGGTGATGAAGGCCGAGGCCGCTCGCTTCCCGGACGTCGCCGGGCGCGTGCGCTTTGTCGGGAACAGGGCGGGACGCATTGGCGCGCGCGCGGTGATGATGAGTTCCGGGACGATGTCGCTTGCGTGCTGCCTTGCGGGGATACCCGGGCTGATTGTCTATGTGGCCAATCCGTTTACGTATTTTGTGGGCAGAATGCTTGTCAAAGTTAAGTATCTTGGCATTGCGAACATTCTTTTGGACAGGCCGGCGTGGCCTGAGTTTATCCAGTTTGCCGCGTCCGCGCAAAAAATGGCGGAGCGCATGCGCGCCTGCCTTTCCGGGCCGGAATGCGCCGAACGCGCCGCGCGGGACGCCGGAGAGCTGAAGCGGATACTTCATTCGCCTCCGAAGATGTCCGCCGGCGAGTGGCTTGCGGGGCAATGTTCGCGCGGGTAGCGGGATTCTTTGAAATTTTGAGGCGCGTTTTTTTCGCGCCTCTTTTTTTTGCGCCGCGCGTGGCGGCTCGTTTTTATGCGCCCTCCGGCGCCTTCGCGCCGATTGCGCGGAAGCGGAAGCGACGCCCCCGTACTGCGGGCTTTAAAGCGGAATGGCGGAGGAAACGTCCTTGCCGTACCCCCGGGAAACGACGCCGGTTCGCCGGCCCCCCCTGAAGCAATCGAAATGCCGGAGGAAAATGCGCGATGGAAAGCTTCGGAAATTTAGGGAAATTTTAGTGGAAGTTGCGGCGGATTTTGGGAGGCGGATTTTGGGGGCGTAGGTATTTTTTTCCCTTTCCACATTGCCTTGATTTGGGGGCAAAAGTCCGGGGGATTTTTCCCGGCATTTTTCGCCCAAATTTCCTGCTTAAGTTTTTCTTGCCGCCGCGAGCTTTTTGCGCGGATAGCGGCGCGGCGGGGGGACGGTTTGCGAACGGCTTACTAACGGCTTTTTCAAATTAAAGCGCGGGCTTTTGCCGCCGCTTGG
The DNA here is from genome assembly GCA_944389575.1 of uncultured Opitutales bacterium. Taxonomy (GTDB): domain Bacteria; phylum Verrucomicrobiota; class Verrucomicrobiia; order Opitutales; family Intestinicryptomonadaceae; genus Merdousia. The sequence goes on from CALXMX010000194.1 coordinate 1,380, forward strand.
CGCGTGCCGTCAATATATCGCTATGACGCGGAAAACCCTTCCCATCATGTCGGGACTCAACAGTTGGCAAAGCTCCCTCTTTTTCCGGTCGAGCGGATCCGGAATCTCGACAATACGCCTGATTTCGCCCTGCGCGTAGCGCATGAAAAACTCCTCCTGCGCCATGCATTCGGCGCGCTTAGCGCCGCATTCGTAGGCCGCGTCCAGAAATGCGTCCGAGCACGGGGAGTAGGTTATGTCGCGCGAGCCCGCGCCCTCAAATATGTCGGAGCCGCACGCGTGCGACTTGTACGTCCTTGCAGTGCCTCCGGGAAACGACGCCAGCTCGCCGGACGTTCTGAAGTAATCGAAAAAAATCGACAGCCCGCCGCGGTTTTGCGCGACGATTTTTTTAAACAGCCCGAGCGCGTCGAATGAGAAGTCGATGCAAAATCCCTCGGTTTGGCAGCGGCCGAAATATTTTTCCAAAACCCCGCATTCCTCCGGCGGGGCCGGGCGAAGGCGCTTTTCCACGGCGTATCCGCACCCTTCGCCGGATTGCGCGCGGCGGATTTTAAGGAATGTCTTGCGCCACGCGCCTTCGGAAAACTCGAACCTGTCGAACGGCCGGGCGTCGAGAAGCTCGTTCGAGACGGCGAGCGAGCCGGGCCGTATTTCTATATCCCCGCCGATTCCAATAGCGCGCGCTCCGGCAATCATCGTCCTTCCGCCCTCCGAGCCGATTTCGACGGCCTCAGCTGCTTTCGCCGCACCGCGGGATTGCTTCAAAATTTGCCGCGCCGCATTTTCCACGAGGGCGCCGAACACGTTTTCCTCCATTGACTCCGCCGTGTAGAAGTCCGCACCCTCTCCCCCGATTCGGGTCGCTCCCGGCTTTGCGTAGTAGCCAAGTTCGGGGTGGTAGAGCGCCGCGCGGACGAATTCGGACAGCTCGATTTCCCCGCCGGAGTCCGCGAGAATGTCGAATATGCGGGAATGATAAATCTTATTTTTTTCGGGCATTTTTCGATTCCGGCTTTATCCGGCGAACTTTCCGTCCGCCTCGAAAAATTTGGCTTCGACGGCGTTTATTACCTTCCACGCTCGCGCGCCTCTTGCGCCCGCGGTTTCCGGCGGGGAGGAGGTGGAGGTGGCTATCAGCTGGGCCGTCGGGCTGGCGCAGCGCCAAAACGCGGCGCGCCTGTTGGAGTCCAATTCCGCGAGAACGTCGTCGCAAAGCAGGACGGGCTCGATTCCGGCAACCCGCTTGACTATCTCGAACTGCGCGAGCCGGAAGGCGAGCGCGACGCAGCGCTGCTGTCCTTCTGACGCGTACAATTTTGCGCTCTTGGAATTTAATTCGAGGCTGAAGTCGTCGCGGTGCGGGCCTGCGGAGGAAGTCTGCCGGGCGGAGTCGGCGAGCCTGGTTTGGGCGAGGAGTTCGGCGTACGAGCCGGCGTCGGAATAGTCGCAGTTCGGGCGCAGGCGCAGTTTGGCGCGCTCTCCGCGCTCCCCCGACAGCTCCGCGTAAAATCTTTCGCCGGATTCGGCTATCATATCCAAGAACTTTTTCCGCCCCGCGTATATGTCGGCTGCGGCTTTTGCCATTTCGGACTCGAATGCGCCGAAGGCGGCATCGTCCCCGCACTGTTGGCGCAGCAGGGCGTTCCGCCCGCAGAGGGCGGCGTGGAAACGCCTCAGCGCGGCCATGTATCCGGCGTCGAGGGAGGAGGCGAACATGTCTATCTGCCTTCTGCGCCCCTCCGGGGAACCGCGCACTAAGGATATGTCGTCGTTGGTGGCAGCGACCGCGGGAAAGCGGCCGATGTAGTCGGAATATTTCGCCTCTTCGCCGTCGATTTTCGCCGAGCGCTTTTCGCCGAGCGATATTTCGACTTCCGCGTTTCCGGAGTTTTCGAGGTCCAGCGAAATCAAAATTTTTGCCGCGTCCGCGCCGTGGCGTATCATGGCGGAATTCTTCGCCGTCCTGAACGAGCGCAACGCGGGAAGCAGGCCGACGGCCTCGAGCAGGTTCGTCTTTCCCTGCGCGTTGTCCCCGCGTATCCATATCGAATCCGCGCCGAAATCCACCTCGGCGAATTCGATATTTCTGAAATTTTGAAGCCTGACGAAATTTATCTTCACAAAAGCGCAAACTCGTGTAGGATTGTATGAAATTGCGTTATTGTAAAGTATTTTAGTGGAAGACAAAGGCACAGATTATTTGCAGTCGGCGCTTGAGAGAAAGGACGACGCCATAGATTCCTCGCTTCGGCCGTCTGGATTCGACGCGTTTGCGGGGCAGCCGAAAACTGTGGAGCGCCTGAAGGTCATGGTCGGCGCGGCCAAGCGGCGCGGCGACTGCCTGAGCCACATTCTCCTGCACGGCCCGCCCGGGCTTGGGAAGACGACGCTCGCGTTCATATTGGCGAACGAGATGGGCGCGCAGATTCGCGTCACCTCCGGCCCCGTGATAGAGAAGGCGTCCGATTTGGCGGGGCTGCTCACCAACCTCCAGGAGGGCGACATTCTCTTCATCGACGAAATACACCGCATATCGCGCTCCGTCGAGGAGTTCCTTTACAGCGCGATGGAGGATTTCCGCATAGACATAATGATAGACCAGGGGCCGAACGCGCGCAGCGTGCGCCTCAACGTTCCGCGCTTCACGCTGATCGGGGCGACGACGCGGACGGGGCTTTTGACCTCCCCGCTGCGCAGCCGCTTCACGCTTCAGACGCGCCTCGACTATTACTCGCGCCGCGATTTGATATCGATTGTCCTGCGCAGCTGCGAACTGCTCGGCGTCAGGATAGACTCCTTCGGCGCGGACGAGATTGCGCGCCGCGCGCGCGGGACTCCGCGCATAGTCAACAACCTAATCCGCTTTGTGCGCGACTACGCCCAGGAGCGCGCGAAGGGCAAGATTACGCGGCAGGTGGCCGTCGACGCGCTGGAGCTTTTGGAGATTGACGAGAACGGCCTCGACGAAATGGACAAGCGCATGCTCCGCGTAATGGCCGACAACTATCGCGGCGGGCCCGTGGGCATCGGGACGGTCGCGGTTGCGGTGAATGAGGAGGCCGACACTTTAGAGGAGGTTCACGAGCCGTATCTCATACAGGAGGGCTTCATTCGCCGCACTCCGCAGGGCAGGGTCTTGACCGAAAAGGCGTGGCAGGTGATCGGTTTGGAGGGCTTGGCCTCCGAGGGGCAGGGCGAACTCTTTTGAGGCGCGCAGATGGACGCGCTCGACTTCATAGTGGTCGGACAGGGCATAGCCGGCTCTTGCGCGGCGTACGAGCTGATGCGCCGCGGCTTGAAGGTCGCAATAATTGACGATTCGTGGAGGTCGGCCGCGTGCG
>CALXMX010000195.1 GCA_944389575.1 uncultured Opitutales bacterium
CACCACTTCCGGCGGCATCTTGTGCGACATTTTGCTTGCGAGAACGCCGCCCCAGAATCCAAAGCCTTTGACGTACCGTTTTGCCGAGATTTTCAGCGCCGAGTTTGACGCGCCGCGTGTCATAGCCGAGCGAGTTGAGGTCTTCGAGGACGCGCTCAACGCCCCTGCTTTCGAGCATCGGCGAGTTTTCGGCAAACACGTATTCAGGCCTAACTTCCCCGACGATGCGGGCCATTTCGCGCCAGAGGCCGCTTCTTTCGCCGCAGATTCCGACGGCTTTTCTGTTCGCCGAGGAAATGTCCTGGCACGGAAAGCCGCCGCAGACGACGTCGACCTTTCCGCGCCACGGTTTGCCGTCGAACGTCCTGACGTCGTCCCAAATCGGGAACTTCGGCAGGATTCCGTCGCGCTGCCTTTGGAGCAAAATTTCGCGGCAATAGGGTTCGATTTCGACGGCGCAGACGCATGTATGCCCGCAAAGCATTCCGCCGAGTATGCCTCCGCCCCCTCCCGCAAATAAGTGTAGCTCATTCATCATCCTCTTTATTGATTGTTATCCTATATAATAGAATGGAATGCCGCGCGGGGCGGGCTTTACCCCCGCCGCCGCACGGCGGTTATTTAGGAGTTGGAGACGGTTATGCTTCGGCAGGCACCGACGCCAGTCTGGGCAAGCAGCGAGTAGTGCGATACCGTGATGTTCTTCGTATAGCCCTTGTCCTCAATGAAGGTGCTGTACCCTTCGCCGAGATGGAAGCGTTTGAAGGTGCTCGGGTCGTCAATATCGACGCCGGCGCGGCCGTTGAAGGCGAAGACGATGTTGGGCGAAACTATGTTGCCCTTTTTGTCCGAGCCGTCGGAACTGTCCCTGTACTCGTAGCGGTCTTTGGAAATGCGCATCTCTTCTATGCCGAGGAACTGCGCGATTTCCGCGGGCGTGAGCTTCGCGCTCGCGCCTTCGCCGGGAGCCTCGGAAGCGACCATCGCGGCGTATCTGTACGCCCACGCCTGCTCGCCGCAAAGTATGCGGTTTGCGTGCATGCCGCAGGCGTCGGCGACGGACTTGACAAGCTCCATCAAGTCGCCGTCAGGCGTGCTCTTTCCCGTGCCGTTAGCCATCCACTTTTTTGCGGAGTTGGTCGCGGCTTTGACAAGCATGCCCGCCGCGCGGTAGAGTTCGTTGCGGATAAGGCGCTTTTTGAGCCGCTCGACGGCGCGCTGTTCGTAGTTCGCGGCGATTTCGTCGCTGTCAAGCACCATCGTAAGCCCGCGGTGTACAAGCTTTGCCTGGACGATTTTCCCGCTCGAAGTCACGACCTTGAAACTGCCGTAGACGGCGCGCTCGTCGTCGTTGTCTATGACGTAGTCGCCCTTGCCGAATTGGGCGAACTCAAAACGTTTCGACGGGACCGGCACGGGGGGCGCGATGAAGTCGAGGGCGTCCGTCAATTCCGGCACTTTATAGCCCGCGGCATAGCCCGTAAGCTCCTGGGAGAAAGCCGAGGAATTGAACGCCGCGGAGTTTGCAAATATGATTTTGCTCATGGATTGTTTCCTTTCGTTTTTAAACTGTGGTTAGGCGGTCTTGGCTATCGTTTCGCCCGTCGGCGCGCGGTGGGCTATTTCGACAGTGTTTCCGTCCGCATACGCGGCGGTCAGAGCGATTCCCACGCATACCACGCTCTGGTCGGCGCCACCCGCCGCGGGAGCCGCGCGCACCTTGCCGGAAGCGTCGAGATAAACCTTCGCGCCGGCGGCTATCGCGCCGCTCGCCACGGCCTCGACCGTGTGGTTTGCAACGCCAAGCAGCGCTACGGCAACGTTGTCGCCGCTTGATACATCGTCCAAAACGACGCCTATGGCGCCGGTGTCGGTCGCAGCGCATGCCGCAACCTTTGACGCGTCTGAGGCGTCAAGCTTTACAACCGTCCCCCTGGCCATGTCGGCCGAGGCGGTCTTAGTTATGTTGTTCTTGTGAGTTTCCATGTTCTGATTTGGTTAAACGTTGGAGGGATAAGCCGCTTCGTAGAGTTCGGCGTTTTCGCTTTTGGCGAGGTTCCAGGCGGAGTTGTAGTCCATTCCCGCCTTTTGCTTCTCCTCGACAATCGCCGCGAATTTCGTCTGGGCGTCCTGCCGGCTCTTGGCGCGCTCCTTTTCGCCCTTTTCGATGCCGTCGGTCTTGGGCGTGGTCTTAACCGCCGCGGGAGCCTCGGCGATTTTCTTTTCCTCGGCCTCAAAGTCCTCGGCGTTGGCAAGTATAGCCTCCGCGCTCGAACGCTGGAATTCGGCTATCTTTCCGTCGCGCACGGCGTTTGCCACAACGAGCTTCGCGCGCGCCTCGCGAGAGGCTTTCAACGCCGTCTGGCTGTTTGCGAGGGCGGTTTTCGCCTCTCCGAGCTCCTTTTCCTTTTCCGCCGTTTCGCCCTTTGCCGCGGCAAGCTCGTTTTCGAGCGTCGCCTTGTCGGCCAACGCTTTCTTTATGCGCTCCAAGACGTCCGTAGGCGCGTCTTCGGCCTTATCTATAATCTTCTGGGATTCCTCGTCGGTGTAGCCCAAAAGTATGAGTATTTCTTTGTCCATACACGATTCCTTTTGTTGGTTTTGATTTTCAGAATTGGGGATAGGCGCATTGCCTTGGCAATCGCCGCAAAGGGCTTGCTCCTTCAATGGCGTCCATGCTCCGGCATGGTTTACAAAAGAAGTTCGCTTTATATTCGGCCGCCGCGTGAGGCCTATTGATAGAAGGCGCACGGGCCGCACGATACCTCCTCCCAAAGGGTCGGCATTCCAGCGCGGCGAGATTTGCAGGCTCTTGGGCAAAGTCTCGAATCCCGGCAGCCATTCAATCGCGGCGTAAATGCCGTCGCCGCGGATTTCCAAAGCGCGCACGCGGCCGTAGGGCGTCTTATCGACAACCCTCGGCACCTCTTCGCCGTCTTCGTCGTCGGGATGCTCGTAGTGGACGGGACAGGGATTTTCGAGGTCGTTTTTGACCTTGCCCCAAACCTTCACCATGTTGCGCTTTAAATTCTCCGCCGCCGCGGCGTCCACGCGCTGCGTTGTGTCGCCCTTTTTCCAGTCGCCGTAGGGCGCAATCAAATATTTGCCGGAAGCCTCGCCCGAATGCTCCAATGTAAT
>CALXMX010000196.1 GCA_944389575.1 uncultured Opitutales bacterium
TTCCCGTTATGTACAAAAATCCGCTCCCGCGCTTGACGCGCGCGGCGGCGTTTGCAAAAATCCAAAATTATGCGCGAATGCATATTGATAGAGCGGGAACGGATAGCAAAACGCGTCGCGGAACTGGGCGAAGAGATAACCCGCGCAATGGGCGCGGCCGGCATTGCCGACTTCGACTTCCTGTGGCTTGCGGAGGGGGCGTTTGTGTTCGCGGCGGACTTGGCGCGAAAAATAGACATGCCGATGAGGATAATGTCGCTGAAGGTCTCGTCCTACGGAGACGTGCTGGAGTCGGGCGGGCGCCCGGAGTATTCGTGGGATTTTTCCGTCCACGCCGGACGCCACGTCCTCTTGGTCGACGACGTTTTGGATTCGGGCCTCACCGCGCGCGCGATAATGGGCGAAATTAAAAAATCTGGCGCGGCCGGCGCGCGCCTATGCGTCCTTTTTGAAAAGCTCTCAAGCGCGCGGGCGCCGGAAATAAGGGCCGATTTCACGGGCTTCCAAATAGGGGAAGAATTCATATTCGGCTACGGCCTGGACTGCGCGCGCAAATTCAGGAATCTTCCGGACGTGCACAAAATAATCGCGGAGGACGCCCGTGGCTAATCCGCAGCTGTCCGCCGCGCTGCGGGAAATTCCCAAGACGGAAACCCACCTGCACATCGAGGGTGCGCTTCCGTTCGGCCTGCTGAATTCGCTCGGAAAAAATTTCTCCCGCCCGGATTCGTGGAATGCGAATTTCAGGTTCAAAAGCTTCGCGGAATTTGACAAGTGCCTATTGTCGATGGCGTGCGAATGGTACGTCAGCCCCGAGCGCTATCAGTGCGCCGCGCGGGAGATTTTTTTGCGAATGCGCGACGAGAACATCCGCTACGCCGAGGTAAGCTTCGCCTCGGGAATGATCGAGTTTTTGGGAATCGCCGGCGACGAGATTGCCGAGGCAATCTCAAAATCCGCTCCCGACGGGCTTGAAGTCCGCGTATTCATGGGTATTCACCGCAACGGGCGCCCGCCGAAAATGGAGCGCGTGTTTGAGGAATGCGCGAATTGGAAATACTTGGACGGCCTGGATCTGCACGGCGACGAAACGCTGCCGCTGGAGGATTGGACGGTCTCCCTGTGGCGCAATGCCGCGCAGTCGGGGCTGCTCGCAAAGGCGCACGCCGGCGAATTGTGCGGCGCAGAAAGCGTCAGGCAAATAGTGGAGAAGCTCGGAGTGCGCCAGATAGAGCACGGGGTGCGCGCGGCGGAGAGCGCGGAAGTAGTCGGGTGGCTGGCGGAGCGCGGGGTGCGCTTCGACGTCTGCCCTACGAGCAACGTAAAGCTTGGCGTCTTTCCCGACTACCGCAGCCACCCCATGAGGAAACTGCGGAATGCGCGCATTGCATGCACCCTAAGCTCCGACGACCCGCTTGTGTTCAACTCCACATTGGCCGGCGAATACGACATTCTTCACGAAAAAATGGGATTTTCCGCCGGAGAATGCTTCGACGTCGCCGCCGACGGCTGGCGGTTCGCCGACGTTCCGCAAAATGCCAGAGACGAATTTCTGAGGGAAATCGAACGGGCGAAATCCAACTTCGCCTGACGGAAACGCAAACGGACAATGACAAAATCGGAAGTCGTAAAAATGCTTAACTTGGAGCCCCTCTCCTGCGAGGGCGGGTGGTTCAGAAGGACGTACGAATCGAAAATCAAGCTCGACGCGCGGGCGTTGGGAGGCGGCTTTTCGCAGGCGGAGTACCGCGCGGCGTCGGCGATTTACTATTTGCTCGGCGCGGGCGAAAGTTCCGCAATGCACGCGCTCTCCGGCAGCGACGAAATCTGGCACTTTTGCTGCGCCGACTCCCCCGAAACGCACGTGGAGCTGATAACGGTCAACCCCGATACGGAAGACGCAAAACTGACGAGGCTCGGCGCAAATTTGGAGGCTGGCCAACTTCCGCAGTTCGCCGTTCCCGCCCGCTTCTGGATGGGCGCGAAAATCTGCGGCGGAAATCGGCCGCAGGCGTGGGCGCTGTGCGCGACTATGGTCGTGCCCTCGTTTGAATACGCGGACTTCATAAAGGGCGACCCCGCCGAAATCGCGGCTATGGCGCCGGAGTTTGCGGAATTTATAATGTCGCTTGGATAGGCGAAACTTTGCCTCCGCGCGGAGGCGGGGCGCGCGCCGGACAAAAATTATTTGCGCGCTTCTTGCCGCCCGCCGAATTTTGTTGCGCCGGCGAAGAGTCCGGACTAATTTAATTTTAAATTTAACGAAACTCTTTGCGCGCCGCCGCATTTAACACACAAGAGGAGGAAAATAGTGAAGAAATTTTTGAAGAGGGGTATTGCAGCCCTCGTTCTCGCCGCTTTGTGCGGCGGGGGGTATTTTTATTTCTTTGGCGACAGCGAGCCGGCGGCGTCCTTCAAAACGGCCGAAGTCCAAGTGCGCGATGTCGTAAGCACGATAGACGCTACCGGGACGCTCGAACCGGAGGACTTGGTAGACGTGGGCGCGCGCGTGTCCGGGGAAATCGTATCGTTCGGCAAGGACAAAAACGGCAAGGAGATAGACTACGGCTCCGAGATAACCGAAGGCAGCGTAATCGCCCTGATTGACGACGAAATACCGCAGTCGGATCTCCTAAGCGCAAAGGCGCAGCTCGACCTTGCGAAGGCGAGCCAGGAGTCCGCGAAGGCCAACCTGCTCGTTGCGCAGGAGAATCTGAAGCAGGCCGTCCGCAATTGGGACAGGGCGAAGCGGCTCGGCGCGGGCGACGCGCTGTCGCAGTCGGCGTACGACGCATACCTGTCCGAATGGGAGAAGGCCACGGCCGAAATCAGCGTAGCAAAGGCCCAAATTCTGGCCGCGGACGCCGAATACGCGCAGGCGCAGGCCGGCTTGAAGGAAAAGCAGCGCAACTTGGAATACTGCGTCATAAGGGCGCCGGTTGACGGCGTCGTCATAGACCGCAAGGTGAATGTCGGGCAGACGGTGGTTTCAAACATGAGCGCAAGCAGCCTCTTTCTGATAGCAAAAGACCTAAAGAAAATGGAGGTGTGGGCCTCTGTCAACGAGGCCGACATCGGCGGAATAAGGCCGGGGCAGGACGTGGAATTCACCGTGGACGCCTTTCCCCGCGAAAAATTTTACGGCAAAGTTGGAAAAATCCGCCTGAATGCGACGATGTCGCAAAACGTCGTCACGTACGTCGTCGAAGTCATCACAGACAACTCGAACGGGCGGCTGCTGCCGTACCTTTCGGCGAATTTGAGCTTTATCGTGGAGAAGGCCGAAAACGTTTTTGCCGTTCCGAACGCGGCGCTCCGCTGGAAGCCTGAGGAATCCATGCTGGAAGCCGGCGCGCAGGCGGAGGCGCCGGAGGGAATGCGCGCGCTCTGGGTCCAGTCCGCGCCCGGAAAAGTCTCCCCGATTTTCGTAAAGACGGGCGTCAGGGACGGAACGTTCACGCAGGTCATATCTCCCGACATCAGGGAGGGAATGTAAATCGTCGTCGGCGTAAATACGGCGGCCGAGATCGCCGCGGCCTCGAGCAATCCGTTCATGCCCAAGATGCCGCAACGGAGAAAGGCCAACTCCTCCGCAAAGGCCTCCTCAACAAAGACCGCCTCAAAGTAGCCGCGCGCCTCAAAGTGGGACTTCCATGAGCCTGATAAGCCTCAAGAACATCTGCAAGACCTACGTGATGGGGGACATTCTGCTCCCCGTCCTCAAGGGAATAAGCATTGACGTAGAACGGGGCGAAATGGTCGCCCTTACCGGCGCCTCCGGCTCTGGGAAGAGCACTTTGATGAACATATTGGGGTGCCTCGACAGGCCGACCTCGGGAGAGTACTGGCTGGACGGCCGCGAAATATCGAAGCTCGACAACGACGGCCGCGCCGACGTGCGCAACCAAAAGATAGGCTTTGTGTTTCAGAACTTCAACCTGCTCGCCCGCACGACCGCCCTCGAAAACGTGATAATGCCGCTGAGCTACACGGCCTCGCACCTGTCGGAAAAGCGCATGCTGGAAATGGGGCGGGAAATGCTCGAGCGCGTGGGGCTGGGCGACAGAATGGATCACGAGCCCTCGCGCCTCTCCGGGGGCCAGCAGCAGCGCGTCGCCATAGCGCGCGCGCTTGTGAACAATCCGAAGATTCTCTTTGCCGACGAGCCCACCGGAAATCTCGACACCAAGATGAGCGACGAAATCCTGCGCATATTTCTCGAGATAAACGAGAGGGACGGCGTGACCATAATTTTAGTGACGCACGAAATGGACGTGGCCAGCCGCGCCAAGCGCATAATAAAAATCAAGGACGGCGAAGTCTCATCGGACGAGACCGTGTCGAAGCCATGAAGTACGTCGCCGTAATCAGATCCGCGCTGAAGGCGATATGCCGCAATCCCACGCGCACGTTTTTGACGACTCTCGGAATCGTCATAGGCATAGCCGCGGTAATCGCGCTGATGGAAATAGGCAAGGGGGCGCAGGAGGCGCTCAAGAAGAACATCGCCAACATGGGCGTCAACACGATACGCGTGTGGCCGGGCGCCGTCACGAAGAGCGGCGTGCGCACAGGGTCGGGAGGAAGGGTAAACCTCACGCTGACCGACCTCAACGCCATAGCCAAAAACTGCCGCAGCGTTTCGGCCGTCTCCCCCGTGGTCTCGGTTAGGGGGCAGATCATTTACGGCGGGCAGAACTGGAATCCGTTTTTCATCAACGGCGTAAACGAAAAGTATCTGGACATATCCAACTGGGAAATATCGGACGGCGAGCCTTTCGACGCCCGCATGGTAGCGCGCGGCGCCAAAGTCTGCGTTGTGGGCCAGACAATAGTGCGCGAGCTGTTCGAGGGGGAAAATCCCATAGGGAAGAATTTGCGCGTCCAGAACGTCACCTTCAAGGTGATCGGGGTTCTAAAGCAAAAGGGCGCAAACATGATGGGCTGGGATCAGGACGACGTGGTAATCATGCCGTGGACTACGATGAAGTCCCGCCTGAAGGGCGCCGGAAGCACGTCGCTGACGAGTTCCAACACAACCACCACGACAACGACAACCACTACATCGAGCACGTCGGACCTCTACACTTCCGGGGTGTCGCTTTATCCGGAGGCTTCGACCGCCGTTCCCCCGGTGCGCTTCGTAAACGTCGACAGCCTCATAATAGCCGCGCACAATCCGGAGAGCGTGGAGGCCGCGCTCGCGGAGGTGACGGCCTCCCTGCGCGAAACCCACAAGCTCGGCCCCGAAGACGAAGACGACTTCCGCGTGCGCACAATGACGGAATTTTCCGACTTCCTCACAAGCCAAACAAAAAGCACCACAAATCTGCTGTTGTGCGTGGCGTTCATATCGCTCATAGTCGGGGGGGTCGGGATAATGAACATAATGCTCGTCTCGGTGACGGAGCGCACGCGCGAAATCGGGCTGCGCATGGCGGTCGGGGCGCGCGGGAGCGACATTTTGAGGCAGTTTTTGATTGAATCCATAGTGATATGCCTGCTCGGTGGGGTGCTTGGAATAGTGCTTGGGCACAGTTTGTCCATGCTCTTGGGAAATCTGATGGGGTGGCCGGTCATGACCTCTTATGCGGCGATTGCGCTGTCCGTGGGCGTGTCGGTTTTGGTGGGAATCCTGTTCGGCTACTACCCGGCCTGGAAGGCCGCGCGCCTCGACCCGATAGAGGCTTTGAGATATGAGTGACAAAATTCGCAAATTTCTTACGGCGCTGCCGTGCCTGCTGCTGTGCGCGTGCATGGTGGGACCGGACTTCGAGTCCCCGAAGGCCGACCTTCCCGACTCTTGGAGCGTGTCGGACGAGGGCCGGCTGCTGACGGACGACGACTCGCCGGCAAAACTTTCGGAGGAGGAACTGTCGCACTGGTGGACGATTTTCGGAGACCCGGTGCTCGTGTCCCTCGTCGAAAGGGCGTTCAAGGGCAATTTGGACATTGCCGACGCGCAGGCGAAAATCGCGCAGGCGCGCTCGACGCTCGGCGTCACGCAGAGCTCGTTTTTCCCGTCGCTCGACGCCAACGCTTCATTTAGCGAGGGCGGCAGAAACATGACCACCGACAGGCAAACATTCGGCCTGGGCGCGGAAACAAGCTGGGAAATAGACGTGTTCGGGGGGACGCGCCGCGGCGTGGAATCTGCGCTGGCAAGCTACAACGAATCGCTCGCAACCAAGTGCGCCACGAGGCTGTCGGTCGCAGCGGAGGTCGCGCAAAACTATTTCAGATACCGCGCAATACAGCAGCAAATCATCATAGTAAACAGCAACCTCCAAACGCAGATAAAGACCTCCAACATCACGAAGCGCCGCAAGTTTTCCGGAATGGACTCCAAACTCGACATAGTCCGCGCCGAGGCGCAAGTCGAGTCCACGCGCGCGCAGATACCGCAGCTTGAAAGCGAACTGGCGCTAATGCGCCATTCGCTGGAGCTCCTTCTCGGGCTTCAAAGCGGCGCGCTCAAAAAGGAGCTTGAAAAGCCCGCCGACCTCCCCGAACTCGAGCGCTTCATTCCGCTCGGCGTGCCGGCAAAGCTCGTGCGGCGGCGGCCCGACATAATCGCGGCCGAATACGCCATGCACGCGGCGACCGCGGAAGTGGGAGTGGCGACGGCGGACTTCTATCCAAAATTCCACATAACCGGAAATATATCATATCAGGCTCCGAATGTGGGCGACATCGTCACAAGCAAATACGGAACTTGGTCCGTGGGCCCGAGCGTTTCGTGGAATCTCTTTCAGGGCGGAAGGGTCTACTTCAATGTGGAATTGCAAAAGGCCGTCGCGCAGGCTTCCAAAATATCCTGGCAGCTGAAGGTTCTCACGGCGCTCAAAGAGGTCGAAGACGCGATAGTATCGGCGGCGAAAGAGCGCGAGCGCATCGTGTATTTAAATTCCGTCGTAAAAAACAGTAAGGAGGCCTACGAACTCTCCTTCCGCTCATATACGGAGGGCGTGACGGAGTTTCTCGACCTGCTCGATTCGCAGCGCTCCATGCTTGAGGCTCAGCAAAACCAGCTGTTGAGCAGGCAGCTTTTCATAAACCACATAGTGTCCTTGTACAAGTCTGTAGGCGGGGGCTGGACTGCTAAAGACCTTGAAGACGCGGGAATACGCGACAGCTTTCTTGAAAATTACTTGGACGCGTTCTTTACGCGCGACAACTCCACAGACGACTTTGCCAATCCCGGCGGGAAGAGCGCCGACAGCGAAGGCGACGCGAGCAACGCGGGCGGGGAAAACGCTGGAAACGGCACGGACGCAGAAAGCAATTCGGGCGGCGCAAATTCCTAATCCAAGCCGCCGCGTGCGGCCTACCGGCAGACGCTGGCAAAGAACACCGCGCTAAGCAAAACAAAATCCCACCGCGCTAAGTAAGGCGAAATCTCCACGCGCAAAAAAAACGCCATTGCCAAAAAGACGAAAAATTTTTTTACAGCCCGCGCAGATTTTCCCCCGCACCCATTCGCAGTCTAACGCATTTCGCGCAGGCGCGCAGTTTCAAGAAAGCGCGCAGGGCGTCAAACGAAGAACACCGCGCGCTTTCCGCAGGCTGCTTAGAAGCGAAAGCCCGCCGATTAGCCGATTAGTCGATTAGTCAAAATCTGCGGGAAAGGCCGCCAGCTGAAAAGCTATGGCCTTAGCCATTCTGTAATGGCCGTCGGCGTTCGGGTGCAGCATGTCGGTATCTTTGTTGTGAAAATACCGCGCGTGCACCTGCTTGGACGGATACAACCCGCTGACGCTATTTAGATCTATCACGGGAACCGCCCAGACCGTCGCGGCCTCCTTGAGCGCATTCACATAGTCGTCAATATACAGGCCTATGCGGTTGGGAAAGGACTCGTCCGGCTGAACGTTCTTTTTGCCGAATTGAGCAAATCCGCGGTGTATCGGCGTAAGCAGTATGACCTGCTTGTCGGGAAAGTTGTCTTTGATGTACGAAAGCGCGATGTTTATGCGCCCCCTAAAAGTTCCGGAATCCATCGAAGCAAACCGGCGCTTGCGCGTCTGGGTTTTTCCGTCGGCCACAGGGGCTTCGTCGTCCCGTACATCGTACCACCGGCCGAGCGGAACGCCCGCGTTGTAGTCGTTTGTCCCGGCGAATATTATTATGGCGTCAACGTCGCCGCCCATCTCCTGCTTGAGCTTTTCGGCCTGCGACAGTATCCCCTGAAACGTGTGCCCGTTTATGCCGTAAACGGCGGACTTGATTCCGAGCGACTCCTCAAGATACTGCCAGTAGTTTTTCTTAGTTCCGACATGCCTTTTGTCCGTTATGGAATCCCCCAGAAAGGCCACTCTTTTGCCCGCCCAATGGCTCTGGATTTTGGCTGCCTTTTCCGGCGGCGCGGCAAATGACAAAGGATTCTGCAAGACGCAGAAAAACAGCGCAAACGCGAACAGCATTAAAGACTTCATAGCGGTTTTCAACATTGAACGCCCGCCGCATTTTTTCAAGACAAAAAGCCGAATGGCGCGAACGCGCCAAGAAAGGCGGCAAAGGTTTAAACCCGACAAGGCGACGCCGCGTAACTTCTCAATTCGCCCCGCCGATTCGCGCAAATTCGCGCCGGTTTGAACCCAAGCCGCAAATGCGGAAAATTTTTTGAAAACCGCAGTTTCAAAAGCGGCGCCAAATGCGGGAACTGCGAAATGAAAACATCAAAAAAAACGCCTGCCGCGCAACGCATTGCCGCAAATTCCTAATCCCGTTGCGCCGGCCGGATTCCAACGCGCTTCTTAAAGAAAATGCGGCGAGGAAACGACGAGGACTTTTCAAGCGCAAAAAGGCATAATTTTGACATATTGGCGTAATGGTGTCGGAATGCAAGGGCGGCTTTCAATCCCTTTCGCAAAGCCAAAACAAAGGCCGCAATCCCTTTGGAATTGCGGCCTTAAAAGCTTCAGGAGTGGGGGGACTCGAACCCTCGACCAACGGTTTAGAAAACCGCTGCTCTATCCACTGAGCTACACTCCCAATAGGAAGCATTCAACCTGCCACAAACGGATTGCCGGCGCAAGAAAATTCCGCACGAACGGCCGACGCAGATCATTTTCGCCCGCGCAGCTTTCGCCCGCGCAGTTTTCGCATCGCTTCAACCCCGCTTGCCTAAAGCCCGCCGCGCGCCTCCGCGCCATAACCCGCGGCAATTCCCCGCAAAACTATCGCGCCGCGCCGGCCGAAAGCGCCTAACCTTTTTCCCAAAAAACGGGGCGGCAATCAATTTTAGAGGCTTGTTTCATTCCCATTCGCGCATCGCCCGGCGGCCGGCCGGCAGCCGTACAAATTCGATATTCCAACTTTCCGCGCCGCTTGAAATGTGCAAAGGAACAATCGAAAAACGCGGCTGACCGAAAGCAGCGGATACCCGACATTCAATACATCAAAAGCAAAAGCTCCGAGAAAATTCGCGGACATTCCGGAAAGCCGCAGAAACGCAACTTCCGCATTCGCCCTCCCCCCGCGCGGAATCGCAAGAACTTTTTGCCCCGCAAAAATCCGCCGGAAACAATATGCGCAAGCGGCACTTAAGAATATTTCCGGCGCTAAAGCCCGCCGCGCGCGAAAACGCCGCTTTTGGGAATGCGCGCCGCCGCAACTTGAAAGAGAGCGGCATTCCGTCCCCCCACGCTCGAATAAATTTTCGGGCCGGCAAAGAAATAAATTATGGACAGCATTTTGTTTTTCGGATAAAAAAACCTCGCTTTCATTTTAAGGAAAAATCTTTTTCGCGCCGCATTGCGGCAGGCGTTCAAGCCGGAAATTCGGAGGAGAAATTTCGCAACAGGCAACGATTTAATAAAATAAAAAATATGGCAAAAAAAATTCCAACGACACAGATAGACAAGGCGTCGGACAAGTCGCTTGAAATGGCGCTCGGCATGGTCAACAAGCAGTTCGGAGAAGGTTCTCTCATAAGGCTGGGCGACGCCACAAAAATGAAGGTCGAAACGATCAGCACGGGTTCGGTGGCCATAGATTTGGCGCTCGGCGTCGGCGGCCTGCCGCGCGGAAGGATAGTCGAAATTTACGGGCCGGAATCCTCCGGCAAAACCACGCTGTGCCTCTCGCTCATAGCGGAGGCGCAGCGCAAGGGCGGCAACGCGGTGTTTATCGACGTCGAACACGCGCTCGACCCGCGCTACGCGAAGGTCGTCGGGGTGGATTTGGACAATCTAATGGTATCGCAGCCCGAATGCGGGGAGGACGCTCTGAACATAGCAGAAACCCTCATACGCTCCGGCGCCATAGACGTGGTGGTCATAGACTCCGTGGCCGCGTTAGTGTCGCGCCAAGAGCTCGACGGCCAGATGGGAGACGCCACCGTGGGGCTTCAGGCGCGCATGATGAGCCAGGCCATGCGCCGCCTCACCGCGGCAATCAGCAAGACGTCGTGCATATGCGTATTCACAAACCAAATCCGCGAAAAAATAGGCGTGATGTTCGGTAATCCGGAAACGACTCCCGGGGGCCGCGCGCTGAAATTCTTTGCATCGGTGCGCATAGACATACGCAGAATCGGCCAAATTAAGGACCCCTCTGGCAAGGTCGTGGGCAATAGGACTAAGATTAAGGTCGTGAAGAACAAGGTCGCCCCGCCCTTTACTGAATGCGAATTCGACATCATGTATAACGAGGGAATCTCCCTGACGGGCAGCCTGATCGATTTGGGAATAGAGCAAAAAATTCTCGAAAAGAAGGGCGCGTGGATCTCCTACAACGGAGAGCTCATCGGACAGGGGCGCGAGGCGGCAAAACAATACCTCATGCAAAATCCCGACGTGGCCTCCGCAATACGCGACGCAATAACCAAAAATGTCACGGTCGTCGGGGGCACGGCAATAGGCGAGGGCAATCCGGAGGCCGCGGACGAATAATTCGGAACGGACGCCGTTTCCGAAACAAGCGCTGCCTGCGAAGCGGACGCCGTTTCGCCGCGGGCGCGGCAGGTTCCGCGCCGATATTTCATTGGAGCTTCGCCGACGCCGGCATGGCGGCGGCGTTTGTTTCGGCAAGCGGCCGGAGAGCGAAGCGGAGGCTGTGCCTCAAACGCGGGGCGGAGGTTATGTCTCAAACGCGCCGCCGTTTTCACAATGTTTGATTGTCTTCCGATTCGGCGCCGCGGCATTTTTTTCGCCGCTTTGCTGACATTTTGCCGTCGCTTAACCTTCCCGGTTTGCAGCCGATTTGCAGCCGATTTGCAGACGGATTGCGGCTGATTTGCGGCTGCCGGCTTTCTTTTCGATGTCAGCGCTTTGGAACGCGCAAATCCGCTTTCGCGCCCCGCAGATTCGCCGCCGTAAAAAAAACTCCAACCGTTAGACCCGCAAAAGTCCGCAGACATTTTTGCGGCGCTTCTTCATTCGCGTCCGGCGCGCGTTCAATCAATCTGGCGAATAATATTCATGCGCCAAATAATGCCCATGCGCCGAAACGCATTTCGGCTTTTGTCCAAAATTGCGAGCAGGCGCATTATCCGCGGCGCTTAAAAAACATAGCGCGCCCGAGAAGCGGCCGCAAAATTAAAAAAATGCGCGCAACGATCCCGGGTTTGCCGGCGCAGCCGACAAACGCCGCCGCCGCGAATCCGGTGAAAAAAACATTTTTCTTTACCAAATAATGCGGCGCCAAACGCGCGCGGCAACAATTCAAGAGCGGTTTCTCAAGCCGATAAACGCAATTGACATAGAGCGTTAAATTTCTAATTTGTTTTCCAAAGGTTGAAACTATGAAAAAGTTGTTGACGCTAATTCTCATTGCCGCCGCGGCGGGTTTGTGCCATGCCCAAGTTCAGTTCACGGCAGACTACTACAAAAGCGATCCCTCAAAATACCTGAACAAAGTTGTGACGGTATGGGTGGGCGCCGCGAAACCGTCGAATTTTTGCCCGTTAAAAGACTACGTGAGCTACCACTGTTTTACCCAGTACCACGGCAAGGAAGGCGGATACGTATATGTGCTCGTCCCCCAAAAAAAGTCGCGCTCATTCTTCCGCAATTATGGAAAGCCAAAAAATGGCGAAAAAGTCATGAGGGCGAAATTTTCAACGCTGAAATGGAGCGACGGAACTGAAGAATACGTATTCATATTGGAATAGCGCGGATTCCTCCGCCGGAATCTAAGAAAGCCGGACGGCAATTAGGCGCATTGCCGCGAATATATAAACTGCGCCGAATATCGCAGAATTAGGCGGGACTTTAAATGCCTTTGCCTTGAGGGGGCTATTCCCTAAGGAAGCTTCAGGCGGCCCCGCAATCGGCGCGATAAAACAGACATATTTTTTTTAAGCTTAAGCGGCAAGGCGCCGAAACCCCGCCGGCAATTTGAACCGGACAACGCCTGAAGGCGCCTTCCGCGCCGCATTAGCATTACTTGCGGCTCTGCCGAACGGGAATCGCCGCCTGTGGTTAAATGTCGCAAAGTGAAAAAGCGGCGCACAAATTGCGGGGCGCCGCCGAATGCGGAAAGATGAAATCTGCAAAAAATAAAATACCGCCCGTTTTGCGAAACTTCCGGCGCCGCCCCCAAGTTTTGCGCCAAACCGTACAGACGCCGCGCAAAATTGAAACCGCGCGCCAATGGGTTTATTCATAAATTCATAAGCGGTCGAATTGCGCTTTTGAAAACTCCCGCAATTTGCAAATGAAAAAAGCCAAATTCGCCGAATGAAAATTTGGATTCCAGCGCGCGCGTCTTGCCTTCTCCTGCCCGCGCCCGCCATGCATGCAAAAAAGCCCGCTACGACGCAACCGCCGGCGGGCTTTTCCATTTTTCACTCTTTTGCGTCCTACGCTTTTAACGCCCTGCCCTGCGCCTGCGCCATGCGGCAACGCCCAGCGCAACCGCTCCGAACAGCGCAGCCCACTCTGCGGGCTCAGGCACGACAAACGTAATATTTCCGTCCTGAATGTAATATTCGCCCATATTCGTCGATATGTCGAAACTGTCCCAATCCGTGAACGAAGAATCCCCGATTATGGAATCCAGACCGATTGTTATGCTGTCGGTATTTTCAAACGCGTCCGCGCCGAGAATAAAATACAGCGAACCGTACGAACCGTCCTCCGACAGGATTGTCACCGTATTTCC
>CALXMX010000197.1 GCA_944389575.1 uncultured Opitutales bacterium
TCCACAGGAAAATGAAACTGATACAACGAATGGCTTACGGTTATAAAAACTTCCAAAATTACAGATTGAGGGTCTTGGTTCTATGCGGCGTCTTTCATTAAAATCCACTCTCTTTGGTGTTGACCCAAAATTGCTAAAAATCCCTTTCCCGCCCGTCGGCGCAGGCTGGATACTCGGAATTGCCTTCCAAAACTGCAAAAAAGTCCGAATAGAAAAGGGCAGTCCGGCGCATTTTCACGCAAGCGGGCACTGAAGTATAAATATGGAGACTTTAAAAACAGCCGACTGGGAATATTAGTAGAATGGCGAAATCAATCTATGAAAATTCTAAAAACTAAAAATACCTATTCCGCGCCCTTCTGGGTTGCCTCTTTTTTTAGCGTCCGCCTTTAGCGCCTCCGCTTGGGGATTGCCGCAAAACAGGCGCCCGTTCTGCAATGTTTGGCGCTGAGCCGAGTCTTACATAAATTCCCCGATAGAGACTCGAACTCCAACTAAAGGTACCAAAAACCTCTGTGCTGCCATTACACCATCGGGGACTTCTGGAGATGATCGGGTTCGAACCGACGACCCCCACAATGCCATTGTAGTGCTCTTCCAACTGAGCTACATCCCCTCAATTGAGATTTGCATGCTGGCGTCTTTTCGCGGCGCGTCAACGATTTTTTTCACTTTGCAAAAAATCCGCATAAAAATTTTTCTTGAGTCACCCGCAAAATTTTTTAGATAGGAAAAAATTTTACGGGCGTTTTTTGCGCGCCGATTAATTTCTTGGGGGGAAATTAGAGGAAATTATATTTATGAGAAAACTGCTGCACTACACTGCCGTATGCGTCGTTTTCATGTCGCTTTTAGCATGCCAGAAGCAGGACGACAGGAATATCGCAAAGAAGGAGAACAACACCGTTTTCGTGCAATATCCGCAAAGGGTTCCCATCGAAATATGGGACGAGTACACCGCGCGCCTCGAAGGAGAAAAATCCGTCGAGATACGCTCGCGCGTCAACGGCTACCTCGAAAAAATCTACTTTGAAGACGGCGACTTCGTCAAGGAGGGCGACATTCTATTTCAGATAGACCCCGCCCCGTTTGAGGCCGTGGTCGACGCCTGCAACGCGTCGGTCGCGGAAATCGCGGCCAGAATAGAGCTGGCGAAGAGCAATCTCGAGCGCGCAAAGCAGCTCTACAACGAAAACGCGATATCGAAGGAGGTTCTCGAAACCCGCAATAGCGAGCTTCTGTCGGCGAAGGCCGTCATGATGAGCGCGCAGGCAAAGCTCAAGGAGGCGAATCTGAATCTCGAATTCACGAAGATACTCGCGCCGATGTCGGGATACATAGGCAAGCGGCGCGTGGACGTGGGCAACCTCGTTTCAAGCGAGAACACCCTCATGGCGACGCTCGTCAGCCGCGACACCATCTACGCCTACTTTGAAATCAGCGAGCGCGACGTCATACGCTACGGGAAGATAAACCTGTTCAAGGCCATAGACCCGACCAAGCACAAGGGGCCGCCCGTCCGGCTGAAGCTCATGGACGAAACCGACTATACGCACAACGGAGTGCTGACGTACGTGGACAACAAGCTAAACGCCGCCAGCATCGAGCTTCGCGCGGACATAGACAACAAAAACGGAATGCTCTTTCCTGGAATGTTTGCAAAAATCAGCCTTCGGGCGGGAGAGCCTGTCGAGAAAATACTCATTCCGGAAGCGGCCGTTGGAACGGACCTCGTGGGCCGGTACGTGCTGGTCGTCAACGACAAGAACGTCGTCGAATACCGCTTGGTGAAGGTCGGCGACAAAGTGGGAAAAATGCAGATTGTCGAGGAGGGGTTGGCCGGAACTGAGAAGGTCGTCATAGACGGCCAGCACAGGGCGCGCCCGGACAAGGTGGTCACGCCGGTTCTAAAGGGCGAAAAAAAGGGTGAAAACAAGGCGGAAAAATCGAAATGAAATTTTCCCACTTTTTCATAAACCGCCCGATTTTCGCGGGAGTAATATCCATAGTGATTTTCCTGCTGGGTCTCGGCGCGTATCTGGCTCTGCCGGTGGCGCAGTACCCGAACGTGGCTCCGCCGTCGGTGTACGTCGGGGCGTCGTACAGAGGGGCGTCGCCTGAGGTGGTGATGAAGTCGGTCGTCGCCCCGTTAGAGCAGGCTCTGAACGGGGTCGAGGGAATGCTTTACATGCAGAGCCAGTCGGGGTCCGACGGCTCCGCCCAGATTGTCATCACGTTCGAGACCGGGACAAACATAGACATGGCGCAGGTGCGCGTGCAAAACAGGGTTTCGGAAACGCTGTCCAGACTTCCGCAAGAGGTGCGCGACACCGGCGTGACCGTCAGAAAGCGCTCCCCCGACCTGCTGATATGGATAAACCTGTTTTCGCCCAACGGCACGCGCGACAAGCTCTATCTGACGAACTACGCCCTCACCCAAATGCAGGACCGCCTCGCGCGAATTTACGGCATAAGCGAATTCGGCGTATGGGGGGCGAAGGAATACTGCATGAGGATATGGCTCGATCCGGACAGGCTCTCCGCTCTGGACGTCACGCCACAGCAGGTCATAGACGCGCTTCAGGAGCAGAACAAGCAGATAGCCGCCGGAAAGCTGAACGCCCCGCCGCTCGATTCGGACGCCGCGTTCGAGCTGATAATAAACACGCAGGGCCGCCTCGAGACGGAAAGGGAGTTCGGAAGCATAATAATAAAATACCTGCCTGACGGCCGAATAATTTATCTGCGGGACGTCGCGCGAATAGAGCTGGGTTCGTACACCTACGGAAACGAATCGTACATCAACAACAAGAGCGCGGTGACGATGGGCGCGTACCAGCTGCCCAACGCAAACGCTATGGAGCTGTCCAAAAAAGTCAGGGCGGAGCTGGAAGAGATGAAAAAGAGCTTCCCCCCGGACGTGGACTACGTCATTGGATACGACGCGACGGAATTTATCCAGGAATCCATCAACGCGGTCTACCGCACGATATTCGAGGCCATACTGCTGGTGGTTGTCGTCGTCCTGCTATTTCTGCAAAACTGGCGCGCGGCGATAATTCCGCTGTTTGCGATTCCTGTGTCGCTCGTCGGGACGTTTGCGGTGATGTACCTGTTCGGATTCTCTATAAACAACCTGACGCTGTTCGGGCTTGTGCTCGCAATAGGCATAGTCGTCGACGACGCAATCGTGGTGGTCGAAAACGTCGAGCGCAACATGCGGCTGGGGCTTCCCGTGCACGAGGCGACCGAAAAGGCCATGACGCAAGTCCAGGGCGCGGTTATTGCGATAGCGCTCGTCTTGAGTTGCGTATTCGTGCCGACCGCGTTTGTCGGGGGGATATCCGGCGAATTTTACAAGCAGTTTGCGCTCACGATAGCGGCCTCGACGATACTGTCCGCGCTGGTGTCGCTCACGCTCACGCCCGCGCTGTGCGCGCTGCTTCTGAAAGACATATCGCAAAAGTCGACGAGCTTTGCCTCGAAGCTCTGGAATTATACGATAGGGGGATTCTTCTGGCTGTTCAACAGGGGATTCACATGGGTGTCGGAAAAGTACGGCTGGTTTGTGGCGAAACTTACGCGCGTGTCGATTCTCGTGCTCGCGCTATACGGCGGCCTGCTCTGGGCGACGAAACACACCTTTGAGGAGACTCCAAAGGGATTCATTCCCAAACAGGACCAGGGCTATTTCTCCGCGACGATAATCCTGCCCGACGGCGCGTCCTTTGAGCGCACCGAGGAGGTCGTCAAGCGCGCGGGGCAGCTGATAATGCAGGTTGACGGGGTAAAATACACCAACGCGGTGGCCGGAAGGAACGGAATATCAGGAATGGCCGCCTCGAACGCCGGAAACATCACAATCAATCTGTCCGACAGAAAGGAGAGGGACAGGAAGGGGCGTTCGGCCGGGGTAATTTTGGACGAAGTCCGCGCAATATTAGACGAAGCGTGCCCCGAAGGCGCCGTCTATATGATGACGCCTGCCCCCGTCCGCGGCATAGGAAGCGGAAGCGACTTCAAAATGCAGCTGCAAGACCGCGCCGGATACGGAATCGACGAACTCAACAAGCAGCTCGCCGTAATGGTGGACGAAATCAACAAGCTCGACTGCGTATCGCAGGCCTTTACGGGATTCCGCATATCCAATCCGCAGCTGTACGTGGACATAGACCGCGAACGCGCCCAAAAGCTGAACGTGCCGTTAGAGTCCATATTCACCACGCTGCAATACAACCTCGGCTCCATATACGTAAACGACTTCAACATCTTGGGGCGCGTGTACCGCGTGGTGGCGCAGGCTGAAAGCTCGAACAGAAAGGATCTGCGGGACATATACAATCTGAAAGTTCCGGACGCCAACGGCAAATACGTTCCGCTCGGGTCTCTAATATCCATCGACCGCATAATCGGCCCCGACAGAACCGTGCGCTACAACATGTACGAAAGCGCGGAAATCCAGGGCAACCTGAGCAAGGGGTACAGCTCCGGCGAGGCGATTCAGGCCATCGACGAATTGGCGCTGCAAGTTCTCCCTCAGGGAATGGGCATAGAGTGGACGGACATCGCATTCCAGCAGAAGCGCACCGGCAACACCTCGCTAATCGTGTTTTTCGTGTGCGTGGTGTTCGTATTCCTAATGCTCGCGGCCCTATACGAGAGCTGGACAATCCCGCTGGCGGTTATTCTCATAGTTCCGCTCGTGCTGTTTTTTGCCATATCCGGCGTCCATGCGCGCAATCTCGACAACAACATACTGACGCAAATCGGATTCATAGTGCTGATTGGATTGGCGTGTAAAAACGCCATTCTGATTGTCGAGTTCGCAAAGCAGCGCGAGGAAAACGGAGAGGAACTCGTAAGTTCCGTAAGCAACGCGTCAAAGAACAGGCTCCGCCCCATAGTCATGACCTCCATGGCGTTTATTCTCGGGGTGTTTCCGCTCGCGTACGGAACGGGCTCGGGATTTGAATTGCGCCAAAGCCTCGGGACTTCGGTATTCTTCGGCATGATAGGCGTCACAATCGCGGGCTGTATATTTACGCCGATATTCTACTACGTAATACGGCGGCTATTCGGCAAACCGATACTCGAACGCAAATAGGAACGCGCAAAAAAACAAGGAAACGCAGCTTAAAAAATAGCAAAAACGACGGCCGCCCAACACAAGAACGGGGCGGCCGTTTTGCGCAACCGACAAAGTTAGCTGACACGGCCAAAATTCAAAACGCGTAAAAATTTCCACTGCGGTTCACTCTTGCGCCCCTCTGTCGCGCGGTTTCCCTGCTGCGCGACCTTCTGTTGTACGGCTAACAAGCCGCCGTAGGTTTTAGCTTATTCTTTCTACCGTACACCTCCAGCCGTGCGGCGAATAAACCGTCATCGGTTTTACCCCTATCAATGTCCCTTACCGCGCGGCTTTCAGCTGTGTGGCTAACAAATTAAAGCCCCCGCACAAGCCGATACTCGAACGCAAATAGGAACGCGCAAAAAAACAAAGAAACGCAGCTTAAAAAATAGCAAAAACGACGGCTGCCCAACACAAGAACGGGGCGGCCGTTTTGCTCAGGCGCCAAGGCGGATTCGCCGCAAATTGATCGGCTTCCAAAAGTAAAACACTGGACAATTATCGCGCGTCAATACCCCCATGGAGCCTATAAAATACTTTGCCATATTGAGGGAAGCAATGGCAACTTATGGAATAATTAAAAATAATTGCGGCTGATTGGAAGGCGGGTTTGAAGCTGAAAATATTTTTTAAGTTCCGAACCCTAAAACAAAACAAGATTTAGGAAAATTTATCAGAACTGAAGACCTTACAAAGCAGCTGCACATAGCCCGGCGGCGGCAGAGTTTCAAGAAAGCAGCCACTCTCCCCCTCCTCCCCCGGCCAAATACTTCTGAAAAAAACGGAACGGCTCCCAAATTCCGCATCGCTTTCCAAAAATCAAATTTTGCGGCGCACAACACTTCTAAAAAAGGGAGAGAAACGCCGTATACCAAACGCCGCCCGCCCCTTGCCACCAAAAGTTTCGGAATTTAAACGCCGCCCGCCGCGGCAAACCCAAACTGTGCCAAAACCGCAAAAAAATCTTCGTCCGGGATAAACCTTTCGGAACGGGGATTTCCAATATTTACAGAACAAATCCAAAAAATCCTTTACTATTTTAAATGCTTCGGACGCAAATCCGAAAAACATTCTCTAAAAAACATATTATACTATGCGTCACATTTGCAGATTGGGAAATCTACAAAAAATATTAGAGAAAAACTAAAATACTAAATAAAATAAGGAGTAATAACATGGTATTAGGAACAAGGTATCCCACATTGGCATTTCACACGGGGGGAACGGGACAGGCCTGCGACGGCATACCTCCTCAACCCTTTGAGACATTCTGCTACGATTCCGCACTGCTCGAGGCGAAGATAGAGAACTTCAACGTAATTCCCTACACATCGGTTTTGCCCAAGGAGCTGTACGGAAAAATCTACCCCGTGGACAAGGTGACAAAATTCTTCCACCACGGAGCGGTGCTTGAGGTCATAATGGCCGGCAACGGAGCCAAGAGTAGCGAACACCGCGCGATAGCGACGGGCGTCGGCGTATGCTGGGGCAAAGACAAGAGCGGCCAGCTCATCGGCGGCTGGGCGGCGGAATACGTCGAGTATTTCGACACGTGGATCGACGAAGACATCGCCAAGACCCATTGCGAAATGTGGCTGAACAAATCGCTCAACCACGAGCTTTCCATCCGCGGAGTACAGAAGCACAGCGAATTCCAAATATTCCATAACTTCATCAATATCGAACAGCCGTTCGGATACTGTTTGACAGCTCTGGGATTTTTGAATTTCGAGTTTGCCGAACCCGCGAGCGTTTAGTTGAAGGGCGTCGTTTATGGCGGATAACAACGCAAAAGCGCCTCCTGCGCAGGCGGGCATGTCCGCCGCGAAGAAGCTTGGCGCAATGGGGCTGGCGGCGATAGTCGTCAGCTCCATGGTCGGCGGCGGAATTTACAGTCTGCCCAAGAACATGGCCGCCGGCGCGGGAGCCGGGGCCGTTATACTCGCATGGATTGTGACGGGCATAGGAATTTATTTCATAGCAAATACGTTCAAGACTCTGGCCGTCGCGCGTCCCGACTTGACCGCCGGAATATACATGTACAGCAAGGCCGGATTCGGAAACTACGCCGGCTTTACAATCGCGTGGGGCTATTGGCTGTGCCAGATATTCGGCAATGTCGGATACGCCGTCATAACTATGGACGCGCTCAATTATTTTTTCCCGGGCTGGTTCGCCGGGGGAAACAATATAGAGTCCATAGTGGGCGGATCGCTGCTGATTTGGATGTTCAACTTCATAGTCCTGCGCGGAATAAAACAGGCCTCAGTCTTGAACATAATCGGAACGATTGGAAAGCTCGTGCCAGTTTTCCTGTTCATAATAATCATGGCCGTGGTGTTCCAGTGGGACAAATTTACGTTCGACTTCTGGGGGCATCTCGCCGGAGACGGAGAGCGGAATTTGGGATTCATGGGCGACCAGATAAAGAGCACAATGCTTGTCACGCTCTGGGCCTTCATAGGCATCGAAGGCGCGGTTGTCCTGTCCGACAAGGCCAAGAGCCAAAGCGACGTCGGCAAGGCGACGATATTGGGCTTTTTCGGCTGTCTGCTCATTTTTATCCTGCTGTCGGTGCTGCCGTTCGGATTTATGACGCAGGCGGAACTTGCGGCCGTTCCCAATCCGTCCACGGCGGGAATTTTGGAAAAGGTCGTCGGCGAATGGGGCAGCTGGGTAATGAACATCGGCCTGATAATAGCGGTACTCGCAAGCTGGTTAGCGTGGACGATGATAACGGCGGAAATGCCTTACGCGGCTGCGAAAGACGGGACGTTCCCGAAATTCTTTGCCGTTGAAAACTCGCACGGCTCGCCGTCGGCCTCGCTCTGGGTGACGAGCATTCTCATGCAGCTTGCCATGCTGTTAGTGTATTTTTCCAACAACGCGTGGAACACCATGCTCAGCATAACGGGCGTCATGGTTCTGCCGCCGTATTTAGCGAGCACGGCGTATCTATGGAAGATTTGCCTGAAGAAGGATTCAAAAGTCGCCAATCTCGGCGGCTCCGCAAAATTGGCTCTGATTTCGGGCGTGCTCGGCTCGATTTACGCAGTCTGGCTGATTTACGCGGCGGGACTCGACTATCTGTTGATGTCCGTGATATTCCTTGCGGCGGGTATTCCGGTTTATATATGGGCGTCCCGCCAGCAAAAGAGGCGGGCGTTTACCAAACGGGAGGCGTTGGGAGCGGCTGTCCTCGTCATAGCGGCGATTGTCGCAATATGCCTGATGATTTCAGGAAAGCTGTCGGCGGTATAGCCGGAAATTAAATTGAGCTCCGGGCGCCCCGCAACCATTGCGGAGCGCCTTTTTTTGCGCATCTTTGCGCGCCTAAACGAAAACGCATGCGCGCCCGGTTAAGCTTCCGTATCAGAAAAAGCCGCGCGCCGGCAATGCGCCCAATCAATCCGCCAAACATTCCCCGCCCCCGCGCAGAGCGGACGCGCAAGGCCTCGAGCCGGCGCCCCGTAACCATTGCGGGGCGCCTTTTTTTCGCGCATCTTTGCGCGCCTAAACGAAAACGCAT
>CALXMX010000198.1 GCA_944389575.1 uncultured Opitutales bacterium
GTCGCCCATCAATATTCCGCTGATGCCCGAGGCCAGCGCCCTCTCCTGAATGTCGCGTATCGAAAGCCGCCCCCCCGCAAAGCGTATGTGCGCGCGCGGATTGAGCAGGCGGAACATCGCAAACGCCAGCAGAATCTCCTCCCCTCCGAGCGGCGCGACGCCCTCCAAAGGCGTGTTCTTTATGGGCTGGAGTATGTTTACGGGAATGGAGTCCACCCCGATGTCGGCGAGGGTCGCGGCAAGTTCCACGCGCTGCTCTCTGGTTTCGCCCATTCCTATTATGCCGCCGCTGCAAAGGCTCATGCCCTCCTGCCTGGCAAAATTCAGCGTGGCTATTTTGTCGGCAACGGTGTGGGTCGTACAGAGTTCGGCAAACTTCGACGGCGCGGTCTCCAAATTGCAGTGTATGCGCTCCATTCCGGCCGCCCTAAGGCGAGCCAGCGCGCCCCTCGACAGCAGGCCGAACGAACCGCAAAGCCCTATGCCGCCCATCGCCTTCATCGCCCTGAACGCCTCGCAGACGCGCTCCAAATCCCGCTCGGATAGAGTCCGCCCGCTGGTGACGAGCGAGAACCTGCGTATCCCCGCCGCCTTCGACTTTGCCGCGTGCGCAAGCGCCTCCTCCGCAGACACGCAACCGTACGTCTCGCAGCCCGTGCGGTGGAACGCGGACTGCGCGCACCACTTGCAATCCTCCGAGCACCTCCCGCTCTTTGCGTTCATTATCGAGCACGTATCGACTCTGCGGCCCAAAAAATGCCTGCGCACCATATCGGCCGCAGCGCAGAGTTCGCCGACGGAAAACTTCCGCGTCAAATCCATTGCCTCGGACATGTCCAGGCGGTATCCGCCCATGATTTTTTCGGCGAGAGAATTCATTGAGTATCCTGAAAAATCGCTTTCGTACAAAGGCAAAAAGACAATTCAAAAGCGCAATGCTGTCAAGCATTTCCCCCTCGCCGAAACGCGCGCCGGGCGCGTGCGCGCGCGAAAAAAACAAAAATCGCTCCCAAGCCGAAGAAGCGGCAATGCAATGCCCGCGCAGACGCTTTCGGCCGAAGGCGTTTTCCTCCAACCGCGCTCTCAATCAAATCCGCGAAGCGGGAAGGCGGGCGAAAAAAGGAACCGCCAAAAAAACTTTTTGCGACCCGTTGCACTCGCGCGGGAATGGGGCGGAAACGCCGCAAGAAATGCTGCAAAAAACTCCGCAACATTCCTAGAGTTCGCGCGCAAAAAAAATGAATGCAAAGTTAAGCGCAAAAACGCGCCCTGTAAAAAAACAAGAAAACATTTCCCCGGCAAACACGCCCGTAAAACCTTTGCGAACCGCTTTGAGAACCGGCAAAAAACGCCCACACGAAATGGGAATTTCCCCCGCTATCTTCACCGCGCGCCCCCTTCGCAATTTCCAAGCGCGCCAAAATGCCGCCGCCAACCGACGCGCAAAGTACAAAAAAAATTTCCGCAATCCCTATCCAATCGATTGCGAAAAAATGTCAAAAGGCGACAAAAAATGGGATTCCGCAAACGGGAATCCCATTTTTTCAAATCGAATTCTATCGGCTTATTTCGCCTTGAAGTCAGAACCCGCCTTGAACTTGATGACCTTGGAAGCCTTGATCTTAATCTTCTCCTTAGTTCTGGGATTGATTCCCGTGCGGGCCTTGCGCTCGGCGACAGAGAACGTACCAAAACCGATGAGCTGAAGCTTCTTGTTCTTCTTTACGCCGGCCTTGATGCAGTCGAGAACGGCGTTGAGAGCCTTGTCCGCGCACGCCTTCGTAGCTTCCGCTCCGAGTTTCTTCTGGATTTCGATGATGAGTTCTGCTTTATTCATAATTATTTGGTTTTGATTGTTTGTGTAGGAAAAACTTTACATGCAAGTCATTCCCGAAAGGAAAAAAGCCCCGCCCGCTCGAAAACGCCGGCTCCGCCGTTTGATTTAGGAAAAAGCAAAAACTGCCAACCCTTTTTATCATGCCGTCTCAAAGAAAAGCGAAAAGCCGTAAGTCCCCTCGTATTTAGCGCACAAATTAGACCCTTTTAAGGGCTCGTCAATACAAAAAATGCGTTTTTGGGCAAAAAAACCACCCTCAAAGCCTTTTAAATAAAGCGATGAGAGCCCCGGCGGCGGCTCCGGGCGGCGCCGGTTTATCTAAATTAAAAATATCATGCTGCAACATTTTCAAACATACTCAAACGCGCGCGCTTTCCGCGGCAGCGTGCCGCGGGAAGCGGCTCCGCAAGCGGCATTCGGCAAAAACGCGCCCTGCGGAAAGAGAAAATTTTTGCATTGAGAAGGGAAAAATCACCACACGAAATCCCTCTTGCGCACAGGAAGCAGGTTTATCTTCGAGCGCGGGCAGGAATCCGGAGCCGCGTATACGGCGAGCGCGAGCGCCCAAAACCTGTCCGCATGCCCGTCGGCGCCGCGCGCGGCCCTAAAGCGTATTGCGCCGCCAAGTCCCGTCTCCTTGCGCACGGAGCGAATGTCGGCGCGTATTTCCACATCGTCGGGAATGCGCAAAAGGCAATCTTCAAACTTCGACTTCAGCGGATAAGCGAGCCTCTCCTTGAATCCGGACGTAAACGTCACCCCCTCGACCCTGGAAGCGCCGTAGCGCGCCGCGGCTCTTTCGGCAAACTGCCTTCCCAGGCCGCTCTGGTCTATCGCGACCTTGCGGAGCGAGCGCATGCGAAGGAACTTGTGAAGTTCGGCCTCCTGCTCGGAAAACGGCATATTTTCAAGCGCACTGACGCGGCGCGTATAGAGAATGTCGCCGCACTTTTCCATGAGCCAAAAGACCGTGAGGTCGCGCGTGCGCCCCACGTCGACGCCCAGATACAGCGGATTCTCGGGGGAAAACACCTCCTCCCAATTTTCCCCCTCCTTGTAGAGGCAGTTTCGCATGATGTCGAAGCTTATAAACGCCGCCTTGTCGTCCGCGGGCTCGCACATGTATTCCTGGAGGAAGCTTTCGGAGTCGGGACACGAATTTTTAATGTAGTCGAAATATTCGGCCTCGTCCATTTGGCCGACTTCGCTGTCGGGCGGGACGAATTTTTTTATTTTGCGAAGCAGCCCCTGTTCCAGCGCGTCCTGAAGCGTGACGCGGTGCAGGGAAATTCCCTTCGGGTTCCCGCCGTGGCGCGCCTCGACGACAAGCTTGTTGAAAAAATTTTCGCTTCCCCTGTGCGTCGATATTATCTGGAGCGACCCTCCCCACGTAATGCCCGGATACGCCACCGCATAGAGGCGCGCGGGATCCGGATGCAGGGCGAACTCGTCGAGCACGCGCGCCCCGCGCTTCCCGGCCTGGGCGTCGGGATTCGAGGAGAGCGACCATATGCGGGTGCCGTTTGAAAAGCGCAGAGATTTTGAATCCGCGCCGTCGCCTATCGATACGCCGGCAAACTCCTCGGCGGCCACGTGCATGACGTCCGCGAATTTTTTGCAGTCCTGAATGAAGAGTTTTGCCTGGAGCTCGTCGCGCGAGCTGACCCACGAGTCCAAGCGCGCACCGGATACGCAGTGCGCGCGAACCAAGCCGTACGCAGTCGTCCAGCTCATGCCGATTTGCCTGGATTTCTCCATCAGCTTTATGCGCGAATTGTCCAAGATCCACGCCTTCTGATACGGGAGAAAAAATGCGCCGCCGTCGTTCATTTTCAGAGGAGGCCGAGTTTTTCCTCTATCTTGCGAATAGACTCCTCGCCGATTTCCCCGTAGCCGGAGCGGGCTTTATCCGCCTCCTCCGGCGCGCACAGCTGGATTTTGGACGACGAGAGCTTGTGTATGACGCCTGACAGCGTGTTCAGTTCCGCAAGCGTCAGTTCGGAAACTCCGCACAAGTGGTCGAACACCAGTTCCCAAGTGATTGCGAGCGACGCCTGCGCCGCGTCGGGGAAGCCCCAGCCGGCAATGGCGTCGGCCTCGCGCTTTGCGCGGCGTATCCGCTCGAGGTGTCCGAAAAAATCGCGGGGCGGCGCGTCTTGCGCGCCGGGCGAGAATGCGGCGGCGCCGACAACGCCGCGGACGTCCCCACCGTCTTCCCCGGAGGAAGCGGAAGAAGCCATTGCTGCGCTCCCGGCGGCTGCGGCGCCTGCTCCATCTGAAGCCGCGCGGTCGGCTGCTCCGTCGCCGCGCGTTTTATCGGCGGCAATTTCGCAAGGCCCGCGCGAGATTTTAATTTTATCGCCGGTATCGCCTGCGAAAATCTCGCCGGAATCAGAAAGAATATCCGCTCCGAACTCTTCCGACCCCGAAGCCGGAAGGAATGCGGGCTCGTCGGCGGAACGTCCGCCACTGCCGCAAGAATCGCCACAAGAAACGGCGGATTCTGGAACGGCACCGCGTCCGATTTCAGAAGCGCCGCGCGTTTTATCGGCGGCAGTTTCGCAAGGCGCGCGACGGAGTAGGCCGGCGCCGCAGCAGCCTCCGGCTGGAAAAGACTCTGCGGAGGCAACGCCTAAGTCAACTTCCGCGCCGCCGCACCCGGCGGGCGGAGAAAAGAGAGGCGCGCCGCTCTCGGCGGGTTTGCCGGCGGCGTTCAACACTTCCCCGGAAGGCGCCGAAAGCCCCCCGCCCTCCGCAGCCGCGCCACCCTTTTTCGCGCGCGCGGATTTCGCGGGGGATTTCTTCGCCGCCTTCGCATTCGCGCCCTTGCGAATGCCCGATTTTCCTTTGCGTTCGGCCACGTTAAACCTCCCCTCCCTCGAGATAGTCGAGCCCGGCCGCGCGCAATTTTACGCGCACATGCGCCGCGCTGATCGGGGACTTCCGCCTCAGCACCATTCCCTTTTCCTCCAGATAGCCGATGTGGGCGGACAGTTCGTCGGAACCGAGTTCAAATCCGGAAAGCTGAAGCCCCAAAAGGAGCGTGCGCAAGGGAAGCGACGCCGGGAAAGCCGCCTCAAGCTGCATTAAAATCGCGCGCCGAATCAATATGCTATCCTCCATATTACTCCGCTTCCCCCCTGATTTTAATGGCAATTCTGTAAGTTTTAAGCGACAGCTCCGAAATGCGCTGGTTGGCAATGCGCGCCTGCGCCACCAGGGCGCTTATATTCTGAGCGTTGTGCCCTATGAGTTCGCGCGTCTCCACGAGGTTTCTCGAACAGTGCTTTTGCATGGAGCGAACCTCCTCGCGTATCTCCGCGCGCAACGCCCGCAGATCCTGCACGGCCTCGCTTATGCACCTCATAAATTCCGCGCGTACTTTGTCCATTTGCGCATGCGTGACATACGTGAGCTTCGGGTCGGGGCGCTCCGAATGAAACTCCCTAATTTTTAACATAATGTAATATGCGCCGAGGAGGGAACCCATTGCCAAAATTCCCGCCCCCACCATTTCTGCGTTTTCAATGTTCATATCAAACGCATTATATCAGGAAGTTCGGAGCGCGGCAAACGAACTTTGGAAACTTTTGATAAAAATCGAAAAATGCGCCCGCGCCGGCGCGTTTTTGCAGGACTTTCCCCGAGAATCCCCCCTCGCGCGCGCTTCGCGCTCGGCCCGAGTGCCTGGAAGAGCGCCCAAAATAGCGGCGATTGCGCGCATTAAAAAATCGACGCGGCCTCGCAAAATGGCAGATGAAGCGCGCAGCAAAAAGCGCGCAATTCAATCCATATCCAATGTTTCTACTATCAGAGGAATCTCAACGAAACAATGTCGCTATCCTTGGATTCTTCTCTAAATTTTTTTGTTCCGCCCGCCGCCCCTCCCGTTGCTTTCGACAAATCTTCAAATGCTTTCCTATTTGCAATTGCAACTTCAGCAAGACCCTTGTTAGCCTTGAAAATTTCTGAGGCCGACACATTGGCAAAAGATAATGCAAGGCTTTTAATTTCACCCATCTTCGCGCTGATTGCGCGCAGTTCGGCAAGTAGCTTTGCATTTCCTAAAGCTGGAATTTTCTCTCTATATCTATATATTATACGACGCCGGTAAGCATGCGCTATTCTTTATTGATTTACCGAATTTTTAGTGCGATACTTATAATAAAGATGGAATTCGTCGTGGACATATTTTTGAATGTAATATTCCTCATTATCGCAGGCGGCGTATGGTATGGTTTGCTGCGGTTGTTAGGACTGTTTGTAAAATATTCCACGGTCAAAGGCGGCCATACTTTTCTTACTGATAGAGAAAATCGGTGAACAATCTATCTTAATTTCCACCCCAATTCGGCGTCGAGCCTGTTGAGGAATCTTTTGTAGATTAAAAAAAATCTTTTTCGTAAGAGCATTGCCGAAAGAATCCAGGCACTCACAAAGAAAACGATTTAGGCGCAGGCCGAGCGCAGACCTCCCACCGCCGTAACACGCCGCTCAGGGAACTCAAAAAAAACAAAGTGACCGCAAAACGGAAACCGTTAACGCATAATCAGCGCGCGGATTCTGCCATTTTCCTCGCGCTCTCTGCCCTCTCTACCCTCTCCGGCCTCTCCATCCGCGCCGCATAGGTTTTCGCCTGCTATCGGCTTTGCACACATTAAGGCACAAACGCACCCGCCCGCGCCGGCGCGCGAATCCCGCGCAATTACAGATGCTCCGCCCGTCATATGAACGAATGTTGCACGCGCTTTATCGACGTCTAATGCCCGCTTAATTTCGCAAATATGCCTCTCCGTCCGCGCAAAATAATCCTCAATGCCCCGCGTTTTTTTAAGCGGAC
>CALXMX010000199.1 GCA_944389575.1 uncultured Opitutales bacterium
GCCCTCGCGGCAGTCGTGGTCGAAGGCTATCGGCTCCTTGCCCTGCGAGACGAGCTGTTCGTTGAGAATGTCGAACATCTCCAAAAACGAGCTGTCCTCGCTGACGTTGTCTACGGTGTACGTGGCGAATTTTCCCTTGCTCTCGGAGTTCTTTTGGGTCCAAACTTTGAGATGTATTTTCATCTTTAAAAATCCTGTTTTTGCGATTCTTATTTGTACGAGCGCACGACGGGCTTTACTTCGTCGTGGGTGATGACTTCCTTGTAGAGGTTCGGCGCCTTGTTTTCGCCGGCGTATTCCCAGACGGAAACGTATGAGTATTCGTCGTCGTTGCGCTTCGCCTCGCCGTCTACCGTCTGGTATTCCACGCGGAAGTGTGCGCCGCAGCTCTCGTTTCTGTTGAGGGCGTCCAGGCACATGATTTCGGCGAACTCGAGGAAGTCCGCCACGCGCCCCGCGCGCTCAAGCTCGGCGTTGATGTTGTTCTGGTCGCCCACGACCCTGACGTTTTTCCAGAAGTCCTCGCGTATCGCCGGGATCAGTTCGAGCGCCTTTTTGAGGCTCTCCTCCGAGCGCGCCATTCCGCAGTATTCCCACATCACCTTGCCGAGTTCGTGGTGGAAGTGGCGCGGCGACTTCGTCCCCTGTATCGAGAGCAGCCTGTTGATGCGCTCGCGCACCTGCTTTTCAACCTCGCCAAATTCCGGCCTGTCGGTCGATATGTTCTTCGCCCCGACCCTCGCCAGATAGTTGGGAACGGTGTAGGGCGCCACGAAGTATCCGTCGGCCAAGCCCTGCATTAGCGCGGACGCGCCGAGCCTGTTGGCCCCGTGGTCGGAGAAGTTGGCCTCGCCGAGCACAAACAGCCCCGGAATCGTGCTCTGGAGCTCGTAGTCCACCCAGAGGCCGCCCATCGTGTAGTGCGAGGCCGGATATATGCGCATGGGAACTTCGTAGGCGTTCTCCCCGGTTATGCGCTCGTACATCTCAAACAGGTTGCCGTACTTCTCCTCGACGGTCTTGCGCGAGTCGCGCCTGATTGCGTCCGCGAAGTCGAGGTACACGCCCCTGCGCTCGCCGTTGACTACGGGGCCGACTCCGCGCCCGTCGTCGCAGGCCTCCTTCGCCGCGCGCGAGGAAATGTCGCGCGGGGCGAGATTGCCAAAGCTTGGGTATTTCCTTTCGAGGTAGTAGTCCCTGTCCTCCTCCGGAATGTCGTTGGGGTTTTTCGAGCAGTCTTCGCGCTTTTTGGGAACCCATACGCGCCCGTCGTTGCGCAGCGATTCGCTCATGAGAGTGAGCTTGCTCTGCTGGTCTCCGTGCTGGGGAATGCAGGTCGGGTGTATCTGCGTGAAGCAGGGGTTTGCGAACCCCGCGCCGCGCTTGTAGCAGCGGAAAGCCGCCGTGACGTTGCAGCCCTGCGCGTTCGTGGAAAGGTAGAATACGTTTCCGTATCCGCCGGTGCAAAGCAGAACAGCGTCCGCTGAATACCTCTCTATTTCTCCAGTCACTAAGTTGCGCGCGATTATCCCCTTCGCGTGGCCGTCGACTATGACCAAATCGAGCATCTCACGGCGGGTGTACATCTTGATTTTGCCCTCAGCAATCTGCCTTTCGAGCGCGGAGTAGGCGCCGAGCAGCAGCTGCTGGCCGGTCTGCCCGCGGGCGTAAAACGTGCGGCTGACCTGCGCGCCGCCGAAGGAGCGGTTTGCCAAAAGCCCGCCGTATTCGCGCGCAAACGGCACTCCCTGCGCGACGCATTGGTCGATGATTGCAGAGCTCACTTCGGCGAGCCTGTAAACGTTGGCCTCGCGCGAGCGGAAGTCTCCCCCCTTCACAGTGTCGTAGAAGAGGCGGTAAACGCTGTCGCCGTCGTTTTGGTAATTCTTAGCCGCGTTGATGCCGCCCTGCGCCGCGATGGAGTGGGCGCGCCGGGGGCTGTCCTGATAGCAGAAGCAGGACACGTTGTAGCCCTGTTCGGCCAGGCTCGCGGCCGCGCTCGCCCCGGCCAGCCCGCTGCCGACCACTATCAGGCGGTACTTGCGGCGGTTGGAGGGATTGACAAGCTTGGCGTGAAACTTGTAGTTAGACCATTTCTGCGAAATGGGCCCTTCCGGAATTTTGGAATCTAAATTCATGTTGGTGCTCCTTTACTTGGCTGCGGGTTGTGCTGTTGCGGCGGGCGCGCTGCAGGCTGCGCCCTTCTTCAGGAAATCGTAGTTGATGAATATTTCCTTCTTGCCCTTTTGAGATTCGTACTGCTTGAGAACGCACTCGACCGGCAGCGCCTTGCAGGGCGTGTACTTGGAGGCCAGAACCGCCAGCGGATTGAGCGAAAAGCCGATCGCTATCACCGCGCAGTATATTTTCGCAAGCCCGTTCAGGCGCCCGCGCCAGACTTCGTTGCGCATGCCGACGGATTGGAACATGCTCGACACCCCGTAGGAAAGGTGGAACCCTATGACGGCCATCGCCGCTATGTAGCCGATTGCGACCCAGTCGTTGGAAAAGCTTATTATTAACATGGCGTACACATCGTGTATGGTCTTGCCCTCGTACATTCCGCTTGTCGCGACCCATTCGAGGGACTTGAGCTCCGGATTGAGGACGATGACCGTGTATTGGAGAATATGTATTATTATAAACGCGATGACCACCACTCCGGAGTAAATCATCGTACGCGCCGCCGGAGACGCCGCCAGATACTTTTTTACGGCGTAATTTTGCGGGCGCGCCTTCCTGTTCTCCATGACGAGCAGGAAAGCCATCGTAAAGTGGGTCACAAAACACAGGGCCAAAACGACTCTAAAACCCCAGAGAAATTCCCAGGGGAGGGTTTGCAGAAAGTTCGCGTATGCGTTTATGGCCAGCGGACAGCCTTCGAGCATCTGGAGATTGCCGAGCATGTGCGCCAGCAGAAACGACGCCAATACGAATCCTGTGACCGCCATCACAAACTTTTTCATCAGCGATGACATGATTAGTTTTTTCATATTTCCCATGTTTGTTTCTATTGAGTTGGACAAATTCAGAATGAAAATTTCACTAAGCCAAATACCTCCCGGCGTTTCAATCTAATTCTTGCGTCAAAAAACGTTTTTTTTGCTTCACACCCGCCGATTTGCGCGATGGGTTCAAAATTGGAAGGATTTTGCCATGGATAGTCAAAACGCAATTTTTGCGCGCGCTTCGGTGCGCTCGTACGACCC
The DNA here is from genome assembly GCA_944389575.1 of uncultured Opitutales bacterium. GTDB lineage: Bacteria > Verrucomicrobiota > Verrucomicrobiia > Opitutales > Intestinicryptomonadaceae > Merdousia. The sequence goes on from CALXMX010000199.1 coordinate 3,210, forward strand.
GTCGAAGCGCGCGGACGCAGGACAGATACGCGAGGTTCTCGCGGCCGCAATGAGCGCGCCGAGCGCGATGGGGCGCCGCCCGTGGGAATTCGTCGTGGCGACGCAGCCGGAGCTGTTGGAGCGCATAATGCAAATCCACCCGTATTGCTCGTCGCTGGGCGACGCCGGCTGCGCGATAATCGTCTGCGGAAACCTCGACGCGCAGTACAAGACGCCCGCCGGCGGCTACTACGTTTACGATTGCAGCGCCGCCACGGAAAACCTCCTGATTCGGGCGAAGGAGTTGGGGCTTGACACGTGCTGGTGCGCCATCGCGCCGGAGAAGGGAAGGATTGAGGCCTTTAGGCGCCTGTTCGGCATTCCGGAAAATGTCGAGCCCATGGCGTTAGTGATTTTGGGTTACGCCGCCGAACCCGTCCGCCCCGAGAGGACTTTTGAGGAGGAAAAAGTCCATATGCAGAAGTGGTGAGCGGTGAGCGCGCCGCGGCGTCGGTGGAGGTTGAGGCGCAAGCGAGCGTTTTCGCGTTCGCGGGGAGGCCTCTCCAATCTGCGGGCGTCATTTGTTTGCAGTGCGGCTTTTGTCTTATCGCGCGTTTTTTGTTTGCCGCGCGCGGGCGGAGTTTCTGGGGCCGGCGCGTTTTGCGCCGAAGGTTTGCGCTTTGCGCGCGCCGGGGAAAGTTTCGTATGCTTTTACAGTTCGCTCATGCGCGGAGCTTCACCTTGCGCCGACGCGGCTCCGGCTTTAGCCGTTTGGCGTTTTTTAGAGTTGTAAGAAATTTTTTACAATCGCCTCTTTTCATTTTTTCGCGCATCGCTCTTGCGGGGCTTCCGCGAAATCCGCTTCGGCGGAACTGCCGCAATCGGATTTTTCCCTGGGCTTTTTGCGCGCGCTATGGGCGTCGCGGGCGAGTTCGGCGCGTTCGGAATTTGAATTTGCGGCGCGCGGGTAGGTGCGCCCGTCGCATAGGAGAAGTTCGGGAAGCGGAATTTTGTTCTATGGCAAATCGGTTTGCGCGTAAATTAAAACGGAACGTGGACTGTGCTCGGCGCAAGTTTTGCAGTGCGGCAAATAGCTTTGCCCGCCGGTCTTGGGCGGGATTGGAACGTGCAAATCTCTTGCGGATTTTCTTTTCGTTTGAATTATTTTTTAATTTTTCTCTGAGCCTGCTTGCCGTTTGATTAGGCATTCAGCTTTTTTTTAGTTTCGCAGCGCTTGCGGCAGGCGGCGCCGCAAGGCGGGATATGCGGACTGCCCCGGAATTGCAAAATGGGGGGCGGGCGCTTCCGCTTTTTTCGCGCGCAAAAAAAAGGCGCCGCACTTTGGCGGCGCCGAAATTTTGGCGTTTTTTTTTAGCGCATTACCTCTGTCCGATTTCGGACAGGAGAGCCTTGAACCAGGGCTGTTCGACATCGAACGGCTTGCCGCCCTTTATGCGTTCAAATTCGCAGGCGCGCAAGATGTTGCCGTTGTTTTCGTCGTGACCTATCACTCCGCCCTCGCGCCGCATGGCGCACTCGACGGCGAGGTCGGTGCAGCTCTTTATCAGGCGAAGGTCGTCGGCATTGGCGGCGGCCGCGCGCGCGAAGTATCCGCTCTTTTGCACGAGCACTTTTTCCGCTCCTATCATTTCGGCAAACTGCTTGCCGAACCATTTTCCGGGATTCACCGCGTCGAGCTTTACGTGGCCGAATGCGTCGCGCGGAACCTCCTCGCCGCGGGCCTCCATTTCGGCGACAATCGTCTTAACCCCCGCGCCTTCGGAGATGAAGATGTTTACGCAGTCGTGTTCGTCCATGATTTTTTTGAGGCGCGCGGCCTCGGAGGGAATGTCGATTTCAAGCTCCGGCACATAGACGGCGTGCACGTCGCGGCGCATTTTTGAGAGCCCCAATCCATCAGCCCACTCGAGTGCGTCGAGGCTCTTGTGGTACTTTGCCGCCGTCGCCGCCGTGAGCCAGCCGCAGTTGCGCCCCATGACTTCGTGGATTATGAGCATTCTCGGATTCGCCCCGCACTCGCCGACGACGTTCGCAAAGTACTTTGCCCCCTCTTCCGCCGCGGTCCACGCGCCGAGGCTCTGGCGTATCGGGTAGACGTCGTTGTCGATGGTCTTGGGCAGGCCTATGACTGTCAGTTCGTAGTTGTTTTCCTTTAAAAATTTCGCCAGGTCCGCCGCCGCCGTGTTGGTGTCGTCTCCGCCGATCGTGTGGAGGACGTCCACTCCGTCCTTTACGAGCCTTTCTGCGGCGACTTTCTGCGGATCTTCGCCCTCTTTGACTAACCCGCGCTTGAGGCAGTCCTTCACGTTGGTCAGCTTGACGCGCGAGTTGCCTATCGGGGAGCCGCCGAAGCGGTGGAGAATATGCGCCTTTTCGCGCATTTCGGGCGTCACCTTAATGCTGTTGCCGAGCAGCAGTCCCTTGTATCCGCCCACGTAGCATATTATTTCTATGGACGGATCTATTTCAGTGTAGCGTTCGATCAGCCCGCCTATCGCGCTCGAGAGGCAGGGAGCGAGCCCGCCGGCTGTGAGTATAGCAACTTTTTTCGGTTTCATGGCTTTGATTAATATTCGTAAATTTAAAAAAATTCAGCGTATCGCATGTAGCGGCATGCTCAAGAAAATTTTTATCGGATTGCGCGCGAATTGCGCGGGCGGCGCGCGGAATTGCGTTTGGAAGGCCGGCGGGGAAGAGGGGGAAGGCGCGCGAAAAACGTTGCAAGGCGGGCGGATTTCCGGCAAAGTATTTTACAGATGAGAGCGAAATTTGCCTGTTTGTTTCCGCGCGGCGGCGGAGTATTATGGATTGCGCTGACGCAACTTTAGTCCGCGGTGCTGCGCGCGCAGCTCTCGTGGGGATTGCCGCGGGAGAGAAGTCGGAGGCGGAGGCAGCCGGACTTGTCGACGAGCTTGGAGAACTGGCGCAAAATCTAGGAATAGAGGTTGCGCGAAAGTCGGTTGTAAAGCTCAGGCAGATTGACGCGCGGTATTTTGTGGGGAGCGGAAAGCTGTCTCTCATAATCCGCGAGGCGAAGGAGGCTGGCGCGGACATAATCATAGTCGACGACGAGCTTTCGCCCGCGCAACAGCGCAGCTGGGAGGCCGCCGCCCAAATGCCGGTCGTCAACAGGCAGGAGATTATTTTGGACATCTTTGCCGCCAGGGCCAATACGCGCGAGGCGCGCCTGCAAGTGGAGCTTGCGAAGCTGGAGTACGCGCTGCCGAGGCTTCGCCGGGCGTGGTCGCACCTCGACCGCCAGCGCGGCGGCGGCGTCACTCAGCGCGGCGGTGGGGAGAGCCAGCTGGAGTTGGACAGGAGAGCGGTGCGCGAGCAGATTGCAAAGCTCAAAAGGGAACTTGCGCAGGTTCGCGTTTCGCGCGACGTTCAGCGCAAGCGCAGAATGCGCGCAGGCCTTCCCAGCGCGGCGGTGGTGGGCTATACGAACGCGGGAAAAAGCTCGCTGATAAACCTGCTGACTTCCTCCGACCTCCTCGCGCAGGACAAGCTATTTGCCACGCTGGACCCCTCCACGCGCCGCATGCGCCTTCCCGGGGGAAAAACGCTGCTGCTGACGGACACCGTCGGATTTGTCCGCAACCTTCCGCACCAGTTTGTGGAGGCTTTCAAGGCGACTCTTGAGGAGGCTCTCGTGTCGGATTTTCTCGTGCATGTCGTGGATTCATCGTCGCCGGCGGCGGAAGAGCACATGCGGACGACCATGCGCGTTATGGGCGAACTTGGAGCGGACGGCAAGCGCGTCCTCACCGTGTTCAACAAGGCCGATGTTCCGTCCTCTTCGCATAATTTCCACTGCCTGCGCTCGCTTTGCCCGGAAGGCGTTTGGATAAGCGTAAAGACCGGCGAAAATATCGAAGAGCTGCGCGCCGCCCTTGAGAAAATGGTCGCCTCGGGCTCCAGGTTTATGCGCCTGAAAATTCCCCATTCGGAGAGCGCGGCGATTGCGCGCGTCCACGAAGTCGGCGCGATTGCCGAAAAAAAGGCGCTGCCGGATTGCGTCGAGATGTCCGCCAGCATACCGCTTGGCGCGGCGCCCTACTTTGAAAAGTGGCTTGCCTGAGCTTTGTTTTGCGCGCTGAATCGGAACGCGCCGAGTCTCAGACGCGCTGAAATTGACGCGCGGAATTGAAGCGTTTAAAAAAGTTTCGCGCGCCTATTTCGCATGGGGGTGGATAGGCGCGGGTCGTCGGCAGAGTGCGCGCGGGAATCTATGCGTTGCGGATTGGATTTGGAAATTTTTTTGCATGCCGATATTTGTCCGCTTCTATTGTATCGCGCCCAAAAGGTTTGATATAATTGCGCTATACGTTTGGCTATTTTTTTGAAAAAATGAGTTTTTGCCGCTCTTTAACGAGTAATTAAAATGAGGAATGAAAACAAGCCGGAGACGCGTTTAGATGCGCCGGGCACACCCCGAATGGGTTTTAGCAGCGAGCCGATAATTGTGCGGCGTGTGCGGCTCGGTACCTATTCCCCGCAGGGCGTCGCCGTTCATTTTATGTTTAGCCGTTCGGCGCGGACGGCGTTGAATTGCATTATTTATTTTCATCATTCTCCATTTAAGACTATTTAAACCCATTTAAGGCTGTTTAAACTTTCTTTATGTCTTTTGGTTCACACTGTGCCCGGCACTCCGCGCAGGGGGGCTCTCGCCCGCCGGCGTTCCCGCGTTGGCCGGACGGGGACGCCTTTTAGAAATCTCGCTATCGCGGCGACCGGCGGCATTTTTTTAGAAATTAGCCCGGAGTTTTTCTGTCAACGCGAAGGTGTTTTCCGCGCGCGCTCGGTTAACCCTCGGTTAAGCGTAAAAAAATGCTTGTAATCGACGGAGGCAAAGATTAAAAAATTTTCAATTTGAAAACAATTTTCATTTTAACGCAATGAAAGGCAAATATATGATTCGCATGGGAAAGGTAATTGTGCTCGCCGCGGCCGCCGCGCTGTTTTCGGGGGCTTTGAACGCGGATTGGAAACCCGCGGGGGACAGGATAAAGACCGAGTGGGCTTCAAAGGTCGATCCCAAAAACGTGCTGCCGGAATATCCGCGCCCGATAATGCAGCGCGATAGATGGCTGAACTTGAACGGGCTTTGGAATTACGCGATACTTCCAAACGGTTCCGCGCGCCCGGAAAAGTTCGACGGGGAAATACTCGTGCCATTCCCGGTGGAGTCGAGCCTGTCGGGCGTGATGAAGGAGCTCGGCAAGGACAATGAGCTTTGGTATCGGCGCTCGTTTGAAGTGCCGGCCGATTGGAAACCGAATCGCGTCAGGCTGAATTTCGGCGCGGTGGATTGGCTGGCCGACGTCTGGGTGAACGGAATTAAAATCGGAACGCACACCGGCGGGTACGCCCCGTTTTCCTTCGACATAACAAACGCCCTCAAAGATGGGGAGAACGTTTTGGAAGTTCGGGTTTGGGATCCGACCAACGATTCCTATATTCCCCGCGGCAAGCAGAGAAAAAAGCCGAGCGGGATTTTTTATACGCCGGTGAGCGGCATTTGGCAGACGGTCTGGCTCGAACCCGTGCCTGCGGATTGGATATCCGATTTGCGCATAACGCCCGACTTGGACGCAAAGGCTTTTAAAATATTTGTGGAGTCTCCATCTTCGGGAAAGGTGAAAGTCTCCCTCTTGGACGGCGACAAGGAGGTGTCGTCGGCGGAAGCGTCTGCGAACTCCGAATTTTTGCTGAAGGCGCCGGACGACGTGAAACTTTGGTCTCCCGACTCTCCGTTTTTGTACGGGCTGAAGGTGGATCTTCTGTCTCCGGATTCAAAGGCGCTCGATTCGGTAAAGAGCTATGCGGCCATGCGGAAAATATCGATCCAAAAAGTTGGCGGTTGGCAGCGTATGGCGCTCAACAACAAGCCCCTCTACCATATGGGCCCCCTGGACCAGGGCTGGTGGCCGGACGGACTCTATACGGCGCCGACGGACGAGGCGCTGGTTTTCGACATAGCGAAAACGAAGGAGCTCGGCTTCAATATGATTCGCAAGCACGTGAAAGTAGAGCCGGCGCGCTGGTACTACCATTGCGACAGGCTCGGAATGTTGGTCTGGCAGGACATGCCAAGCGGCGGGGAATCTCCCAAGTGGTCGCAGGAGCACATGATTTCGCCCGAGATGGAGGTAAACCGGCGTTCGGTTCAATCCGAGCAAAATTACCGCAAGGAGTGGAGCGAGATTATCAAGGCGTTCCGCTCATATCCTTGCATAGTTGTGTGGGTTCCCTTTAACGAGGGCTGGGGGCAGTTCAAGACGAAGGATATTGCCGAGTGGACAAAATACATGGATCCGTCGCGCCTGGTAAATCCGGCCAGCGGCCGAAATTTCATTCAGTGCGGCGACACTCACGACATTCACTCTCATCCGCCTCCCCCCGCCCCCACAATACACCGCAC
>CALXMX010000200.1 GCA_944389575.1 uncultured Opitutales bacterium
CGGGGCGATGGGGAGCGCGCTTACGTGTCCGCGTTGCCATTCGTACGCGTACGTATTCGACGGGAAGTGCCGTTCCTGCCGCGACTGCGGATTCAAGGACGGCGGCTGCGGAGCGTAGGCCTCATAAGCCCCTGAGAGGATTTTTTTAACTTGGTGTTTTTCGCGGTTCGGGGGCGTCCCGAACCGCGTTTCTTTTGCGCCGCGCAGGGAGGCTGCACGAGCCGTGTGGGCGGCGAAATGGGTAGGATTTGCGGCGGCGTGGCAACGGGTATGGCCTGCCGGCGGAATTTTGGAAGGGAGCGCGCGAGAGGTTGCAATTTGGTTTTTTTGAGGCCCTTAAAAATTTGGGTGCGGGGGCGCGGATTTTGAGGGTCTTGCGGGCTTTGCGCCTGTGCGGAAGGCGCTTTTTGAAGGGGCTTTTTGAAGGGGCTTTTTTAATGGCGGCTTTTTTGCAGTTTCGTTTTTTGCGGGCGATAAATTAGTGTTGCAAAATGGCGAAATTGCGAAAGAATATGCGCCATTATGAAGAAATATCTGACTGTCTTTTTTTCGGCGTGCGCATTTGCGCTGTGCTCGTGCACCACAAACGTCGTTGTGGATTCTACGGCGAATCCGATGGCGACTTACGACGAAATTTCCGGAACGTTCTCCGGAAAGCTGCCGGGAACGATAAACAATGTTTTCAAATCGACAAACATTGCGCTTGAGCGCGACATGAAGTTCTTCCGCGTCGGCCAGATTCCCGGAGACAACACGTGGAGGGTCTATGCGCGCGCCGAGCTTGACGTTCAGATAGTGGTGACGCTCAAGCAGCTGCCGAACGACGAAGTTTGCGTGGAAATTTCCTACGGCGACGGCAATCTCATGAAGAGCCAGCAGATATTCAACGCCATAGCTAAGAACCTGCGCGCGTACAATCGGCGCTGACGCGCGGGGCGTTGGCATTGTCGGGGGGCGGCGCCGGAACAGTTTGGGCTCCGCCTTTTTTGTCCTTCGGGCGCGCGTTGCGTCCGGGGCGGCGGCGGGAAAAAAACGGAGCGTCGGGGCGCGCTCGAACAGGGCGGTTGCAATGAAATTCGACTATGTAGATTTTGTATCGGAATTGGTGTCCTTTCAGAGCGTGTCGGCGGACAGCTCGCGCGCGGGGCAGACTGCGGCGTGCGCCCGATTTTTGGACGCGTCGTTCAAGTCGTGGGAATTTGAGTCGGAGATTTTTCCGACGCGCCTGCACCCGATAGTGTTCGCCGAGCGCAAGTGTTCCGGCGGCTCGCCGAAGGCTCGCGTGCTGTTTTACGGGCATTACGACGTCCAGCCCGAGGATCCCGCGCAAAAGTGGAACACGCCCGCGTTCGAGTGCGTCGCGAAAGGCGGCAGAATATTCGGGCGCGGAACGGCCGACAACAAGGGGCCGTTCTCCTGCATAATAGCCGGCATGCTCGCCTTTCTTGAGAAAAATCCCGGCGCGCCGATAGACATCGGGTTCGTATTGGAGGGCGAGGAGGAAATAGGCAGCCCAAGTATGGCGGACTTCATGGCGCGGCGTCGCGACGAGCTTGCGGGGTACGACTTCATGGCGCTCAGCGATACGTCGAGCGCGGCGCCGGACAAAATTGTGGCGACGGTCGGGCTTCGCGGGACGGCTTCGTTTGAAGTCAAGTTTGTCGGCGCGAATGTCGACGTCCATTCTGGCATGTACGGCGGGGTGGTTTACAATCCTCTTCAGGCCATGTTTGAGACGTGCGCGTCGCTCCACGGGGCGGACGGGCTTGTCAATATACCGCATTTTTACGACGGGATAGTCGGCCTTTGCGATTGGGAACGCGCGGAGATGAAAAAGTCGCCGGTTGCGACAGAGGCCGCGAAAAAGCTTCTCGGGATAAAAGAGTTTTACGCCCAAAACGGATTTGAGCCCGACGAGGCGCTGCGCGCGCTACCGACGCTTGAATTTACCGGAGCCGGAGGCGGATACCAGGGCGAGGGGGTAAAGTCCGTCATACCTTCGGAGTGCTTTTGCAAGATATCGTGCCGCGCGGCGGCGGGGCAGGATATAAGGAGGCTTTTGGAACTTGCAAAGCGGGCTATTTCCGAGCGCGCGCCGTCGGCGGTGTCGGTCGAATTTTCCGACTGCGAATCGTACGGGGAGCCCTATTTTGTCGATCCGAAAAACCCGCCTTCGCCGAAGCTGGCCGGGGCGTTTTGCGCGATGGAAAAGTGCGTTCGGGAGGTGTTCGGTTGCAGCCCCATATTTTTGCGCGAGGGCGCCAGCATTCCCCTGATTTCCGACCTGAAGCGCGAGACGGGCTTGGACTGCCTCATGCTCGGGCTGTTCCTTCCGGGCGACAACCTTCACGCGCCGAACGAGAGCTTTTCGCTCGAGATGGCGCGCCGCGGCGCGCTGTACTACGAACGCTTTTTGGAGGAAATATCATGCTGACGTGCTCCAAGACCTACTTCGACATTCCCTTTGCCCACCGCCAGCACTTGCACGACGGCCGGTGCTTTTTTCTGCACGGCCATAACTGGGACATAACGCTGACTTTCGCCTGCGACATTCCCGACGAAAACGGATTTGTGGTGGACTTTGGAAAATTGAAATTCATAGGCGGGTGGATTGACGAGCATTTGGACCACGCGTGCGTGCTGTCCAAAGACGATCCGCTCCGCGAGGCTCTTGTGGCCGCCGCTCCGCAGGCGTGGAGAATTTATCTTGTGGAGCAGTGTTCCTGCGAAGGATTGGCGCGACACCTCTACGGCGTGTTTGACGCCCTCGTGCGCGAGCGCACCGCCAACCGCGTGCGCGTGCACTCCGTTAGGGTGAGCGAAGACAAGAAAAACTCCGCGGAGTACTCCGCCGACGCGTAGTGCCGCATGCAACTCTATCCGCTGAGCGAGCGTTTTTTTTCCATACAGGGCGAGGGCCTGCATTGCGGGCGCGCGGCCTATTTTATACGGCTGTTCGGCTGCAATGTGCGCTGCCCGTGGTGCGATTCAAAGTACGCCTGGAATGGGGAGCCGTCCGAGAGTCTGCCGGTTTCTGAGTTGGCCGCCGATGCCGCGCAGTCAGGCGCGAAAATGGCGGTGATTACCGGGGGCGAGCCGTGCATGTTCGGCCTTGCGCCGCTCGTGGAGGGATTGAAATCGGCGGGTATTGCGGCGCATTTGGAGACTTCCGCGACTCTGCCTCTCGACGAGTCGGAGGCGGCGTTCGACTGGGTCGCGGCGAGCCCAAAGCTCTTTGCGCGCGCCGAACCTTCGGTTGTCGCGCGCGCCGACGAAATCAAGCTTACGATTTCGGAGCCGTCGGACATGCCGCGCTACGACGAGATACTGTCTTTTGCTAAGAATGCGAGAGCCGTTTGGCTGCACCCGGAATGGTCGCGTGCGGGCGACAAAGCGCTGTTGGATTTCATTTGCCGGACGGTTAAGTCCCGCGGGGGAATTTTTCGCGCGGGCTGGCAGATGCACAAAAATTATTTTGCGCGTTGAGGCTTTGTTCCTTGCCGCGCTTGCGGTAGGCGAGGTGTTTTTTGGAGGCGTTGATAGAATTGCTTTGCGCCGTTTTTTTTGTTTGGCGCGATTGCCTTTGCGCTCTTGCTTTTGTGTTGCGGGTTTGCCGTTGCGCGGCGAAAGTTTTTATCTTTTTGTAGGGTGCGGGCGGCCGCAATTTTTCGCCAAGGTTTTAAGTATTGCGGGAGGAATTTAGTTTGTGCGCCGCAGGCCTTTGGTCGCGAGCCTTGCGCCGCGCGGGCGTCATATGAATACTGCGCGCAGGAACTCCTTGAACGCCTCGTTCGGCTTGTATTCGCCCTTGCGATTTTTGATTAGCATCTTGCGGCATTTCCTGTTTAGCTCCGCAGGATTGACCTTTATTATTTCAACGTCGCCCTCTCTCCAGCTTTTTGAAATGTCCTTCGGACGCTCCATTTTTTTTATCAGCCCAAACCATGTCATGTGTATGTCCCAGGCTCCGGAGCGGCCGGACAAGTCGCAGAGGGCGGGGTACATCTTTGCAAAATCCGGCGTCTTTTTTGTATAGACGCGCGCCACAAACGCGGTAGGCATGTCGGAAATATGCTCCGCAATGCCGTTGGATATCTTTCCAGCCGCGGCCTTTTTGAAAAAGTCCAGCGGGTCGAAACCCGTGAGGTTCATTCCGTTGTAGTTTCCGAAGAAATTGCGCTCCTTGTAGCGTTTTGATCTGTACCACGTATCGAACGAATCGGAAATTCTAAGCCCTATTTCAAAGTGCAGGTGCGCCTGCTGTTTGCCTATTCCGTAGTTTGCGCTTCTCCCCATCTTTCCCAGCCGCTGTCCGGATTTGACCGCGGCGCCCGGAACGGCCGCGGCGTCTATTTCCGAAAGGTGCGCGTACAGCGTGTAAACTTCCACGTCGAGCTGCGGGTGAGAAACGACTATGTAGCGGCCGTATCCGCTGTTTCCGCCTATGCGGTTGACGCATTTGACCACGCCGTCCATTGCGCAGAGAATGTCGTCCAACGGCTCGCCCCTCCTGTCGCGGCGCACGGATTTGATGTCGATTCCCTCGTGAAATTTGTATCCGCCGTTGCGCACGTCGCCGAAGAGGCCGCTTTCGGGCGTCCCCGACGCGGTGGGCTGGATAAATTCGGTGTACGGGGCGCCGTTGGCAAATTCCCTCGATTCGGTCGGCCAGGCCAGCCTTTCCCGCGCTGCCGCCGTTGCCGCGAGCGACAGGAGAATTGCGATTAGCGGGCGCATCTTATTTCAAGGTCGCCTTGAACTCGTTTACGCTCTTTATGTCGTTGTTCATTTCTTCGACCTTCTTGTGCAAATCGGTGTCCGGCGGGCATTCGCTTACCACGAACAGTATTCCGTCAGATATTGCCATGTCTATCTGGCGCAATCCTATTGTTTCGCCGTTGTATTTGACGACTATGAAGGCGCCCATGTTTGCCGCCGTGGCCTGGAACAGGCGCGTCGTTCCGCGGTTGTCGCACTGGAATATGAAGCCTATCTCTCGCGAGTTGTCCGGCAGGCGAACCTGCCCGAGCTGCACGCCGACCAAATCTCCACTGTACATGAAATGCTCGTTTTTCGACACGACGGAAAAGCCGCTTGTCGGCATAGTTTCGCTCGTTCTTGAAACCCCCGCCAGCACGCCGCGCGCGTTTGCTATGTGGAAGGTTATAAGTTTCATGTCTTCGTCCTCGCAGCCCGATACGCCGAGGAGCGCGAGCGCGCAGAGTGCGGTGTGTATAAGCCTTTTCATGTCGATATTTAGGTTGTCGCGTTAAATTATTATGCTGGCAAGCTGGGTTCGTATTTTGAGTATGAGCTCTTCGTCGATGCTTTTTTGCGGGACGTCGAATTCCCGCTTTGTCGCCGCGTGGACGTATCTTTGAAATCCGCGCGACGGCCTTCCGATGGGGCGGAGGATTCTCTTGCGCTCGAGCAGCAGCGCGAATATCTGCTTGATTGCGTCGGTCTGCTCGACTTCGACGGCGTTGTCGAAAAGCGATATGAAAAAGTCCTCCGAACTTGCGAGGGCGATTTTCTTTGCGGCGCGCTCGTCGGCGTCCGGGTCGTCGTTGACGACTCTCTCCCACTTGCCGATCGGCCTGCCGGGTATTTTTGAGGCGTCGAATTCGTCTTTGAGAAAGTCCAGCCTGTCGAGATTCCCGAGTTCGTCCGCGAATACCGCGCACACGACGCGGTCGCCGGTTCTGATTTCTCGCTCAGAGCCCGCCGATTTTTTCGCAGGCGGTTTTATCTGCCATTCAAACATTTTTTTACACTATTTGAGCATTATTGGCGCTTAGCAAAATATTGGCAAATTATTTTTTTAGAATTGCGCGGTAAACGCAAGGCGAAATGCGCGCGGATAAATTGGCATATCGCGCACGTGGGGGAGGGAACGTTGCGAAATGAGCGGGGAGGGAACGCTGCGAAATGCATGCGGGCTGGTGTGATGTGCGGAGTTTTCGCGCTGAAATCAAAATGAAATGCGCGCGGCTTTGACGCGCGTATGCAGTAGTTTTGCGCAATGCGAATGCGGCGTGCGCGTCGGTCCGGCGTCCTGCGCGGGAAGAATTGGGAATTGAATATATTGATTCGCACGCGCGGGAGTACGTTGCGAAATGCGCGCGGAAGGATTGCGAAACGCGTCTGCGCTGAAGCGGCGTTTGGCGCGTGCTATTCCTCTTCCTCGGCGAAGTTCTTATTGCGCGCGGTCGGGCAGCCGGCGCGCAGCCATGCGCTTATGAACATGTCGATATCGCCGTCCATTACGGCCTGGACGTCTCCGGTTTGCGCGCCGGTGCGCAGATCCTTTACCATTTGGTAGGGCTGGAACACGTAGCTGCGTATTTGGTTGCCCCAGGAAATTTCTCCCTTCTGGCCGTAAAACCTGTCCATTTCGGCGCGCTTCTGGTCGAGCCGCTTTTCGTACAGGCGGCTCTTGAGTATTTTCATCGCGCTCTGCTTGTTCTTCAGCTGCGAGCGCTCGTTTTGGCAGGAGACGACTATCCCCGTTTCGAGATGCGTTATCCTCACCGCGCTGTCCGTCTTGTTGACGTGCTGGCCGCCCTTGCCGCTGGAGCGGTACGTGTCTATTCTAATGTCCTCGTCTTTGATTTCAATGTCGATGTCGTCCTCTATTTCCGCTATCACGTCCACCGACGCGAACGACGTGTGCCGGCGCTTGTTAGAGTCGAACGGGCTGATTCGCACGAGCCTGTGCACTCCGCGTTCGGCCTTTGCGTAGCCGTACGCGTTTGCGCCGATTATCCGGAACGTCACGCGGGATATTCCGGCCTCCTCGCCCTCCTGAATGTCCTCTATTTCCGTCTTGTAGCCGTTTCTTTCGCACCAGCGCATGTACATGCGCAAGAGCATGTCGGCCCAGTCGCAGCTCTCGGTGCCGCCCGCGCCGGCGTGTATGGTGACAATGGCTCCGTTGGAATCCAGCGGGCCGCTCAAAAACGACTCTATTTCCGCCTTGTCGAAGGCTTCGGAGAGCTTGGCGGCCTCCTGCGATAGTTCTGTCGCAAGCGACGGGTCGTCCTCCGAATCCTCCGCAAGCTCAATGAGCGCGTTAAAATCGTCCAGCGAGGCCTTCAACGCCCGCGACGACTCTACGATTCTTTTCAGCCGCGCAAGTTCCGCAACCGTCTTTTGCGCCTGCGCCTGACTGTCCCAAAACGAGGGCGCGGACATCTCGCGCTCCAGCTTCTCTATTTCCGACAACTTCGCCGGCAGGTCAAAGAAACCTCCATAACTGCGACATTCTCCTGTTCAGGCTTTCCGCCGCCGACTTTATTTCCGAATCTACAATCATGCCGTCCATACTATTTTTTCGGCGGGGCAAATATCAACACAAAAAAGCTTGATATGGGATTTTGATTGTGGATAATTACTGCAACATTTCAGATTGGAACAATGGGCGGGGGGACGCGCTTGAATTTGTGCCGCCTCCCGCGGCGGTTGGCAATAATAACTATGGAAGACAGCAACGAAAACAAAACTCCCGCCCCCGATGCGGGAACCACGCAAAATTTAGACGCCATCAAGCCGGATTTCTCCGTCAAGGAGGCCTCTGCGGAGCCACAGGCTCCCGCGCTTCCGAAGGCGCCGCTTCCCTCCGCGCCGGAATCCGTCGTGCCGGGCGTTTCCGCCCCGTCGATTTCCCTTCCGAAGGCGGACACCTCCAAAACTTTTGCCGCATCGTCCTCAGTTCCGCGCGCGCGGTCGACTTCGGCTCCGCGCGTAGTTCCCGCGCCCCATGTCGAACAGAAGTCGGGTACTTCGGCCGGCGCAGTTTTGGTGGACGCGCTTTCGGCGGTCGTGGCGATAGCGTTCGCGGTGCTTATAATTCTCGACGTTTAGTTCTTCGGCGCCGGCGGAGCTTTGCCGCATGTCTGCGCGCTTTGCATTCCCCGCGGGGGCGGAGCGCGGACGGCGGAACTTTTGCCGCGCTTGGACTGTCACAATCAAAAAAGTTAAAAATTATGTCAGACAAAGTTCAACACCTCAATTCGTCTAATTTTGACGCCGTTATATCGCTCGACAAACCCGTTTTGGTCGACTTTTGGGCGCCGTGGTGCGGCCCGTGCAAGATGCTCGCGCCGACGATCGACGCGCTTGCGGACGAAATGGGCGACTCGGCCGCGGTTTGCAAAGTGAATGTGGACGAGTCTCCCGAATTGGCGCAGCGTTTCGGCATACATTCCATTCCCACTATAATATTCTTCCGCAAGGGGGAGCGCGTGGGCGCGGCGGGAATGACGACGAAGGACGCCTTGAAGGCAAAGCTCGCCGAGCTCGCGTAGCCTTCGCATTTGCGGCGTCTCGGATTTTTTTTTGCGCGGCTTCCGACTTGTGCGGAGGCCGTTTTTTTTGTGCCTTGCCCGCGTAGAGCCGACGCCGCGCCAACAGGCGCCGACATTGCGCCGGCTAACGCCGCAATAGCCGACGCGACAATAATCGCCGCCGCTCCGGCCTATACGCGCGCCAGCTGCTGCTACAATGGCTGCCGCCGCTCCGGTCATATCGCTTCGGCCTATATCTCGACGCGCCGGCCGCCGCAACTTCCGACACCATAGCGGCCGTACCTCGCCGCTTGACGCCGTTTCGCTTGACGCCGCTCCGGCCTTCCTCATGGCGCCGCCGCTCCGGCCCATCGCGAAGGCAGGCCTGATTTTTTTGCGGGGCATTTTTTTTTCGCGGGGCATTGGCCTTTGAAAAAAATTTTCGGCAAAAACGCCTCCAAAAATTAAAAAACTTCTTGACAATATTTGCGCACTGTTGTGTTATTCGCGGCTTATCGCCCGTTTCACAAGGCGTCCCCGATCATTCGCTTGGGCGGTCGAAATAACCACACAGTCTAAAACAGGCCGGCTAACCCCGCGGATTCACGCGGCTGGAGCGGTCGGCTCTCTACTATAAACATCGTTTAAATGAAGACAACTATTGCAAAGAAGAACGAGCAGAGGCAGTGGTACGTGGTCGATGCTTCCGATAAGGTGCTTGGGCGTCTTGCCGTCAAGATAGCCAACGTATTGCGCGGACGCCATAAGCCCTGCTATACGCCTAATGTCGATTGCGGCGATCACGTCATAGTCGTCAATGCGGAGAAAATCCGCGTGACGGGCAAGAAGGAGGAACAGAAGGAGTACATGTTCTACACCGGCTATGTCGGCAACGAGAAGCACATAAAGCTTTCCGAATTTCGCGCCCGCCGCCCGGAATTTATAATCCGGAACGCCGTTCGCGGAATGCTTCCGAAAAACAGGCTTGCGCGCGACATGCTGCTCAAACTCCACGTCTACGCCGGCCCGGAGCACAAGCACGAGGCCCAGCAGCCCCAACCCTTCAACTTTTAGTCAATTATTATGAGCGATACAGAGATATTTGTTTCCGTCGGACGCCGCAAGACTTCCGTGGCGCGCGCGCGCCTCTCGCAGGGCAGCGGCAATATTCTTGTCAACGACAAGCCGATAAAGGAATATTGCTATACCGACCAGCTGGCGATGATTGCAATGCGTCCGCTCGAAGTTGCCGGAGCGCTTTCGTCGGTCGACGCGGACATAAACGTCAAGGGCGGAGGCCCCGTCGGCCAGGCGGGCGCTATCAGCCACGCGCTGGCGAGGGCTCTTGAGAAGTACGACGCCTCTTTGAGGGCGGCCCTCAAGAAGGAAGGGCTCTTGACGCGCGACTCCAGGGCGAAGGAGCGCAAGAAGTCCGGCCAGCCCGGCGCGCGCAAGAGGTTCCAATTCTCGAAGCGTTAAGCCTGCGGGATTTGGCGGATTTTCCGAAAGCCCTTCCGTTCCGAAAGCGGTCGGGCTTTTGTGTTTTTCCGGCGGAGCGGACTTTTTGGCGTAACGGGCTTTCGGTATGGCGGATTTTTGCGCGGCGCGTTTTGCAGGTCCTGGCGCGTTCCGCGTGCGCGGGGAAAAAGCCTGGAGGGATCGCTTAGTCAAAAACCGTCTCAAATTGCGCGGTTCAAGCGGGCGGGAAAACGGCGAAGCGCTTGGGGGCAGCCTTTAGATGCGGGATTTTTTGAGGGAAAATTTTTCGCGGACGCGGCGTTTTTACGTTGGACTTTTCATTTAAAAGGAATAAAACGCAAATTTTTCTCAAGGGGGCGTTGCGAACGGAATGTCCGCGGGCTCCGGAAAGCTTTTGGAATTTGAAAGAGATGTCTAAGAAATTGAGAGTCGGCATAACCGGGGCGTCCGGCTATGCGGGGGTGGAGTTGGTCCGGCTGCTTGCGCGCCACCCGGGAGTGGAGCTGGCGATGGTGACCTCCCGCAGCCTGGCGGGGACGGCGGTAGCGGACAGCATGCCGGCGCTGCGGCATCTGCTTGCGGCGGATTTTAAGTTTGCGGGATCGTCTCCGGCGGAGCAGGCGGCCTCCGACGTCGACGTGTGGTTTTTGGCGCTTCCCCACGGGGCGAGCGCGGAGTATGCCGACGCGCTGCTGTCGGCGGGGAAAACCGTCATAGACTTGTCGGCGGATTTTCGCCTGAACAGCCTTGAAGTTTACAGGGAGTACTACGGCGTGGAGCACCCGGCGGCGCATTTGCTCAAGCGCGGCAAGTACGTCATACCCGAGCTCGTCGAGGTCTCCGGAGATGACAGGCTGATCGCGTGCGCGGGCTGCTACCCGACGAGCATTCAAATTCCGCTCACGCCGCTTTTGCGCGCGGGCGTTGTCGGTTCCGAGCACATAGTCATAGACAGTTATAGCGGGGTTTCCGGCGCCGGAAGGAAATCTTCAGTCGACTACTCTTTTTGCGAGCGCAACGAGAGCGCGAAGGCTTACGGCCTTCCGAAGCACAGGCACCTTTCCGAGATAGAGGAGCAGCTTTCCATCGCCGCGGGGCGCGGGGTTGTAGTGCAGTTCAATCCGCATCTTGCGCCCATGACGCGCGGCATTTCAACGACCATCACCGTTCCCGCCGCGCGTGCGGGGACGCAGGCCGTTTACGACGTCTGGCGGGACTTTTATTCGGCGAGCCCGTTTGTGAAAGTCCTCGACAGCGGAACTTACCCCGACACGCTCTCCGTCTGCGGGACCAACCGGTGCGACATATCCGCCGTGTATGACCCGCGCACGTCGAACTTCGTGCTTTGCAGCGCGATAGACAACCTCGTCAAGGGCGCCAGCGGGCAGGCGGTGCAGATTATGAATAAAATTTTCGGATTCGCCGAAACGGAGGGGCTTCTCTGATTTCGGCGGAGTCCGCGCCGGCGCCGGCTGGCGCATGCCTATATTGACATGGGGCGGGAAGGCGTCCCGAATATGAATATGAAGAAGTCATACAGTTGCAAAATCGATTGCGGAGTCAGCGGATTGACTCTGGCGAAGGGCTTTAGGGTTGCGGCCACCGGTTGCGACATACGCGGAAAGAACGATTTTTCCCGCCTGGATTTGGCGATGGTCGTTTCCGACATTCCCGCGGACGCCGCCGGGGTGTTTACCACGAACGACGTCAAAGCCGCGCCAGTGATTGTGGACATCGAACATTTGAAGTCGGCGCGCAAAATAGCGGCGGTGGTCGCGCACAGCGGAATAGCGAACGCGTGCACAGGGGAGCGCGGCCTGGCCGACGCGCGCAAGACGTGCGCGATGGCGGCCGAAAAATTGGGGGTTTCAGAAGACGGCGTTCTCGTGTGCTCGACTGGCCGCATAGGGGACTTCCTTCCGATGAAAAAAATCGAGCGCGGAATCGGGATTGCGCACGCCGGGCTTTCTCGTTCGGCTCGCGCGGCCAAGGAGGCGGCGCGGGCGATAATGACCACGGACACGCGCCCCAAGACCGTCGCCGCCCGCGTACGCGGGAGCTTCGGGGAATTCACGATTGCGGCAATGGCGAAGGGCGCGGGAATGATCGAGCCGAACATGGCGACAATGCTCGCCTTCATCGCATGCGACGCGAAGATTTCAAAGCCGCTTCTCAGAAGGTGCCTGAAGGGCGCGGTGCAAAAGAGCTTCAACCGCATAAGCGTCGACGGCGACATGAGCACGAACGACACCGTATTGTGCCTCTGCAACGGCGCGGGCGGCGCCCAGGTGCGCGCTTCGGATCCCGACTCGGTGGAGGCGTTTTCGGAGGCGCTGTCCGGGGTGTGCCTCGCGCTTGCGCGCATGATAGTCTCAGACGGCGAAAAAATTTCGCGCGTGATAGAAGTCAACGTCCGAGGCGCGAGGGACGGCGCGCAGGCGGAGAAAATCTGCCGCAGCATAGCCAATTCGATGCTCGTCAAATGCGCGTGGTTCGGCGGCGATCCGAATTGGGGCAGGATAACCGACGCGGCCGGGTACGCGCGCACGGGAATAGATTTCGGGAAAATCGACTTGAGCTACGGCGATGTCGCTGTGGTGAAGGGCGGGGTTGTGAAGTCGGAAAACGAGAGGCGCTGGAAGGCGGTTGTCGGGCGGAAATCTTTTTCGGTAAACCTCGATTTGCACATGGGAAGCGCCTCCGACTTCATCTTGACGACGGATCTGACCGACGGCTACGTAATATTCAACAAGGGCGAGTAGCGGTTTTCATTTCGCAATTTTTCATGGAGTGATAGAATGAATGACTTTTTCAGCGAAGTGACAAGGAAGGCAGGAATCCTGATAGAGGCGCTGCCTTACATACAGCGTTTCCGCGGCTCCACATTCGTGGTCAAATACGGCGGCGCGTTCATGGACGACCCCGACCCGAAGGTGCGCGCGACGGTCGCGCAAGACATCGCGTTTTTTGCGGCGGTCGGAATAAACGTGGTGGTTGTTCACGGCGGCGGAAAGGCGATCAGCAGGGCCATGGCCGAGTCGGGGCTGTCCGCGGAATTTAAGGGCGGAATGCGCGTCACGGACGCCCGCACGGTGAAAATCGTCGAGGACGTTTTGAACAACCGCGTAAATCGCGAGATATGCGAGCTTCTCCAGTCGTGCGGGTGCGCGGCGAAATCCCTTCCTGGCAACGACGTGCTCTGTTGCAGCAAGCTTTATGCCGAGTCCGCCGGCGGGGAAAAAATCGACCTAGGATTCGTCGGCAAGATCGACGGCGTGAAGGTAAAGCTGATCAAGAAGGCCATTTCGGAGGGGCTTACGCCCGTAGTGTCGCCGATTGCGCTGGACGAGAACCAGCATCCGTACAACACCAACGCGGACGTTGCGGCCGCCGCGGTTGCGACCGCGCTCAAGGCTCGCCGCCTCGTATTTCTCTGCGACGTTCCGGGTTTGATGCGCAATCCCAAGGATCCGGATTCGCTAATCTCGCACCTAAAGCTGGGCGAGGTCGACCGCCTCAAGGAGGAGGGCGTAATCGGAGGCGGAATGTTGCCGAAGGTGGACAGCGGCGTGAGGGCGCTGAGGGCAGGCGTTCGCCGCGTGCACTTTGTCGACGGGTACATGCCGCACAGCATGCTCTTGGAAATATTCACCGACAAGGGCGTGGGCACCGAGATTGTCCGCGTCGGGAACTGACGGCGCTTTGGAAAATCGCAAAAATTCTTTTTTGGAAAAATGACGACTCTTGAGAAAATAAAAAAATATGCGACCCCGAATTTCGGGGCGCGGGACTTTGTCGTGGAATCCGGCCGCGGCTGCGCGCTGTTTGACGAAAAGGGGAAAAAATATCTCGATTTTGGCGCGGGCATAGCGGTGGCGAGCATAGGGCATTCCAATCCGCGCTGGGTGAGGGCGGTTGCAAGACAGGCCGCAAAGCTGGCGCATTGCAGCAATCTGTACGTCACAAAGCCGAATGCGGATTTGTGCGAGGCGCTCGTCAAGCGAATAGGCGCGGGGAAGGCGTTTTTGTGCAACAGCGGCACGGAGGCCAACGAGGCGCTCATAAAAGCCGCCCGCCTGTACGGGGCGAAGGTCGCCGGCGAGGGGAAAAAGTACAGGATTGTGACGGCGCGCGGCGGCTTCCACGGGCGCACGCTGGGCGCGGTTGCGGCGACGGCGCAGAAGAAGATTCAGCACGGGTTTGAGCCTCTGCTGAGCGGATTCTCCTACGCGGATTTCAACGATGTCGAAAGCTTTGAAAGCGTCATGGGCGACGACGTGGCCGCGATTTTGGTCGAGCCCGTTCAGGGCGAGAGCGGCGTGCTTCCGGCGACGCAAAAGTTTTTGAAGGGCTTGAGGGCGCTTGCAAAAAAGCACAATTCGCTCCTGCTTTTCGACGAAGTCCAGTGCGGGTTCGGCAGGTGCGGGAAGTTTCTCGCATGTCAGCGGTACGGTGTCAAACCCGACGGGGTTTCTATGGCCAAGGGGCTTGGAGGTTCGTTCCCGATAGGCGCGGTATGGCTTTCCAAGCCCGTTCAAGACATATTCTCGCCTGGCACCCACGGGACTACGTTCGGCGGAAATCCGCTCGCGTGCGCGGCGGCTTTGGCGACGATCGCCGAGCTTGACTCCCGCCGCCTGTGCGAGAACGCTTTCAAAATGGGCGAGTATTTGGGGAGCCGCTTAGAGGAGGTCGCGGGGCTTTTCCCCGAAAAAATCAAGCTGACCCGCGGGCTTGGCCTAATGCGCGCGGTTCTTTTTGCCGAAGGTATTTCAAATGCCGACGTCTGTTCGAAGCTGCGCGCCAACGGGCTGATTCTCATTCCCGCGGGGGCGAACGCGCTGCGCTTCCTTCCGCCGCTCAATGTGAAAAAGCCGGAAATAGACGCGGCGTTGCGCATATTCAAAAAGACGCTCTCCGAACTGTAATCCGCAGGCGCGGGGCGCGCTTAACAACAATAAGTGGAGCATATTTATCATGGTACGTTCATTTTTAAGGGATACGGATTTTTCTCGCGACGAGGCCTGCGAAGTCTTTGAGCTTGCCGCCCGCTACAAGCGGCTGCGCGCCGCCGGCGTGCTCGACGTCTTGAAGGGCCAGAGCTGGGGGCTGATTTTCTTCAAGAAAAGCACGCGCACGCGGCTCTCGTTCGAGGCTGGAATCTACGAGCTTGGAGGCCACCCGATGGTTATGAATGCGGGTGACTTGCAGCTGTCGCGCGGCGAGACCGTCGCGGATACGGCAAAAATCATGGGGCGCTATTTGCACGGACTCGTAATCCGCGCGTTCGAGCAGGAAGTCGTGGACGATTTTGCGAAACATTCCGGACTGCCCGTCGTCAACGCGCTTACGGATTTGCTGCACCCATGCCAGAGCTATGCGGACATGTTTACGATGATGGAATACTTCGGCTCAGAAGGGGCCAATCCGGATTCCATTAAGGGCAGAAAGTTTGTGTTTTTCGGGGATACGGCGTGTAATATGGCGTATTCGCTGGCTCTTGCGGGAAGCATGTTCGGGGTGGAGGTCGTGCTTTGCGGCCCGGAGGAATTTCGACCGGGGCCTGAGCTTGACGAGCTGTTTGCGGACGCCTCGCTCAAGCCGTCGTACTCCTTCACTTCCGACCCGGCCGCCGCCGCGAAGGGAGCCGACATTCTTTATACCGACGTCTGGGTGAGCATGGGCAAGGAGGAGGAAAAGGCCGACAGGATTGCCAAGATGGCTCCGTATCAGGTAAACGAAAAGCTCTTTAAGCTCGCCAACAAAAACGCCGCGTTCATGCACTGTCTGCCCGCCCATTCGGGCGAGGAGGTCAGCGAGGGAGTTTTGCGCGGCAGCAGGAGCATAATTTTCGACGAGGCCGAAAACCGGCTCCACGTACAAAAGGCAATTATAAGCATGCTGGTAAAAAAGAACGCGGGTTAATTGCAGTCTTTTTGCGGCTTGCGCGTTGAGAGTTTGCGCGTCGGGGGAAGCGCGCGCGATGAAGGGGTGCGCGATTGCAGTTCGCGCGCTTCATTTGTTCGGGATTTGTTTGCGTTCGGGATTTGCGCGCATTCTATTTGCGCGCGCGCCGAAATTGCGCGTTTTTAATCGGCGGAGCGTTTGCGGGCTTTTTTTGCGCGTTCGACCGGCGCATCTTACGTGTGCGCGGCCGCGCCGTTTAGAGGTTTTTGCGGATTGCCGCCATGCGCGTTCGCGTTTTTGAGGCTGTGTCGTCTATGTGCATTTGTGCGAATTTTTGGAGAGCGTGCGGAGTGCGTCCGCTCGGCTGG
Source organism: uncultured Opitutales bacterium (assembly GCA_944389575.1). Classification (GTDB taxonomy): domain Bacteria; phylum Verrucomicrobiota; class Verrucomicrobiia; order Opitutales; family Intestinicryptomonadaceae; genus Merdousia. The sequence continues at coordinate 16,040 of CALXMX010000200.1, forward strand.
TGCGGTTGCCTTTGTGCGTGTTGCGCATTTGAATTGGTGGACATTTGCGGGTTTTTTGGCTATGCGAGATTGGCGCATCTTACATGTGCGCGGCAAGACGAATTGAATGAAGTATTTTTTTAACCCGCATTTTTGCGGCGGAGCTTAATTTTTGCAATTTGCGTTTTTGCGGGGCGGTGTTTTTGCGGAACGGCGTTTTTGGGCGCGGGAGAGAGGCGGAGAAATAAATGGGGCGCAAGAGCGGATTTGAAAGGGGGGCGCTCTCTCCGCGCTTCGTTTTCGCATTCGGCAGTGGAGCTTGTTTAAAAAAAGATGCTTGTTTTGCGGATTGTTTCGCGAAGTTGCGGTTCGCTTTTTACAAAACTTGCGCCCATTTTGCCCGCGGGCGAATCCGCCGCGAAAATTCCTGCGACGGGCTAAAAAAAGCTTTCAATGCGGCGGAAATGGATTAATTTTGCTGCAACATTTTTTTATCATGAAAGTAGTATTAGCATATTCCGGCGGATTGGACACGTCCGTCATAGTAAAATGGATAAAGGAGCGCTTCAATGCCGAAGTGGTCACTTTTGCCGCTAACGTAGGGCAGGGCGAGGAGCTTTCGGGGCTTGCCGAGAAGGCCAAGGCTACGGGAGCTTCGGCGCACTACACCGTTGATTTGCAGGACGAATTCGTCTCCGATTTTATCTACCCCATGATTCGCGCGAATGCGGTTTACGAGGGGCAGTATTACTTAGGAACGTCGATTGCGCGCCCGCTCATAGCAAAGGCCCAAATTGAGATAGCCAAGGCCGAGGGCGCAACGCATGTGGCCCACGGAGCCACCGGAAAGGGCAACGACCAGTGCAGGTTTGAAATAACCTATGCGGCTCTGGCGCCCGATTTGGAGGTGATCTCCCCGTGGAGAATGGAGGAGTTCCGCACGAAATTCCCCGGCCGCACGGAGATGATAAACTATTGCCGCGAGCACGGAATAAATGTCGAGGCGTCCGCCAAGAAGCCGTATTCGATGGACAGAAACATGCTCCACATATCCTACGAGGCCGGCATACTTGAGGATCCGTGGTTTGACCCGACCACTCCGGAAAACAAGTCGATGTTCAAGACGACGACCGCTCCGGAGGACGCCCCCGACGCGCCCCAATACATAGAGCTTGAATTTGAAAACGGAAATTGCGTGGCGGTTGACGGCAAGAGAATGAAGCCTTCGGACGTTCTCCGCACGCTCAATGAGATCGGCGGCAGGCACGGGATAGGCCGCGTGGATTTGGTCGAAAACCGCTTTGTCGGAATGAAGAGCCGCGGGGTGTACGAGACTCCGGGCGGAACGATTCTCGAAAACGCGCACCGCCAGATGGAGTCCCTCACCATGGATAGGGATTTGATGCATTTGCGCGACTCCCTTATTCCCAAGTATGCCGAGCTCGTTTACAACGGCTTTTGGTACGCCCCCGAGCGCGAGGCTCTCCAGGCGTTCGTGGACAACAGCCAGCGCAAGGTCAGCGGAACGGTCCGCCTCAAGCTCTACAAGGGCAACATCATTTGCGCGGGCAGAAAGAGCCCGTACAGCCTCTATGACGAAAAGATTGCGAGCATGGAGGGCGTAAAGAGCGAGTACAACCAGGACGACGCCACCGGCTTTATAAAGCTCCAGAGCCTGCGCCTGCGTCAGCGCGCAAAAAAGCAGGGCGTGCCCGAAGGCGCGTTCGACACAAAGACAAAACTGGTCAGGGAGTGAGACTGCCGGCATGAGAATTTGCTGCATAGGCGCCGGATACGTCGGCGGGCCGACGATGGCGATGATAGCGCTCAAGTGTGCGGACGTGCGCGTCGATGTCGTCGATATCAACGCGGACAGGATCGCTGCGTGGAACAGCGATTCTCTGCCCGTGTTTGAGCCCGGCCTCGCGGAGGTCGTATCGCGCGTGCGCGGCAAAAATCTCTTTTTCTCGACAGACATAGACGGCTCGATAAAGGCCGCCGACATTGTGTTCATATCGGTCAACACCCCGACCAAAACTTACGGGTACGGCGCGGGAAGCGCGTCGGACATAAGTTTGGTCGAGAACTGCGCCCGCAAGATAGCGGAGGTTTCGGAATGCGGAAAGGTGGTTGTGGAAAAATCCACGCTGCCAGTTCGCACGGCCGAGGTGATAAAGTCGATATTGGCGGGGTCCGGAATGAATTTCCAGGTGTTGTCGAATCCCGAGTTTCTGGCGGAGGGCACGGCCATGCGCGACTTGGAGAATCCGGACCGCGTTCTGATCGGCGGAGACGAGGATTCCGAGGAGGGAAGGGCGGCGATGGAAATGCTGTCGTCGCTCTACGGGCGCTGGGTTGAGCCTTCCAAGATAATAAAGACCAACTTGTGGTCGAGCGAGCTGAGCAAGCTTACGGCCAACGCGTTTCTGGCGCAGCGCATAAGTTCGATAAACGCCATAAGCGCGCTCTGCGAGACGACCGGGGCGGACATAGACGAAGTCGCAAGGGCCGTCGGCAGCGACACGCGCATAGGGTCGAAGTTTTTGAAAAGCTCGATTGGCTTTGGGGGGTCGTGCTTCAAGAAGGATTTGTTGAGCCTGGTGTATTTGTGCGAGCACTTTCATTTGGGGGAGGTCGCCTCATACTGGCGCTCCGTGTTGGATATGAACGCCTACCAGAAATCGAGATTTTCGCGCAAGGTGATAGATTCTCTCTTCCGCAACATTCGCGGGAAGCGCCTGGCGATTTTCGGGTTCGCGTTCAAGGAGGACACGAACGACACCCGCGAGTCTCCGGCGATAGACATATGCAGGGACTTCCTGGACGAGCGCGCGCATTTGGCCTTTTACGATCCCAAGGTTTCTCCGCAGCAGATTTGCGCCGATCTCGGCACGGAGCCCGACGACCCCTGCGTGGAGTTTTGCGGAAGCGCCGAGGAGGCCGCCGACGGGGCGTACGCGATTGTTTTGTTGACACATTGGCGCGAATTTGCTTTGCTCGACTACGAAAAAATCTTCAAGACTATGAAAAAACCTGCGTGGATTTTTGACGGGAGAAACTGCCTCGACCACCGACTTCTTATGGAAATCGGGTACAGCGTTTGCGGCATAGGGAAGGGGAATCTCTCTTAGCGGCGGTTTTTTAAGAATGTATGAAGGCGCGATTCCCCGGCGGATTCGCGCTTAATTTTTTTCGGGAATTGAATTTTTGGAATACGAAATATGAATATGGACGGCAAAAAGAAATACGGGAGCAGGTTTGAAATATCCCTGCCAGACAGACAGTGGCCAAACAGGAAAATCGAGCGCGCGCCGATATGGTGCAGCGTGGACTTGCGCGACGGAAACCAGGCGCTCGCAATTCCCATGAATGTTGAGGAAAAGCTCAAGCTTTTCGACGTCCTTGTGAAAATCGGGTTTAAGGAGATAGAGGTCGGCTTTCCCGCGGCGAGCCAGACGGAATTCGACTTCATACGCCGCCTGATAGACGGGGGGCTGATTCCGGACGACGTCGCCATACAGGTTCTCACCCAGAGCCGCGCGCCGCTCATAGAGAAAACTTTTGAGGCGCTGCGCGGCTGCCGCAATGCGATAGTGCATTTGTACAACAGCACCTCCGCGCTGCAGCGCAGGGTGACGTTCGCAATGGAGCGTCCGGAAATTGTGGAGATAGCGCGCCGCGGGGCGCGGTTGGTCAAGGAGAAGGCGGAGGAGTTCGCCGCCGCCGGGACGAAAATCCGCATGGAGTACTCGCCCGAAAGCTTCAGCGATACGGAGTTGGACTTCGCGCTGGAGATATGCGAGGCCGTAAAGCAGATATGGCGCCCCACTCCCGACAACAAGCTGATTGTAAATCTGCCCGAGACCGTGCAGTACAATACGCCGAATGTCTATGCCGACCAAATCGAATGGATGTGCAGAAACATATCCGACCGCGATTGCGTGGAGATAAGCCTTCATACCCACAACGACCGCGGCACAGGCGTCGCCGCGACCGAGCTCGGGCTGATGGCCGGCGCGGACAGGGTCGAGGGCACCCTGTTCGGAAACGGCGAGCGCACCGGGAATCTCGATATCGTGACCGTCGCGCTGAATATGTACGCCGAGGGCGTTGAGCCGAATCTGGACTTTTCCGACCTTCCGTCGATTCGCAGGATTTACGAGCAGTGCACGCGAATGGAGGTTCCCCCGCGCCAGCCCTATGCGGGAAACTTGGTGTTCACCGCGTTCAGCGGCTCCCATCAGGACGCCATAAAAAAGGGAATGGATTTAATGCGCAAAAACCGCCTCGAACATTGGGAGGTTCCGTACCTGCTCATAGACCCGAGGGACATCGGCTGCAATTACGAGGCCATAATCAGGATAAATTCCCAGAGCGGAAAGGGCGGAGTGGCATACGTCCTGGCTTCGGAATTCGGCTTTGACCTGCCGAAGGCCATGCATCAGCAGGTGGGAGACCTCGTGAATGCGCGCGCCGACGAGTTGGGCAGGGAACTGTCTTCGTCCGAAATCTACAAAATATTTTCCGACGAATTTGTGGGGCGCGAATCTCCCGTCAGGCTGGTTTCGTATCGGACGGAACATCTTGAAAATTCCG
>CALXMX010000201.1 GCA_944389575.1 uncultured Opitutales bacterium
GAGGCCTCGGCCGCATTCGCGGCGGGGGCGCGCTTGGTTGTGGCGCACCCGCGCGCGGCCGGCGCTGGATCGCCGCAGTTGTCTGAGCAGTCGCAAAAGCGGAGAATGTTGTAGGAGCCTACGAGCGGCCTTGCGCCGTCGTGGATAAAGGCCAGCCCGGAATTGTCGGAGACTTTGTTTAGCCCGTTCAACACGCTGTCCTGGCGCTCGCGCCCGCCGCGCGCGAACTTGAACTTGATTTTTGCGCGCGGGCAAAATTTCTTTACCGCGGAGCGTATAGCCGCCTCTTGGGCGCGGTCGCGGCAGACGAAAACCGCCTCCGCGACGGAGCCGCTCTTGATGAACGCGCGCAGCGAGTGGATTAGCACCGGCACGCCGGCGAGCGGTTCGAGGACTTTGTCCTTGACCGCTCCGCGCATTCTGCTGCCGCTTCCTCCCGCCAGCAGTATTGCGGCGTTTGCGCCCCCCGCGGCCGCTTTGGCGCCGCGGGAAGCTTGCGCTTTTCGGGCGGGTGCGCGATGAGTTTTGCAGTCGCAGTCCATGGCGGCTATGAAATCTGCGAGATTATTTCGCGCGCGGCCTCCGCCGGATTCTCCGCCGCCAGAATGGGCCTGCCGACGACTATGAAGTCGGAGCCCTTTTCCGCCGCGAGCGCCGGAGTCATGATTCTCTTTTGCTCGTTCGCGTCTCCGCCGGCCGGCCGTATGCCGGGCGTCACAAGCTTCGTCTGCGCGGGCAGGATTTTCCGGAGCGCCTCCAGTTCGAGCGGCGAGCACACGAGCCCGCGAAGGCCGCTGTCGACGGCGAGCTTGGCGAGTTTTTCGACCTCTTCGGCCGGCGTCAGGCAGACCCCCGTTTCGGCGAGACCCGCTTCGTCGAACGAGGTCAGGACGGTCACGCCAAGCAGCAGCAGGTCGGGGTTCGTTTGGCGCGCCGCGCCGGCCGCCGCCGACATCATTTCGCGCCCGCCTTCGGCGTGGATTGTGAGCATGCCGATTGGCAAATCCTCCAAACTGCGCACCGCCGACGCCACGGTGTTGGGAATGTCGTAGAGTTTTAAGTCCAAGAAAATCTTAAAGCCCATAGACGCGACCTCCCTGACGAAATTCGCGCCGTAGGCCAAGTGCATCTGCAGCCCGATTTTCACCCATTCCAGGTCGTTCCGGAGTTTTTCAAGCATGGACAGCGCCGAGTTTCTCTCGGGCATGTCCAGCGCCAGAATCAATTTGCAATCCCGCTTTGACATACGGGACGGAATATGCAACAATGCCGCAAACATTTCAACACATTTAGATGAAGATAGCGAAGTTCTCCCCCTGTAAGGTAAACCTGATGCTTGCCATAACCGGCGCGCGCGCCGACGGCTTCCACAATCTTGTGAGCCTGGTTGCCCCCGTAAATTTCGGCGACGAGCTTTCCGCCGAACTGCTCGCGCCCGGCGCGCGGGAGGATTTTTTGGAATGCGACGCCGAAGGTGTGCCGCGCGACGAAAGCAACTTGGTCATGAAGGCCGCCTCCCTTTTTCGCGAGGCCAGCGGGCTTCCGGCGCGCTTTAGGTTTTCGCTGTCGAAGCGCGTGCCCGCGGGCGCGGGGCTCGGCGGCGGAAGTTCGAACGGGGCGGCCGCGCTGGAGGCCGTCAACGAGCTTTGCGGCAGCCCGCTGGGAGCGGGCGAGCTTGAGGCTCTTGCGGGAAAGCTGGGCTCCGACTGCCCGCTGTTTCTCAGAAAATCTCCCGCGGTAATGCGAGGGCGGGGGGAGAAAGTCTTTGAGCTTTTCGAGGGCGCGGCCGCATGCGTGCGCAGAATAAAATTCGTGATTTTTAAGCCGGAGTTTTCCATAAGCACGGCCTGGGCGTATTCGCAAATGCGCGCTAATCCGGACGACTATTTCGACGCGGATCTCGCTGAGGCGCGCCTGTCCGAGTGGCTTGAGAATCCGAGCATTTCGGGCCTGCCGCTTATAAACAACATGCAGATAGAGGCGTTTAAAAAGTTTCCGGCCTTAGAAATCGCGCTCGAAGACATTCGTTCGCGCTTTCGCGTTCAGGCCATGATGAGCGGTTCAGGAAGCGCGTGCTTTGCCATAGTGAACGATTTGGACGCGGGGAAAATCGCGGAGCTTAAATGCCGCGTAAGAAGCCTGCTTGGCGAGGGCTGTTTTATCGCCGACGCATAGTTCGGCGGGCGACCCGTCCCTCGCGCCTCTTGGGCTACGCGATTGAAAAAAGCCTTTCCGACATCGCCGTGACGCCCGCGTCTAACTTTTTTGCGCCGGGGCATATTTTGTTCAGAAAAATCCAGAACGACACCGAGTGGTCCATGAATTTCGTGTGCGCCAGCTCGTGGCATATGATGTAGTTTTGCAGGCGCGGCTCCAGCAGCAGCACGCGCCAGTTGACGGAGAGCGTCCCGCTGGTCGACATGGACGCCCAGCGCGAACCCTGGTCGCGCACGGTGAGCTTTTTGAATGTCAATCCGGCTCTTGCCGCGGCCGCGCGCGCGTCTTCGGAGAGTTTTTCGGAGGCGAATTTCAAGAGCGCCGAATACAGCCCCTCTTCGGAATCGGCCATGAAGGCTATTTCCGACTTGCCTTCGTCGGCCACGTAAAACGGGGAAGTGCGCGATTTCCCCACCCACACGCTCCATTCCCGCCCGTTCGCGTAGAGGCGCGGGTTTTCTGCAAGCCATTCGGAGAGCTTCAGCTTGGGCTTCCACGCCGACAGCTGCTCGCTGACCCACCCGGAATTTTTGTCGAGAAATTTGAGCGCGTCCGACTCCGAACTTGAACGCGGCTTCGACAGCGCAATCGCCCCGTCCGAATCTATCCACAGCCTGAAGCTCGTCGCGCGCGCGCGGCTCTTTATCCGCACGGGTATTTCCCGCATGCGGCCGTTTACGTTCAGGCTCAAAATGTGGTTCTTCATCTAATGAAAAATTTTTCTAAAAAAAGCTCTTGCGAGCCGCGCAAAATAGCGCGCAATACTCGCCGCATTCGCGCGCGGCATCGGGCGGCGTCAGCGGCATATTTTGCGTATTTGGCCGATATAGTCCCGCAGGGCGCCCTCGGGTTCCACTTTGTTTTTTGCGGCCTCGAGAATCAGGTCGAACATCAGCCTGCCAAACCTTGCGGCGGCAAGTTTTTTCGCGGCCTTTGAAGCGGCTTCGGGGGAAGCGGGTTTGAGGAGGGGGTTCTGCGCCGCTTTCGGAAGTGTTTCCTGCGCGGCCTTTGAATCTCCTTTCGCCGCGTTTTTCGGAGCGTTCCCCGGCGCGTTCCCCGGCGCGGATTCCGCAGGAGTTCCCGCGGGCGGCTCGGAGGCGCGCTTCAGTTCGGCCTCAAGTTCCGCCTCGTCGCGAAGGGCGTTTGCGCGCGCGTTTTCCAGCGTTTGGGCGTCGGCCTTTTTGGCTATTTCCAGCGCGAACCGCATGGCGGAGAGCTGCGGAGCAATGCCGTCGAACAGACCGCCGACGGCGCGCGCCTTTTTTTCGCTTTTCTTTACGTCCTGCCATATTTTCAGAACGTCCGAACTGTCCGCGGCGGACTTGTCGCCGAACACGTGCGGGTGGCGGCGGATTAGCTTGTCGCCGAGTTCGCGCGCAACGTCGTCGAACTTGAACGCGCCCTGTTCGTCCGCCATTTCCGCATGGAGCATAATGTGCATCAGAACGTCGCCGAGTTCTTCGCGCATGGAGGCGTCGTCGCGCTTGTCGATGGCTTCCAGAAGCTCGGCGCATTCCTCGACGAGGTGCCCGCGTATTGAGGCGTGAGTCTGCTCCCTGTCCCACGGACAGCCGTCGGGCGCGCGCAGGCGTTTTATTATTTCGACTAATCTGTCTATCGATTTCATGATTTTGGTTATTATTGCATCTTAAAGGCGCACTTCAAACGCAAAAATCGCCGCAGGATCGTCGGCGCCCTTTCGGAGGATTTGGCGATGCGCAAAAAATTTTAACGCATTTTTTTAGGCGCTCATTTGAATGCGCCGGGCGCATCTGACTGCCGAAATCGTCAGGCTCTTGCGCGGCGAGACGGCGGAGCGGCGAAAAGGGCTAAGCGGCAGAGGCGAAGGAGAGAAGAAGCGGTCGAGCGGCGAAGGGGTGAAACGGCGAAGCGGCGGAATCGAAGCGGCGAAACGTCAGAGCGGCGGAATGTCGAAGGGAATTTGCCGCCGTCCTTTGGCGGAGTGCGCGCAGGGAGAAATTTTTTTATGTTTTGAAAGGGCGCACCCGTTCGGCGCGCCGCCCGATGCGACCGAGCTTGCGCCTCCGCCCGCGCAATATACAAAGAATCGGACGCGGGCGTAAGGCTATGTGGACGCGGGCATAGGGCGATGTGTCCGGAAAATTGCGGACGGATTTTTTGAAGGGAATTTTTTTGCCGTCTGCGCAATTTTTGTGCGAATATGGCAGTTTTTTTACATTTTACATGCGTTGGGGCTGGGTTTAGACTCGGTGCGCGCGTTTTTTAGTTGTTCATGTTAAATGGGAAGGAACTTTTCATTAAAAAAATGTGAAAAAAAATAAAAATTTTTCTTGCATTGGAGGGACAAATGGGCAAAACTATCGCCATAAATTAAAGAATTTTTCCTCCCCCATCATATATACAGCACCCCCTCTCAAGATTCTGTCTTGGAGGGGGTGTCCTTTTGGAATAATTAGAAATCGCATTGCGCGCGGGGGGTAGCATTCCTTTGCAAAGGAGCATTCCTCGCGATTTGCGAATCTTTCGCAAGTGCAGGTTGCGCGTTGTCCGTTTTGAAGAGGGTCATATTCATTTTTTCCGCCCCGCGCCTTTTGGACAATTCTTAAGTTGCCAACTCCAAGTTGCCGAATTGAAATGCGGAAACGCGGGGCTGCGGGAATGCGGGACTGTAGTCGCGTTTGTGCGCGTTTGTGCGCGCTTGTACGCGCTTTAGGCGGGAGGCCGCTTTGAAACAATTTCAGGTTGTCCCGCCGATGCAGTTTGCGCTTTGGCGTTTTTTGGGGAGCATTTTTATTTCGTCCAATGCGCGCGTTTGGGCGTTGAAATTTTGCTTCGGCTAAATATCGCGCGGGTATTCTTTCATCGCGCCGAACGCGCCGCTATTCGGCGCGCGGATATTTCGCACTGCGGCCCGGCATTTTTTTTGCGGGTTTTAATTGCCACTTATTTTTTTGCTGCGCGCGCAATGCCGGCCGCGCCCGCGCGCACGTCCGGCATTGCGCATTGTACAAGCGTTTGGGGCAAGTCGCAAAGGAAAGCGGGGGCGCGCATTGCGCGTTCCGATTTTTAAGCCGGGCGCGCCCGCGGCGGATAATTTCGCCTTGTGTTGGCGCAGTTCGGATTAAATAGCGAAATAAGTCATATTCGCGCGGCTATTGCGTCCGCGCAGATTTTTGCGGTAGTCCACGCCGCCTGAAGGTTGAATCCGCCCGTTATGGCGTCTATGTCCAGGCATTCTCCGGCGAAGAAAAGATTTGGGCAGATTTTGCTTTCCATTTTGGAAAAGTCGGCCTCGTCGCAGTTCAATCCGCCGCAGGTGACGAATTCTCCCTTGTTTGGGGCGCGTCCAACGCACTCGAATTTTGTTTCGCGCATTTGTTCGGCGAGGCTGTTCCCCTCGCTTTTAGAGAGGTTTGCCCAGGTCTTTTCCGAGTCGATTCCCGCGTTTGGCAGAATCAGGCCTTCCCAGAGGCGCGCGGGTATAGGGAAGGGATTTGCGTTTTTTAGTTTTGATCTGGCAAAATTTGTGCGCGCCTTACTTATCGATTGCGCGGTCTGCTCCCGGGTTTGCGACGGCAGGAAATCCGCCGTTATTTCGGCCCGGTATTCGGAATCTTGCAGCAGCCTTGCCGCGCGCGACGACAATTCCAGCGCCGCCGGGCCGCTGATTCCGAAATGCGTAAAAAGGAGCGCCCCGCGCGAGCGGTATTGCGCGTTTGAGGGGTTTTGCCCGCGCTTTGTCGGGGCCGGTTCGGCGCCGGCGTCCCCGGTGTCCGTCTCCGCTTTGCCGCTTTCAATGTCCGCTTCCATTTTGCCGCGTCGCGGGAATTGTCTTGCCCGCGCCGATTCAGCCCCGGCGGGCGCGGCGGCGATTTTCAGCGCCGCGTCCTCCGCGGATATTCCGGCGAGCTTTTCCCAGCCGGGCTTGTCCGCCCCCGCCATGCGCATGGCAAACAGGCTTGGCGCCGGCGGCGCAAAGGAGTGTCCGAGCGCCTCGAGGGAACGCTTCAGCTCTTTCGTCCAAATTCCGCCGCATGCCACCAGTACGAAGTCGGCCTTGAGGCGCGTTTCGCGGCCTTCGGAGCGCGCGAGCACTTCGTATTCTCCGCCGCGGCGCGAGACGGCTACGGCCGCGGTTTTTGTGAAAATCCGCGCGCCCTTTGCCGCGCGCAAAATCGCGCTCGCCACGCAGGAGGATCTTCCCGACTTCGGGAAAACCCTTCCGCCGTCCTCCTCGCGCCACTCCACTCCCGCTTCGCGAAACCACTTTGCGCATTGCGCCGCCCCGAAGTGTCTTAGGGGCTTGCGGAGTTTCGAGGCCCCGCGCGGATAAAAGTTTTTCGGCGGCTCAAAGTCTATTTTCAGATTTGTGAAATTGCAGCGCCCCCCGCCGCTGGCCAGAACTTTTTGCAGCGGCGCGCCGGAGCGTTCCAAGACGTCTATGCGCAGCCCGCGCGCATTTTCCAGCATTGCCGCGCAGAACATTCCCGCCGCCCCGCCTCCGATTATTGCGAGCCTCTTCATTTGCCGAAGGCCTCCGAGAGCGTCTCGCCGATTTTATTCAGGCAGTAGAGCGTCGCGCTGAATACGAGCGCGGGGAAAACGAGCATCCACGGGGCGTCCTCCATATATTCCGCGCCGTCCTTTATCATGCTTCCCCAGGAGGGCAGAGGCGCCTGAACGCCGAGCCCCAGGAAGCTCAAAAACGACTCCAACAGCATAACGCTCGGCACCGTCAGCGCGGCGCACACCAGCACCGACCCGAGCAGATTGGGAAATATGTGCCTGCGCATTATTCCGAATTTCGTCTGCCCCAAGACCGCCGCCGCCTCCGCAAACTGCCGCGATTTCAAATCAAGCGTCATTGCGCGCACTATGCGCGCCATCGTCAGCCATTCGACCGCGCCTATGGCCGCGAATATCAGCCACAGCGAACGCCCGAAGGCTATCATGAGCAAAATCACGAATATCGTGAACGGGAGCGAGTAGATTATGTCCACGATTCTCATCATGGCGGAGTCCGTCTTTCCGCCGGCCATTCCGGAGACCATTCCGTAGCATACTCCTATGGCGATCGAGACGAACGTCGCAAGCAGCCCCACCGCGAAGGACACCCTTCCGCCGTACAGAATCCTGCTCAGAATGTCGCGCCCGAGCATGTCCGTTCCCAAAGGGTACTGAAGACACGGAGGGGTTGCGGCCGCCGACAGGTTTTGGGCGTCGTATGCAAACGGGGCGATGAGCGGCGCGCAGAAGCACGCCAGCGCGACGACGAGCGTGACGGCGCAGCAGGCCGCGCACAATTTGTCGGCGCGCAGGGCCGCCAGCGCCTTGGGCAGGGCGCGGGAGTCGCCGAATGCGGCCGGTTTTGGAAGCGATGTCATTTCTCGAGTTGCCTTGCCACGCGCGGGTTTATCGCCGCAAGGAGCATGTCGGCGAGGAGGTTGAATGCGATTATGAAGGCCGCGTAGACCATGACGCAGCCCATTATCATGGTGTAATCGTTGTCGAGCGCGCTGGAGATGAAGAACCTCCCAAGCCCCGGTATTTGAAATATCGTTTCGACGACGAACGACCCCGTCAGCAGCCCCGCGGCCGCGGGCCCTATGTACGATACGACCGGCCCTATCGCGTTGCGCAGAATGTGCGCGAAATATATGCGCGCTTCCGACGCCCCCTTCGCGCGCGCCGCGACGACATACTGGCGCGACTTCTCCTCGAGCGCGCTTCTGCGCGCCAGCCGCGCAATCCACGCCGCATAGAACAGCGCGAGCGTAATCGCCGGCAATACGGCGTCTGAGGGAAGCTCATTCCAGCCCATCGCGTTGAACCACCTGAGCTTTATCGAGAATATGAGCGCGAGAATCGGGCCGAGCACGAACGCCGGCAGGCATATCCCCGCAAGCGACATTCCCGAAAGCGCCGCGCCGAATTTTGTTCCGGCAAACGCCGCCGCGCCGAATCCGAGCAGCAGCCCCGCAACTAATGCTATCGCCAGCGCCGCCGCCCCAAGTTGCAGCGACACCGCCGCCTTCTGCGCGATTATTTCGTTTACGCTCCAGCCGGGATACTTGTAGGACGGCCCCAAATCTCCGCGGGCGAGGTTTCCCAGGTATTTCAGATATTGGGCGGCGAGCGGTTCGTCCAGGCCGTAGTACGCGTTCAGCGCCTTCAGCGTCTCCGCGGATACCGGGCGCTCCCTGTCGAACGGGCCGCCGGGTACGAATCGCGCCATGAAAAACGCCGCCGTCACTATTGCCAGAAATACGGGAACCGCCCCCGCGAGCCTCTTGAGAAAGTACGCCGCCATCAGTTCTCCCCCGAGGGTCTTGAAACGAGGTCTATGTCCTGCCAGTTGCGGTAGTCCAGCGCGTTCGCATGCCAGTTTGCGACCGCGGGGGAT
>CALXMX010000202.1 GCA_944389575.1 uncultured Opitutales bacterium
CTTGCGCGTCTGGAGGGTTTCGCTTTCGGCGCGCCGAAACTCTGCCTTGCGATTTTGGCGTTTGCGGCCGCGCGCGCGGCGGCCATGGGCTTCAACAGGGTGGCCGACGCAAAGATAGACGCGGCGAACGAACGCACCAAAAACCGGCCGATACAAAGCGGCAAAATATCCCTCGCCGACGCGAAGCTCTTTACGGCTTTGAGCGCGGCGGCGTTTTGCGCCTTTGCGTTTTTGATAAATCGGCTGTGCGGATTTCTGTCGTTCCCGGCGCTCGCGGTTTTGTTCGGCTATTCCTACGCCAAGCGCTTCACGGCGTTTGCGCATTATTTTTTGGGGCTTGCGCTCGCGCTTGCGCCGATCGGCGCGTGGATAGCGGCCGCGGGAAGCCTCGATTGGCGCATAGTCGCGCTCGGCGCGGGGCTCATGTTTCACATATCCGGCTTCGACCTCTTTTATTCGCTTCAGGACAGGGAGTTCGACGTTTCCTTCGGCCTGTGCTCAATACCGGCGGTATTCGGCGTTCGGGCGACGTTCGCATTTGCGGGGGCGTCCTTCGCGCTGGCCGGCGGGCTGTTCTTTGCGGTCGGCGTTTTATTCGGGCTCGGGACGGCGTATTTCGCGTGCGTGGGCGCGGTTTGCGCCGGATACGCCGCGGGCTGGCTCGCCCTGCTGAGGAGGGGATTGAAGTTTCTTAACGCGGTGTTTACATATGTAAATATCGGGGCGTCGGCGGTTATTTTGTTTGGAATCTGCGCCGAATTTTTAAAATGACGGACATGGATTGCGATAGCGGCTTGAGGTTTGTCGTCGCGCTGACGGGAGCGTCGGGGGCGATATACGGGATAGATTTGGCGGCCCGCCTGTTGGCGGCCGCGAAGGGCGCGAGCGTCTATTGCGCGGCAACGTCCCCGGCGTTAGAGGTGATGTCGCGCGAGCTCGGCGTAGGGGACGTCCGCAAGGCCGTGGCTATGCGCATGGCGCATATTGGCTCCGATTTCGGCGAAGTGCAAGAGCCTCGCTTGCGCGTCTTTGCGGCGGACGATTTCGACGCTCCGCTTGCCAGCGGCTCCTTCTACTTCGACGCGATGGCCGTTTCTCCGTGCTCGATGAACACGCTGGGCAAGTGTGCCGCGGCGACGGCCGACAACATAATTGTGCGCGCCGCGGAAGCCGCCCTGCGGGAGCGCCGGCGCCTCGTGCTCGTGCCCCGCGAGACTCCCCTTGCGCTGACCCACCTGCGCAATATGGCGACCCTGTCGGAGGCGGGAGCCGTGATTCTTCCGGCGTGCCCGGCGTTCTACCACAATCCGCAGAGCGTCGACGACTTGGTGGATTTTATCACTTTCCGCACGATGTCGGCAATGGGGATTCGCGGCGGAACAATGCGGGAGTGGGGAGATGAAAAGTAGTTTTGCGGACATTCGGGAGTTTATAGAGCTTCTCGATTCGCGCGGGCAGCTGCTGCGCGTCAAGGACGCGGTGTCTGCGGATTTGGAAATATCCAAAATTACGGACGCGGAGTCCAAAAAGCCCGGTGGCGGAATGGCGCTGCTGTTTGAGAACGTCTCGGACGGCGGGCGGAGGTCGTTTCCGGTTGTGACGAATTTGTTTGGGAGTTCTGACAGAATGGCGTGGGCGCTCGGGGTCGAGGACGTCCGGGAAATTGAGCGCAGGATAGAGTCCATTGTGTCGCTCGCGCCACCGAGCGGCTTGGGGGAGATTTGGGAGGCCGCAAAAAAGCTGCTGCCGCTCGCGCGCATTCTGCCGAAAAAATTTAGGGGAAGGCTCGCGCCCTGCCAGGAGGTTGTGGAGGTGGGCGAAGATGTCGATCTGTCGCAAATACCCGTGCTGAAATGCTGGCCGCGCGACGGCGGGCGGTTTGTCACGCTCCCGTTAGTCTTTACGAAGTCGCCCGACTCGAAGAGGCGCAATCTGGGCATGTACCGCCTTCAGATATACGACAAAAATACGACCGGAATGCATTGGCATATCCACAAGGACGCCGCGCATTTTTACGGCGAGTACAAGGCGGCCGGCCGCCGCATGCCCGTTGCCGTGGCAATCGGGGCGGATCCTGCGACAATCTATTCGGCGACCGCCCCGCTTCCCCGCGGAATGGACGAACTGCTGCTGTCGGGCTTTCTCCGCGGAAGGGGGGTCAGGCTCGTAAAATGCAAGACTGTGGATTTGGAGGTTCCGGCCGACGCCGAGTTCGTCCTTGAGGGCTATGTCGAGCCGGACGAGCTCCGCCTCGAGGGGCCGTTCGGCGACCACACGGGATATTAGTCGCTGGCCGACATGTATCCGGTATTTCACGTCACCGCCGTGACGCGGCGGAGAAATCCGATCTATTGCGCGACATTAGTCGGGCCGCCGCCGATGGAGGACTGCTACATGGCCAAGGCCACCGAGAGGATATTTCTGCCACTCCTGAGAACCGTGCTTCCCGAAATTTCAGACTACTTTCTCCCGTGGGAGGGCGTGTTTCACAACATAACCGTAGTCTCCATGCGCAAGGAATTTCCCGCGCACGCCCGGCGCTTGGCTTGCGGATTGTGGGGGCAGGGGCAGATGAGCTTCAGCAAGGCCCTCGTTCTTGTGGACTCGGATATCGACCCGTCGAATTTGGAAAAAATCTGGCGCCTGTTCATAGACTCGTTCGACCCGTCCGCCGACGCGCACTTGTCGGAGGGCGTTCTCGACGCGCTCGACCACTCCGCGCCCTCGCCGCTATGCGGCTCGAAAATTGCGATAGACCTGACGCGCAGAGTTCGCGGCGAGCCGGAGCGCGCGCGCTTCCCGATTCGGCCTCCCTCGAAGGCGGATATGGAAACTATTGAGGATTTTGCGCGCTCGCAAATCGGCGGGATTGCGCGCGCGGCCTTCAAAGAGGGCTTTTGCGCGATTGCGCTCGACAAGGCGGGCAGGCGGGGCGTGGACATATTGGAGAAAATCCGGGATTGCGGGCTGTTTGACGGAAAGTTTCGCGCCGTTGCGATTTTCGACGCCGACGTAAATCCGGCGGACACGTCCAAAATTCTCTGGAAGATATTTAACAATACGGATCCGCGCAGGGACATACTCGTTGCATCGAAGAGCGGGTTGTGCCTCGTAGACGCGTGCAAAAAGACCCTCGCGGACGGTCACGCGCGCGAGTGGCCGCAGGAGCTGACATTTGAGTGTTGAACTTTTTTTAAGAAAAATCCGGCGGCGTCCGGCTTATGTTGAAGTTGCGTTTTGAGACGTTTTTTATAACCGCATTATGATTTTTATGTTTCCCATTTGCGCGCGCGCAAGTTTGCCGCGCTTTGGCGCGCGCATAAGTGGCGCGTTTTAAGCGGAAGGAGTTAACGTTTCCATAGTTGTTATGTAGAAGAGCGGGCTGTGCCTCGCAGACGCGCGCAAAAAGGTCTTCAAGGCGCTCGCGAGTGCGCGCGCGTGAGCGCGGTTTTGTTTAAAGTTTTAAATTTCCAGATTTTAAATTTTCGCGCTTGTCTGCGCTCGGTGTCCGGCCGATTCGCCCGCCGGATTATCTGTGGCTGTCTGGATGCGGATTTTAAATATGCTTGTGCATTCGCAAAAAAAGTGTTTTTTTCACATAAAATAAACTGCGCTGTCTTATGACGAACATAACCAAATTGGAGTTGTTTCTGAATGACCTTTCCGTCTGGATTTCCTACGCCGTGGAGTTTTTCAGGACGGCGTGGAATCAGCCCTATGCGAAGGAAATGCTCGCAGCGGCGCTTGCGGCGTTCGTTCTGTTGGTCGTAATCAGAAGGATACGCCGGAGGTTTAGGCCGGTAAAGCTCTTCGACAACAAGGCGGGCGTTGTGGAAGTCTCGCAAAAGGCTCTCGACGAATTGGTGCAAAGCGTGTGCTACAGCCTCGGCGCGCTCAACAGGCCGGACGTGAAAATTTACACAAAGCGCGGCCGCCTGTGCATGAGCGTGGCGCTCAAGTTAGAGTCGGGGCAGAAGCTCACCGACGCCTCGGCGGAAATTCAGCTCGCGCTGACCTCCGCCTTCCGTGAGCATTTGGGCGTGGAAAAGCTCGGCAATATAGACGTCAGAATTGTCGGGTTCAAGGGGCTGATTTACAAGCCGGCGTCGAAATTCCTTCCCCAGCCGACGGTGGAGGACGACGATATTTTGATGTCGGACAGAAGCCCGGTGTTCGATTCTGTCGACGACGCTCCGGCGCAGAAAAATCCGCCGCAGGCCTGACGCGGTTGACGAAATGGGCGCGCTTTCGCAATCTTTGCGCGACGCCGTGTTTTACGGCATTGTGGATACCGGTTATGTGTCTGACGCCGACATTCCCGGCAAGTGCCGCGCCCTTATTCGCGCCGGCTGCAAAATAATCCAGCTTCGCGCAAAGGATTGCGCCGCCGCGCGCCGCCGCGCCATTGCCGATAGCCTGCTTCCCATATTCGCCCAAGACGGGGCCGCGTACTTCGTCATTAACGACGACGCCGAACTTGCGCGCAAAATATGCCGCCAGATTCCGAACTCCGGCCTGCATGTCGGCCAGGACGACACAAATCCGCTCCGCGCCCGCGAGATTATCGGCGAGAACCGGATTCTCGGCCTCTCCACCCATTCTCTCAAACAGGCGTCGGACGCCGACGCGCTCTGCGGAGTTCTCGACTACTTTGCCGTGGGCCCCGTCTATGCGACCGCCACAAAGCCCGGCCGCCCCGCCGTGGGCTTAGAGCTTGTGCGCGGCGTTAAGCGCCTCGCCCCCGCATTGCCGTGGTTTGCGATAGGCGGCATAAACGAAAAGACGGCGCCCGCAGTCCGCGCGGCCGGGGCGGAGAGAATCGTTGCCGTTTCCTGCGTGCTGATTCCGGACGATACTGAGAGGGCGGTTGAAAATCTGCTGGCAAGTTTCAATTCGGGGTCCGCGGGGATTTGAGGTTTTGAAGTTTAACGCCTGTCTTGGCGGGTTTGGGAAATTTGGTTTCGCGGCGTTTGCGGCGATTTTTTTGCGCCCTCGCGAAGCTTGAAAAAAGTCGGGAAAATAGGCTCGCGAATTTTATTTTTACAAAAAGTTTTGACGAAAAAATTTTTTGCCGCGCCGCGGAAATTTCGCGGTTTTTTTCGGACGGCGCGATTGGCGCGCATTTGTTTTTTTAAAGTTTGCGCGCAATGTTTCTTAGAAATTCCATTCTGAAGTTTTTCTTTGGGTCGCCTAAGATGCGCGTTGCGGCGGAATGAGGAATTTGCGCGGGCGGTTTTTGAAAAAAGCGGATTTTTTTGCTGAAAATTGCGGTCGGCCGGCCGCATTTCGCAATTGTTGTATATTTTTGCGCGGGGATCTCTCGCGCGCTTCTTGCGCATTCGGGGAATTGCTTTTCGCGCGGATTGCGCTCGAATTTTCCAATCGGGCGCGTTTGGAGTTTAGATATGCAAATTGCCGGGCAATGCAAATCGGAAGGCAAATTTAAAGGATTTGCAAGCTGCCATATGGATTTGCACGCTGCCATGCGCGCTTGCGGGGGCAAAAGCCGTCAAATGCTTCAATCGCGCGGCGCTAAGAAATCGTTAAACCCGGCAAATGCGCTCCGTCCTGCGGGCAATGCGCATTTTCCGGATAAGCGGATAATCGGGGAATCGTTTAATATTTAATCCACGGATTGTTAATATAGAAATTGTTAATCCGCGAATCGAAAACTATAGAAAACTATAGCAATCCCCATTCGCGCAGGTCGCGCCTGAGGGCGTCCTCGTCAAACACTTGGCCCTTGCGCCACTGCCCGCGATATTCCATTGTGGGCACGACCCAGTCTTCGCCGCCGTTTACCTCCACGACTTTTTGGAGAATATCCGGGGGCTGTTTCTCTATGTCGAGAGCCTCGAAAGGCACGTTGTTTTTGCGCAAGAATTCCATGGCTTTCTTGCAGTGGGGGCACACGTCCCAATAAAATACCTTCAGCATTGCCAAGCTCCTTTTTTCATTAAAGAAAAGCGGATTGAAAAAATGTTTCAATAAAAATGCCGATGGCAAAATCTTAAAACTTTACAATGCGCAAAGCCAAAATTACGATTTGGGCGAAAAATTGAAATAACGAACTGCATGTTAAGTATGGCAAACGGACTTGTAAAAATTCTTCCGGCATGCTGCGCGCTGTTTGCGGCCGCGTGCGGATACGGAGCCTCAATATACCGCGACGGGTGGATTGATTTCAACAAAAACGGGGTCAAAGACGTTTATGAAGACCCGTCGCGCGCCGTGCGGGACAGGGTTGCGGATTTGCTGTCGCAGATGACGCTCGAGGAGAAAACCTGCCAGCTCGCCACGCTCTACGGATACGGCAGAGTTTTGAAGGATCCGCTTCCCACGCCGCAGTGGAAAAACGAGGTTTGGAAGGACGGAATCGCCAATATCGACGAACAGCTCAACGGGGTGGGGCGCGGATACAAGACGGCGTACAATCTGATATATCCGTTTTCAAGCCACGCGGAGGCCATAAACAAAATACAGCGCTGGTTTGTGGAGGAGACGAGGCTCGGCATTCCCGTCGATTTCAGCAACGAGGGCATACACGGGCTAAACCACACCAAGGCCACTCCGCTTCCGGCGCCGATAGCAATCGGCAGCACGTGGAACAGGTCTCTTGTGCGCAAGGCTGGCGAAATAGCTGGCCGCGAGGCGCGCCATCTGGGGTACACCAACGTCTACGCCCCGATTCTCGACGTCGTGCGCGACCCGCGCTGGGGGCGCACTCTCGAATGCTACGGCGAGGACCCGTTTTTAATAGCCGAGCTCGGAATCGAGATGGTCAGGGGGATACAGTCGCAGGGCGTGGGTTCGACGCTGAAGCACTTTGCCGTGTACAGCGTTCCCAAGGGCGGGCGCGACGGCAACTGCCGCACGGATCCGCACGTCGCTCCGCGCGAGCTACACGAACTGTTCATGTACGCCTTCCGCAGGGTGGTAAGCGAGGCTAATCCCGTGGGCGTGATGAGCAGCTATAACGACTGGAACGGCGAGCCCATAACGGCCAGCCGCTACTTCTTGACCGAGCTCTTGCGGCAGGAATACGGCTTCGACGGATTTGTTGTGAGCGACAGCGAGGCCGTCGAATACGTCCAGACCAAACACCATGTGGCCGACACTTACGAGGAGGCTGTCCGCCAGGTTTTGGAGGCCGGCTTAAACGTGCGCACCCACTTCACGCCGCCTGCGGACTTCATAATGCCCGTGCGCAAGCTCGCGGCTGAAAAGAGAATTTCGGAGGATTTGATAGACAAGCGGGTGTCTGAAGTTCTGTCGGTGAAGTTCAGGCTGGGGCTTTTCGATTCGCCGTATGTCGAGGACACGAAGGTCGCCGACAAGGTTGTCGGGGCGGACAAGAACGCCGATTTCATGGAGCAGATGCAGAGGGAGTCGCTTGTCCTGCTGAAGAACGACGGCGGGCTGCTTCCGCTTGACGCCTCCAAAGCGAAGAAAATTCTTGTGGCCGGCCCGCTGGCCGACGAGGTGAATTTCATGACGAGCCGCTACGGGCCCAACGGATTGGAGACTGTCAGCGTCCTCGCGGGGTTGAAAAAATATCTGGCCGGCAAGGCGGAGGTCGCGTACGCGAAAGGCTGCGATACGGTGGACGCGGCGTGGCCGGATTCCGAACTTGTGCCTTCGCCCATGAGCGAAAAGGAAATTCAAATGCAGCGCGAGGCTGTGGAGGCGGCGAAAGACGCCGACGTCATAATCGCAGTTCTCGGCGAGGACGAATATTGCACGGGCGAGAGCCGCTCGCGCACGTCGCTGGCCTTGCCCGGCAGGCAGCAGCAGCTCTTGGAGGCGCTTCACAAGACCGGCAAGCCGGTGGTGTTGGTGTTGATAAACGGCCAGCCGCTCACCATAAACTGGGCGGACAGAAACATTCCCGCGATTTTGGAAACGTGGTTTCCGTGCTGCAACGGCGGCGACGTAATCGCCAAAACGCTGTTCGGCCAATACAATCCCGGCGGAAAGCTCACGGTCACTTTCCCGAAAACGGTGGGGCAGATCGAATTGAATTTTCCGTTTAAGAAGGGATCGCATGCGGGGCAGCCGAAGTCGGGGCCGAACGGCTCCGGAAATACGCGCGTGCAGGGAGCGCTCTATCCGTTCGGCCACGGTTTGAGCTATACGAATTTCTCTTATTCCAACTTGGAGGTTTCGCCAAAGAGCCAAAACGGGCAGGGCGAATGGGTTGTCACTTGCGATATCTCAAATGCCGGCGAGCGCGCGGGCGACGAAGTCGTGCAGCTTTACGTCAGGGACAAGGTTAGCAGCGTCGTCACGTACGATTCCGTCTTGAGGGGGTTTGAGCGCGTCAGCCTTAAGCCGGGCGAGACGAAAAAAGTGACGTTTGTCCTCAAGCCGTCGCACTTGCAAATTCTGGACAAGAATATGAATTGGACGGTGGAGCCCGGCGAGTTTGAAATAATGGTCGGTGCCTCAAGCCAGGACATTCGCCTTAAGACGACAATCACTGTTTTGAAATAGCGCGCCGCATTGCGTTTTTGCCGTACGGCGACGCCAAGCTATCGCGCAAACCGCGCTTGGCGCTAACGCGCCTTGCGTTCGGGATTGCGTCCGGACTTCCGCGTTTTGCGTTGCGCGCCTTGCCTTCCCCACCTTGTTTCTTTCGCCTTGCGGTTTGCGAATGGCTTGCGATTGATGCGCGGGTCCGGGCGCAAGCAGCCCGCCGCTACAACATTGGTGCGCGCGAATTGGAAGGGGAGCCGTTGCCGGTTTAAAAAATTTCGTTTCGTTCGGATAAGCTTTTGGGAATTGCAGCGGAAAAATTTTTGAATGGGACGGGTCGTTCCGGTCTCTACTCTCAGGTATTTCGCTTTTTTTCGGAGCTTCGGCGATACCTTCCATTCGCGGCATTCGCTCATTTCATCCGCCTTTTTTGCCGTTCGGATTCGCGCGCCGCAAGTGTTTGCGCGAAAAAAAGCTTGCCAATGCAAGCTCCGTTTATAACTTATGAAAGAATAATAATTCTTTGGATTGTCCCTATCGTCTAGCCCGGCCTAGGACATTGGATTTTCATTCCAAGAACCGGGGTTCGAATCCCCGTAGGGACGCCAGAGGATTGGGCCGCAAGCCGACGCGCTTGCGGCTTTTTTTTGGCCGCAATTTTCGCTCCGCAGTCTCCCGCATTGGCGAAATTTTTGCATTGGGCAAAACTGCGCGAAATAGCTCCGCTTCGGCGCGCGGAACTTCGCGCGAGCGGGAACGCGCGTTCGCGTATGCGAAAATTGGGGGGGGAATTTTTTAAAGCCGCTTTGCCGCCGCGCGGTTTCGGCGAGCTGGGTTTGCAGGCTTTAACGATTCTTGGTTTGCGGCGCTTCCCGCCGGGCTTGCCCCATTATTTCTCGCGCGGGCGACCGGCTTTTTTACGGCGCCCAAACATGCGCTCGGGGGAATCCCGTAGTAGGCCTTAAACGATCTGGAGAACGCGAACTGGCTTGAAAATCCGAGCCTTTCGCCCGCTTCGGCGCACGACGCCTTGCCGGCGGACAACATTTCTGCGGCGATTTCCATCTGCCTTTTGTGAACTATTTTTGGGAATGTCATGTTTCTCGTGCGCAGCGCGTAGCCGTTGAGCTTCGACAGCGGCATTCCGAGTTTTTTTGCAAGTTCCGCCGCGGCGATTTTTCCCCCGCCGCCCCTCTCTATCGCCGATATGCGGGCCTCCAATTTTTTGAATTCTGCCTGCGCGCGTTCGCATTCCTTCAATTCCCGCCTCAATGCGCGGATTATCAAATTGGAGCACCCCGAGAGTATGGGCATGTCCGGATTCTTTGAAAACAGTTCCGATATGTACGCTTCGGAAAGCGACAGAAGAAAGTCGAAATTTTTGCAGCGCGATATGCGAATGTCGGCGTTCCTTCCCAAAAACGGAATCCACTTTTTGCCGAGATTGAACCAGAGTATCGGGGCGGGAGCCGACTTGACGCGGAAGTCGCATGCGGCCTCCGGCGGAACGAGCGCCATGTCCGCCGCCTTGAGGGTCAGTTTATTCTTCCCGTCCGACAGTCCGAGCGCCCCGCCGGCCACGATTATGACGCTAAAATATTCGTGCCGGCCTATGCTTTGGTAGTAGTTTTTCCCCTTTGTGGAGATTCCCCCCGCGACAATTCCGGACTTTCTGAACGGGTTGAACGCGCAATTCGACTTCAGTATGTTGTTCCTTTTGCCTATGAAATCCGGCGGCATAAATTCGCCCGGGTCCCCCATATATACGCTGTCGGAGTCGCGGCTCCAAAAAATCATGTCGTTTTCGTCGACAAAAGTCCAAAGGTATTTTCCGTCTTCTTTCGCGCCTTTTGACATATCTTTTTTTTCAATTATATACCTATATTTTTAATTGCCGGCTTGTCAAGTTTCGGATAAAATCAAAACCGGTATGTTTTGAATTGTTCACCCGATATTCTTGGACGCATATGAAAAATGGAATGAAGTTTTTTTCGCGCCGCCGGCTTTCGGCTCTGTCGGTTTTGCTTTCGTCGGCCGCCTTCTGCGCGGCGGATACGATTTATTTCGACGTCGCAAGCCTGATTGCCGACACTTCCGCCGGCCAGCAGGTCAACCTGTCCGACACAATAGTCTCCGGCGAGGGCGGCAAGACTTACTGGTACTCTTCGTACGACGCTTCCACCGGAGAATTTTCAGGCGAGATAACCGACGCCTCCTTCTCCTTCCTCGACAATCCCGCCAATACCGTGAGTTTCGGCGGAAACATCGACACCGAAATATCCGGGCTTGCCGGCCGCTCTATTGTAATCGACGGCTCGCACGTCTTGAACGTCGGGGAAATCGTATCGTTTAAGACGGACACTTGGAACGGCCTGGAAAACGCCTTTTTAAAGTCGGCTTCGACCGCGAACACGATAACGATAGGTACATACGCCCTCAATAGAAACTCCCAGCGCATAGGTTTTGGGGGCTCGCAGACGGTGTTAAAGATAGGCGTCTTGGTGGACGGCGGTTACCAGTTGGGTAGCTTGGCCGACCCTCTCAATTATATTGAAATCGGGAGTATGACGCTCTATACCGGCAACAACAACAGGGCGTCGTATTTTGCGGCCGCCGGTGGGAGCGATCGCGGGCTGGACAATCCGGACGCGAAAATCGGCGAGCTTACGACTTCCATTTCCACAAACTACATGGCCAGCAATCTGCTTTTTGCCAACTCGAGTTTTTACACGGATTCCGGCTCGCTGAACACGCATTCCTACGTGCAGATTGGAAGGGTCGGGGGAAACGCCGGATTGGGCTTAGGATATACCGCCGCCGACAGCGTCGGAAGCGTGACGTACATATTCGCAAATTCGCAAGACTCCTCGAGCGCGGGAAACTTGGTGCAGACTGCGGGCAGCGTTTCCAACGGGGCGATCGGCTCCAATCCGATGACCACGCGCGGGGCAAAGGTGAACTACGTCATGCGCAGCGTCGACGCGAACGGAAACTATTCCGACAAGACCCAGTCTTTCAGCGGGGATTATTCCGTCATATCCGGCGACGTGACCTTGATTAGCGGAGGGCTGTTCATCAATTACGGCGGCTATGGAAATTCCCGCGAAACGGTTTCCATAGGCGGATTGGAGAACGACTTTACGGTGAAGGGGTCTCTCGTTTTCGATAGGGCCGCAGGCGCGCCCTGCGCCAAATTCGGCTCCACGGCGGACGTGGGCAATACGTACGTATTCGGCGGTCTCGAGGTTGTCGGCGGCGGGGAGTTAGTTGTGCGTTTCGACGTTTCGGGCGGTTCTTCCGGCTTGGTTTACGACAAGCTTTCAATCGACGGCGAAGTCGGCGGCGGCGGGACGCTTGCCATAGAAATTGCCGACGCGCTCGGCGGGCATTCCGACGACGTTTCAATCATAAAGGCTCTCATTCGCGCGGATAGCCGCGACGGCGAAAAAATTATTTCATGGAATGCCGGCGAATCCGTGGACGTATCCTTCACAGCGGTTGACGGCATGCAGAGGTGGACCGATGGCGACACCGGAATCGAGTACGCCTTTGCCGCATATGCTGGCGACGACGGATTATACATATCGTACGTCGCCGTTCCCGAGCCCGCGTTTACGGCCGTGCTGGCGGCGGCGGCAGCTTTTGGGGCGGCTGCGTTTGCGGGGCGCCGGGGGCGTTCGGGACATCGGGGGCGGCGGGAGCGTCGGGCGCGCTGAAGGCGGAAGTTTTTTTCAGCGGCGTCGCCGCCGGTTTTTTTTAGGGAAATTTTTGCCGATTCCGCTCTTGGGGCGGCCGGGTTTTTTACTTGGTTTGCAATTTCTGCAATCTTTATAATATGGAATAATTGATATGCGCGGAATATTTTTGCTTTTGCTTTCGTTTGCGTCGGCGAGTTTGTCGTTCGCCGATATCGGGCCGGTGAGGGCGCGCTGCTTGGGAGAGGGCGGCGAAACTCCGCAGGTGGAGGCGTCCTGTTCGGTTCGCCGCGTTTCGGACGGGCTGTTTGAAATAGGCGCGAAGGCCGCAAACAAGAGCGGCAAGCCTCAAAAGTTCAAGCTTGTAATTGAGGCAGAGACAGACTTCAAACCGTCGCGCTATCTGATTCCGTGCGTGATGTACAACGGGAACGAATACGGGCGAAAGGGCTCGCCCAAAGGCTTGGAGCTCGACGGCAAGCCGTGGATATTTTCGTACGACCGCTCCGGAATACCGTCGTGCACCGTCACGGAGAATGCCGACAGGGTCTTTGCGCTGTTTGCATCGCAGAAGAATCCGCAGTCGCTGCGTTCGGCCGCGTCGCTGGAAAAGATGGCCGACGGAAGGTTCGTGCACAAGATTTACTATCCCGTCACCGAGGCGCCCGTCACGTACAGCGCGAAAAACAAATTTACCGAGCGCTACGACGAGTGGCTGGAGCTTGCGCCCGGCGAGGAGTTTTCTGTGGCGGCCTACGCGGTGTCGGACAGGCCCGATGCGGAAAACTACGGCTTTGCAAAGGTGTTCGACCGCGCGTGGAATCTGTTTGAGCACAAGGTTCCGCTGTCGCTGACAAACGGCGAAGTGTGGAAGTACGGAATAGAATTCATATCGTTTTTGAAGCAGACCGACGACAAGGGGCGCGAATGGATAAGCGGCGCGTATGCCGACGCCAACCACGCCGTCGCAAACAATATAAAGCGACGCGGAGTGGAGAATCTCACGCTTGCCGACATGGAGAAAAATCCGAAGCTGAATTTTTACTTTGAACATTCCAAGAAGGGCAGCGGCGCGGGAATAGGATTTTCCTGCCAGGGGTTCATGTGCGCCAGAGTGCTGATTGCCGACGCGCTCGCGGGCGGAAAAGACAAGGCCGAACAGCTGCGCTTTGGAATGAACGTCCTCGACAACTGGATAGATTTTCGTCAGCTGGAAAACGGGCTGATAATGAAACCCGGGCAGAAAACCACGGACTGCTGCCATCAGGGGTGGGGGATAATCGAGCTGGCGAGGGCGTCGCGGCTGCTTGCGGAAAACGGGTTAGACGGCGGCAAATATCTGGTGGCGGCAAAAAAATTGGCCGGCTTTTTTACGGACAATTACAGCCCGGAATACGGGTTCGGTAAGAGCTGGTCGCGCGAGGGAAAGGCGCTCGACAAGAGCGGTTCGGTAGGCGGCTTCGTGCTCTTGGGGCTTGTGGAGCTTTGGAAAATCGAAAGGGATCCCGAACTTCGCAAGGCGATAGACAAGGCCATGGATTTTTACTACGGGCGCGATTTGGACAATTTTGTGTGCAATGCGGGGGCGATCGATTGCGTGTGCGTCGACAAGGAGTCGGCGTATCCGTTCTTCGAGTCCGCCGTCGAGCTTTACGAGGCCACCGGAGACGGGAAGTATTTGGAGCGCGCATTGAAGGCTGCCTACTATTTGTGCTCGTGGCTGTTCGTTTACGACGCCCTCTATCCGCCGGAAGCCGAATTTTCCCAAATAGGCTACCACACCGCTGGGGGCACTGCCATATCCGCCGAGCACCACGCAATAGACCCGTACGGGGCGGTTATGGTCAACGACTTTTTCAAGCTTTCCAAATTTACCGGCGACGAAAAGTGGGCGGACATAGGCCGGCTGATTTGGCGCAACGCAACGCAGGCTATATGCACTCCGCAAAAGCGCATCTGGCACGGCATAGAGCGCCCGATAGGCGGGCAGAACGAGGGATTCTTTCAAACCCGCTGGACGAAGTATCGCACCGACTGCAACATGCGCGGCCATTTGAACGACTATCTCGGCGTGTGGCTTAGCGCATTCCGCCTGAGCGCGCTGCTCGCAACGGGGAAAGATTTCGAATTTTAGGCGGCGCGGCACAATGCGCTTGGCGCTTGGCGCGCGCTGCGGGCGGCAATTTCGCTCTCTTTGCGCGCGCGGCTGGAGCCTGGCTTTCCGCGAGATTTGTGTCGGCTTGATGCGAAATAGTCGCGGCGGAGCCCGCCCGGCGCATGGAGCGTTTGGCGTTTGGCGCGGGCGTTTCCGAGAGTTCGCAGATTAGATTTTTGTGTGCGGGAAATGTTGCGGCTTCGGGTTTGTCGGCGCGCGCAAGGCGTCTGGAATATTTCTTGTGCGAGGGGAACGGGCGAAAGGGTTGTCCGGGATTTAAATTTATTTTTTGTCTAAGGCCGCCGTTTCGCAAAATCCGCGCTGGCGTTCCGCAGCTTAAACTGCAATTGCGAAAGAAAATTCGCCGCACCGCCTCCGTCTCCCGTTTCCGCCGAAAATCCGATATGCGCGGGGCGGCAGGCTTTCATCAAGCCTTGCTTCATTTTTTTCCAAGTTGAATTTCACGATTCGGCAAGGTTCGGCTTTATCTCCGCAAAGACGAGTTTCGCAAAGCGCGCGCGCAGGTATTTTCGGAATTTTTTACCTGCCGAAAAAAAAGGGCGCGATTTTTTCGCGCCCCGGTTTTGCGTTGCAAATGTGTTGCAGGTTTTTTTGTTCTGCGGAGTTTCCGTTTGAACGCGCATTGCGCCTGCGGCCTAAACTCTGGCGGCGGACTTTGAAAGCGCCTTTGCCGCGGCGAACGACAGCGCGAATGTCGCGGCTGCGCCGATAGCCCCGGCAAGCAGAGTGGACAGCGCGCCTTCGCCGCCGAATGCGGCGTAATCGGCAAATGGCGCGCCGGCAAAGTTTGGCGCGTCGGGGAGAAGCGCAAAGCTTTGCATC
>CALXMX010000203.1 GCA_944389575.1 uncultured Opitutales bacterium
GGCGCGCTGAGTTTCTCGTCGGGCGGAAAAAATTGGAAGGTCGCGGCCTCGCGCGACGGGGTTAAAAACCGCCTCGCGATAGTAGACCACAAAGGCGACGTCCAAGGCTACATCGTCTTCCCCGAAAAATCAGGGCGCCTCGAAATATTTTTCTACCACCGCACGGCGCAAGCCTACAAAGGAAGGCTGGCGTTCGACGGCAGGATAGCTTTCGAGCCCGACGCCTTCGCCTGCCGCACCGATGCGCAAAAGGGCGAAAGGGTGCTTCAGCTTGGCGCAAACTCTCCGGACTCCGAACTCAACGATTCCGTCTTTTCGCCCCAGACTGACTCCATGCTAAAGCTGCGCGCCGCGGACCTCAAAATAAAATCGCTCGGAGGGGGGAAATTCGAGTTTGCAATGTCGGGCGAAATTTCGGAGGCCGCCGAAGCCGCGTTTTCCTTCGACCTTCAAAAGGACTATTTGAAAAACAGGTATGTGCCCTATTACAGGCCGCGCGCCCGAAAGCGCTGCCCCAAAACCCCCGCCGGCTGGATGTCTTGGAACACGTATTTCGACAAGGCGACCGCCGAGGACAATCTCGCCGAAGCGCGCGTCGGGCAAAAATACCTGCAGCCGTTCGGCTGCGAAATATGGTCGATTGAGTCCTGGCAGGGAAATTCCGACCAACTTCCCGTGTCGAAATTTTACAACATGAATTTGGAGGTAAACGAGAAACAGTTTCCCGAGGGCATGAAGAAGCTCGCCGAAGATATACGCGCTCTCGGCTTCCGCCCCGGGATATGGATGGCGCCGTTCGGCACGGGCAACGAGGAATTTTACCGCGAGCACAAAGACTGGTTTTTGCACGGCGCAGACGGCGCCCCTCTGCGCTGCTGGAACGGCAAATACACCCTCGACCCCACCGTGCCGGAGGCTCGCGAGCACCTGAAAAAAATCTTCAAAACCGCGCGCGAAGACTGGGGCTACGAATTTATCAAAATCGACGGAATGTCCGGCAGGAACTCGGGGTACTGCGCGCATATGTACGAACGCCCCGAAGTGCGCGCGCGCTTTAAAGACCCTTCCTGCCCCAATCCGTTCGAGCTCTGCGTCAAGGCGTTCAGGGAGGGAATCGGCGACGGCGCCGTATTTCTCGCCTGTCAGGGGCATACCTCGGGGCCGGAGGCGGCGTACGCCGATATGTCGCGCACCGGCGCGGACGTCGTGCACCCCAACCAGCCGGTAAAGTGGGCGAACGTGCTCAATCAGGCCAGATGCACCGTCAACCAGATTTTCACGCACAACATTTCAATGATTGCCGACCCCGACACAATTCTCGTAAGAGACCTCCCGCTCGAGACGGCGCGCGCGGAGGCCACGATAGTCGCTCTGCCCGGCCAGCTGACGTTTTTCGGCGACAAGCTTGCCGGGCTCGACGCGCAAAAGATGAAAATCCTGCAGCAGACCCTTCCCGTCGCCGACGTACGGCCGGCCGCGATTTATCCGCACTTTTCGATGCTGCCAGTCTGGAACCTCGCCGTCAGAAGCCCGATTTTCGGGCAGTACAACGCCGTCGCGCTCTTCAACTGGAGCGGCGAGGACGCCGATGTTTCCGCCTCCGCAAAAGAGCTCGGGCTGCCCGAGGGCGCGGAGTTCGACGCCTACGAATTTTGGACGAAAAAGCCGATGGGCAAAATCAAGCTTCCGCTATCCGTGCGAGTTCCGGCGCGCGGCGTCAGGGTGGCGGTTCTCCGCCCCGCCTCGGAAAATCCCCAAATTCTCGGGACGGACAGGCACGTCGCCCAGACGGGGTTTGAATTTAAATCCGCAGACTGGAATTCGGCGGAAAACTCTCTCGACTGCGAAATATCCCTCGTGCGCGGCTTCCCGATTGAAGTGGCGGTGTCGATCCCGGGCGGATATAAATTCGACAGGGCGGAGGCCGAGGGCGCGGAATGCTCCGCGAAAGCCTCGGAAGGCTGCGCCGCCGTGACTCTCAAGGGCAGGGACGCCTCTAAAAATTCGGACTGCAAATTCAGGGTATTCTTTAAAAAACGGCGGTAGCGGCGCGGGCGGAAGCGCGCGCACCAAGCCGAAGTCAAAGTTAAAGCCGGAGCCGCCGCGCGCCAGCATGCGCGCCTGCAAAAATTGCCGGGAACCGAATGGCCTTAATCGGTTCGGAGGGCGGAGCGTTGCGCGCGGTAAAAACCGCTTTAGACGCGCCGTCTTAGATGCGTTGTGAAAATGCGCAGTGAAAATGCGACGCGCGGAACCGGAGAAGCAAAATGAAAGCGCCGCAGGGAATTTCGCGCGCCTAACCGTACGCCTAACCGCGCGCGTAAGAGTACTTGTAAGCGTACTTAACCCCGCCTAATCGCGCAGGTAGGCGCGCAAATGGCGGCATAAGCAGCCGCGCAAATCGCCGCAAAAAAAAATGCGGAAATTTTATTCGGGTCAGGCCTGCGCTTTGCTCAATACGCCGGAGATTATTTCGCACGCGCCGTCCATGTCTTCGTCCGTAATCGTCGGGTGGACTAAGAGCATCAGGGAGGTGTCGCGCATGGCGGCGGCGTTTGGAAGTTCCGCCTCCGTCTTTGTCCAGCCCCTGTCGGCAAAGGCTTTTTCGGCGGATATGTTCCAGCACGAGCCGGAAAAGCACGGAATGGAGAGCGCGGAAATTTCCTTTGCAATTCTGTCGCGCGTCCAGCCGGGCTTGAGCTTTTCGGGGCGGACGAAGCAGTAGAATTTATAATAGGCGTGCGTGATGTCTGCGGGCGGAACGGTCGTCCGGACGCATGGAAAACGGCCGAGGCATTCGTTGAGTTTTGCGGCGTGGCGGTTGCGGATTTTCGTCCAATTTGCGAGCTTGTCCAACCAGAGCGAGCCCTGCGCGGCCTGCATTTCAGTCATGCGCCAATTCGTCCCGAACGACTCTATGAGCCAGCGGAATCCCTCCGGGTGGCTGCGGTTGTAGACGGCGTCGTAGCTCTTGCCATGGTCTTTGTAGGCCCACATTTTTTTCCAGAGGGCGTCGTCGTTGCACGTCACAGCGCCGCCTTCGCCGCAGGTTGTTATGATTTTGTCCTGGCAGAAGCTCCATGCCGCGACGTCGCCTATTCCCCCGACCGGCCTGCCGCGATAGACCGCTCCGTGGGCTTGCGCGCAGTCCTCTATCACAAAGAGCCCGCGCTCTTTGGCGAGACGCATAATCGGCTCCATGTCGCAGGGCCAGCCCGCATGGTGCACGGCTATTACGGCCTTCGTGCGCGGCGTAAGGCACTTTTCGACGGATTCTGCCGTGAGGTTTTGGCTGTCCAAATCCACGTCCGCGACTACCGGTTTTGCCCCGCGCATGACTGCGGCGCTCGCCGAGGCCATGAACGTTCGGCAGGTTGTCACAACTTCGTCGCCCTCTCCGACGCCCGCCGCATACAGCGCCAATTCCAGCGCGAGCGAGCCGTTCGCCAGCGCAATGGCGTGTTTCGTTCCGGCCAGACGCGCCAGTTTTTCCTCAAATTCCTCGTTTTTTGAACCCGTCCAGCGGTTTACTTTTCCGCTTTTGAGCACGTCTGAGACCGCCCGAATGTCGGCGTCGTCAAAATGCGGCCACTTTTTGAAGTTGTCCTTATTCATGATAATAAGAACCGTGATGAAATTGGGGGGCGGGGGAATGTCAAAGCATTTTTGATTCGCTGCTTGGCACGCGATTTGCCCTGTGATTGCCGCGCGGCTGTCCCGCGGTTGCCCCAATAACTGCCGCGTTTGGAAAGCGCGAAAAAGAGGGGGGAGTTTTGGCGGAGGTCTCGCGTGTGAAGCTGCGCGCGGCGGGGCGTTTTCCTGTTGGGCTTCAAAGCGGCCCGAGGTTGGAAGCCTCAAGACAATCGAGTGTTGAGTGTTTCAAGAAAGCCGAGTTTGAAAATATAAAATATGCCGCAGCCTCGCGCGGGGAATGCGGAGAGTGTGGATAGCCGAAAGGGCGCGGACGGCCGACTTGCGCGCGGCGGGGCGTTTTATCGCGTTTTTATAAAACTGTTCGTCGCGCAATTTTGCTTTGCAAAAATAAGCTGGCGCTTGAAAGGCGCCTCACGCCGAATAAGGATTTCAAGAGGGCGGCGCAGCGGGCGGCTTCGGGTTTGCGGCGAATTTACAAAATTTTTATCCCCGCGCGCTGGCGGGGAGATAGAGGCAGACGCGCAGCCGCTGCGGCATCGCCGCATTTCAGCACGGGCGCGGTGTGGCTTTCCATTTTAAGTGCCGGCCGCTTCGATCGCGCTATGGCGCGGGGGCGCGGGCGGAGGTGATTGCGACGAAGCCGAACATCATCGGGCGGGTCTGTACGCGCTCGAATCCCGCATTGCGAAATATTTGTTCTACTTCCGGCTGGGTCGGATAGCGCAGGGTGCTTTCGCCCAAGTAGAGATAGTCTTCCCGACTGCCTCCCGCGGCCGCGCCGATTGCGGGAACTATCCACTTCATGAAGGCGTATTGCGCGGGCGAGAGAATTTTTTTCGTCCGCGCGACTTCGAGGCAGTGGAACATCGCCCCCCCCTTCAAAACGCGCCTTATTTCTTTCAGGCAAGCCTCGCGGTTTTCAAAATTGCGGAATCCGAACGCCGCCGTCGCCCCGGAAAACGCCCCGTCGGCAAACGGGAGATGTTCGCAGTCGGCCTCGACAAATTCAGCGCGGCCAAGCAGGGATTTCCCCGGATATTTTGCGTCCGCGCCC
>CALXMX010000204.1 GCA_944389575.1 uncultured Opitutales bacterium
CAGCGCGGAAAAATACTTCTTCGCGTTCTCCGGAGCGTCGGCGCAGCGGCACAGCTCGCCGCCGCTTAGCGCGCCGCCGAAAAATTCCTCCGACACGAACTTCTCGTACGCCGGCGAAAACATGCGATCGCTCGCGCAGATTTTGTTCCACCTGCCCATGCGCAGGCACGTCCCGAAGCCGAGCCAGTACATGTAAAGCGCGAGAGCCGCCAGCGGCCACATCAGCGCGCCGCCGCTCTTGAATGTCTGCGCGAACAAGTCGAGAAAATCCATTATGAAACTTTGCCTATGAAGGCCGACGCCGCCTTCTCCATGTCCGACATAACGGCCTTCGCGCGGCGCGACAAGAGCGCGTGCGCCACGAACGCCGGAATCGCCACCACGAGCCCGTATTCCGTAGTTATGAGAGCCTCGCTTATGCCCGCGCTTATTGACTGCGCCTGCTGCGCGCCGTGGAGCGAAAGCCCGCCGAAGGTCTTTATAATTCCCGTCACCGTCCCCAACAGTCCGAAAAGCGGCGCGACCGCCGCCGTCACCGACAGGACGGACAGCCCCGAAAAGAGCCTGCTGCCGGCCTCGAGCATGTATTCGTAAGAAAGCTCCTCCAACTGCGGCGCGCCGAGATTGCGCGCCGCCAAGAGGCGCTCCAGCATCGGACCGTATGGCCGCCCCACGGCCGCGCAAAGCGGCTTCGCCCTCTCCGCGCCGCCGCCGTCGAGAGAGGCGAACACCCGCTGCAACGCGTTATTGTCCAGCCTTCTCACCCCAAAGAGGAAGGGAATCTTAAACGCGCACACAAGCAGGGAAATCGCGCCGAAGAAAAGAATCGGATACATCCAGATTCCGCCCGCCTTTATTTCCCCGACAATCCCCCGCGGGCCGAACTGCGAACGCATGAATTTCCCGCCGCTCAAATCCGCCGGCAATTCGCTCCCGGCCCCGCGCCTAAACGAAATTATCATGTCCGAAAAGTCCTCCCCATAGAGCCTGAATTCGTCGGACACCATTCCCGCGCGACCGTCCCCAAGAAAATACTTGAACGCACCCACGCGGAACACTTCGCCGCGGACTTTTGCCCCCGACGAATCCTCAACCTCAGCCTCCGACCCCGACCGCTCCGGCGAAAGCAACGCAAGCTCGGCCTCGTCTGCCGCGCGCCCAAAGCGTTCGACGGAGGACTTCAGCGTTGGGGAGTAGCCCGGCGCGCGGCCGAGCGCGGCCTCCAATGCGGACGCGGACGCGGATATTCTCTCCGAATCGGCCGACACCTTTCCGACTTCGGACGCCATCGCGGAAATTTCCGCGGCGCGGTTTCGCTCGCGCGAAATTTCCTCCGAGAGCGATTTCCACTCCGCGCGCAGACGCGCGATTCTCTCGGCATGCTCGGCGTCCGCGCGCGAGCGTCCGCGCTCAAATTCGGCGTATTCCGCCACGGCCTCCCGGCGCTCCATTTCCGCCGTTTCCGCAGCCGACTGCGCGGCAAATGCAAACGCCTGCGGAAAAAGGAACGCCGCCGTTGCGAGAAAGATTCTCATTTGCCCTCCTTCGGCTCCGCGCCCGCTTTCGCGCCCAATCCCGGACCCGCTTTCACGTCCGAACGCGCGACGCGCGCGGCGTAAACCCCGTCCTCCAGCTTGCGGTCGGAAACTTCGAGGCGCGTCCAAATCCCGCACGAAACGCCGCCGTTTTCGGATACCAACTTTGAGTCTTCGCGCAGCAGCGCCTCAAGGCACGCGCGCAAGAGCGAGCACTTTTGCGCGGCGTCCAAATTTTGAAGTTCGGCCTCCCCGGGAATCTCTATTCCGCCTTTCTCAAGCGCGCGCTTTGAGAGCGGATTTGAAAACAGCCTGCGCAAGCGCCCGGCGCAGAGGGCGTCCAATTCCGCAAGCGCGGCGGCGGCGTCCGACAGCCTTTTTTCCAGCGCGGCCGAACGCGCGGCGGCCTCGGCATTCGACTTCTTAAGGCCGGCCAGCTCCGACTTCATCGAGCTTATCTTTTCGGCGTACGCCCTCTCCAACTGCGCGCGCTTCGCGTCCTCCAGCGCCGCGGCGCGGCGTTGGGAGGCGAGCTTCAGACGCGCGGAAGTGGCCTCACCCATCGCCGCGCAAATGCGGTCGTAATCCGCCTCCGCCGCTCCCGCGCGCGCGCCGGCAAACAATAGGCAGCCCGCCGCCGCAAAGGCAAGCGGCGCGCGCCACAGCTTAAACTTAGGCAACGTCTGCATGTCAAAATCAGTCGAGCTTGATTTTTACGACCTTCGTCTCCCGAAAGCCCTCCGCGAGAATGACGGCCTCCTTGGCGCTCTCATCGGCGTTTATCTTCGACAGGATTTCGACGGCCTCGGAATAGGTCTTTACGGGCTTGGAGTTTATCTCGCGTATTACGTCGCCCTCGGAGAGCGGGGCGGGAGTGGCGGAACTGGCGGGGCTGTTCGGCTTGACA
This sequence comes from uncultured Opitutales bacterium, assembly GCA_944389575.1. Lineage (GTDB taxonomy): Bacteria > Verrucomicrobiota > Verrucomicrobiia > Opitutales > Intestinicryptomonadaceae > Merdousia. The sequence continues at coordinate 2,443 of CALXMX010000204.1, forward strand.
AACCTGACAATGGGGAAGTCCGGAAGGCCGTCGAGGATTCTGCGCGCGATGGCGTCGTCCATGGTCGACTCCACGATGGAGAAGCCGAGCCTGCGAAAATATTTGAAGTCCGCCTTGCGCGAATCGCGGGGAGACTCGCCCATGACGACCCCGACCGTCTCCTGCCCGCCGGCCTCGCGAACGACCGACAGGGAAATCTTCTCCCCCGGCTTTGCCGCGCGCAGCGCCATCACGAACTTTTCGCGGGAGTCGTTGTCGGAATTCAGCCGCTCGAGGGGCTTGCCGTTCATGCCGACTATTATGTCGCCCTTGCGCAGACCGGCTTTCTGCGCGGGGGAATCCTTTATTATGTCACTTATCACAAGCCCGAATTTGTCGCTAATCCCCAAAAATCTCGACACGTCCTTTTTCAAAAACCTTATGCCGACAATGCCGAGCCAGCCGTACGGATCGCCGTCGGGATCTTTCGGAATGCGCCCAAGCGCGGCGTCGGCGTCGGCGATTGACACTATTGCGGCGGAATTTGAGCCTATCAGGCCGACGCTCAAACGGTTCGAGTCCGGAAGAATCATGAGCCTCTCGACCCTCTCGCGCGAAAGCGCGCAGCCGACTATCCTGCCCTCCGAATCGAACACCGGGCAACCGACCCCTCCAATGGCCCCGCCCATATTGCCGACCTCGATCTGCGCCGGATTCCTGAGGGATACATAACTGCGCAGGCAGTACGGCAAATACGAATTTTCCTCCGACGCAACCCCGACGCCCCACAGAAACTGGCCGGTTTCAAATTTCGCCCTCTCGAATTTCGAGCACGCGACCATGCAGTCCGGCAGCGTCCCCTTTATGCGCGCGAACCCGAAGCCCACGAGATTCTCCACGCCGAGAAACTCCGCCGGATAGCCGTCCGCGTCTCCGTTGTGGACGAACGCCCTGAAATCCTTGAAGCATCTCGACGGAACATTGGGAATCTCGCCGGGCGGAAGAAGAACCACGCCCTCCTCGTTCATCAGCGTGCCTGTGAGCACGATTTGCGTGCGGTCCTCCTCCATCTCCAGAATGAACTTCACCGTCACCGCGCACTTGGCGCGCTCGTCGAACAGTTTGGTAAAGCCGTCTGCCGACGCCCGCAGAGCCAGCAGTGAGAGAATCGCGCACAGAAATATTTTTGCCATATGCGCAAAATGCTGTCCAACGCGGAGCGCATTGCAACATTTTTCAAATGCGCCCCGGGCGGGGGGGCCGGCTCTCACTCAAGCGGAAACCGAACCGCCCCGCGCGCCGCACGCAGGCCGCCGCCGGGCGCCTCACGGAATGACCCAGCCGTAGCCGTACTCGGACAGGTACTTCGCGCCGCCCTTGCATATGGCGAGAGTGTCCTCTATCCTGCACCCGCCTATTTCCGGATAGTACAATCCGGGCTCGACCGTCACCACGTTTCCGCGCCTGAGCACGCACTCGCGGCGGCCGAGAGACGGAGCCTCGTGAACGTCGAGCCCCACGCCGTGCCCGGTGGAATGGAAGAAACCGCGCCACCTGCCGCCCTTCTCGAACGTCTTGTAGGAATTTTTTTCAAAAAATTTCTCGACCGCCGCATGCACTCGCATGCCGTCAACGCCGTCGCCGAGCGCGTCTATCCCAATCTTCTGCGCCTTTGCGACGGTCTCGACCAGCTTCTCCTGCGCGGTCGTGGGGCGCCCCTTCAGGAACGTCCTCGTCATGTCGCCGTAGTAGCCGGAGTCTCTCATGCGCGGGAATATGTCCACGACAATCAGCGAATTTGGCGCAATCTCGCCATGTCCGCGCTCGTGCGGGTCGCAGGCCTGCGCGCCGGAGGCGGCAATCGTATCAAGGGCGTCGGCGCCGTTTTCCACCGCAGTCTTTTCTATTTCCGCAATGAGAATCTCGCTGGTCAGCGGCGCTCCGCGCCAGACGATTTTTCCGCCGGAAATCTCCGACTGCCGCAAAATGGTCTCCACCGCCATAAAGCCGCGCGCGGCCACGGCGTTCGCGGATTTTATGTTGGCCTGCTGCGCGGCGGTCTTGAGGGCGCGCTTCGGAAATATCTCGCCCGCGCAAATCTCGATGTCGAACCCTGCGGACGCGAGCCTGTCGGCGTAGGCCACCGGAAAGCGCCCCGGCAAAAGCAGGGACGCAACCCCCGCCGACTTAAGCACCGCGGCGGCGACGTCGCACTCGTCGACGGGTCTGCCGAGCTTCTTCGATAGCGCCTGCGACGCCTTGGTGGCGTCGAAAATCCTGTCGAGCGCGGAACTGCCCCCGACCCTCCCGACCTCAAGGGCGTTCAGTAGCGCGCACTTCTTGCCGCCCAGCGTAAACGCGAAAAACGGATCGGGAACAAAGGCCTCGCAAAAGTACAAAATGTCGGAGTCCGTCCTCGCGGCTCCGTAAAGCAAAATTTCTCTCTTAGACTTTTTCACTCCCAAAATATTGTTGCGATTTGACAAGGCGTGTACAGCCTAAAACTCAATGAAAAGTTTTCGCACAATATGCGCAATAGCGATAGCGGCAATCGCGGCGGCGCTTGCGGCCTCATGCTCGCGGCAGCAGCCCGCGCCCGCGCAGGCGCCGTTTGAGGCGCTCTTTCCCATGCGCGTCGGCCAAAAAAGTTTTCTTGCGCGCCTCGCCTGCTCCGACGGCGAAAAGGCGCAGGGGCTGATGTTCGTCAAGAGCCTTCCGCAAGACCACGGAATGCTCTTCGTCTACCAGACGCCACAACGCGCGTCTTTCTGGATGAAAAACACGTTCATCGCGCTCGACATCGGATTCTTCGACAAAGACGGCGTTCTGCTCGGGGTGGAAAAGCTTTATCCGCACAACCTCGACCCAGTCCGATCGGCGGGCGACAACGTGGTGTACTGCCTCGAAGCCAACGCGGGCTGGTTTGAAAAAAACGGGGTTAAAAGCGGCGACCGCCTGGACAAAGCCCTCCTCGACGCCGCAATCGCGGCCAGAACGGGAAAGCGGGAAAAATAGCATGTCGAAAAATTTTCCCACCAGACAAAAGCTCCTGCTGCTTGCCGCTTGCGCGGCGGCGGGAGTTGCGGCGTATTTAGCCGCGTTCGCGTACTTTTACGCCGGCATGACGCCGTGGCAGCGGGAGCAGCCCATCGACTTTGACGCGCAGACCGGCTCTACAAAATTCAAGGCCCACATTGACGCCGCCGCAATCGGAGGGGCGGCGTTCTGCGTAAGCGCCGTCGCAATAACAACCGCAGCCAGGCTGCGCAGGCTGAAAAAATGAGTTCGACCATCGCGGCATTGGCAAGCGGCAATTCGGAGGCCGCCATAGCAATCGTCAGGATAAGCGGCCCGAACGTGCCGCGCGTCCTCAAGCGCGCGCTTGGATTGAACCTCCCCCCCGCGCGCACCGCCGTCCGCGCAAAATACAGAAACTCCAGCGGCGAAATTTTGGACGACGTCTTGGCGACGTTCTTCAAGGCCCCCGCCTCCTACACCGGAGAGGACTGCGCGGAAATATATTGCCACGGAAGCCTGTTCATAGTCCAAAACATTCTCCAAGACCTCTTCGCAAATGAATGCGAGCCGGCGCAGCCCGGCGACTTCACCCGGCGCGCGTTCATGAACGGCAAAATGGACCTCTCGCAGGCGGAGGCCGTCGCGCTCGTAATCGGCGCGCGCAGCAAGCGGGCTCTCGAAGCCGCCCAAAGGCAGCTTGACGGAGAGCTCGGCCGCAGAATAGGCCTATTCAGTTCGAGGCTCCTCGACGCCTGCGCGCTGGCAGAGGCGTACATAGACTTCCCGGAGGACGACCTTCCGCCGGAGGACAAATCCAAACTTCTCCAGACCTGCCGCGGCCTGTCCGCCGACATGCGGGCGCTGGCGGACACTTCAAAGTATTCCGCGCTAATACACAACGGCTTAAACGTCGTCATTGCGGGCGCGCCGAATGCGGGGAAGTCCTCGCTGTTGAACGCCCTGACTGCATCGGACAGGGCAATCGTGAGCCCCCATGCGGGAACCACGCGCGATTTCATCTGCGAGAAAATCGTGCTCGAAGACTGCTGCGTCAACCTCATAGACACCGCCGGACTGCGCGACTGCGCGGAGCAAATCGAGGGGCTGGGCGTTGAAATTGCGCTGAAAAAAATCCGCTCCGCCGACATGCGGCTGCTCGTAATCGACGCCTCCGAAGGAGAATCCGCCGCCGCAATCCCGGACGGCGCGCGTGAGGGAATGTCGCCCGAAAACACGCTCATTGCGCTGAACAAGCTCGACCTTATGCGGGCGGATTCCGAATCTTCAGCCTTCCAAAAAGCGTTTCCCGGTTACGAATGCGTACGCATTTCCTGCCGCACCGGAGAGGGCATTGAAAAGCTCAAGCGGGCAATCGTTCAAACGATAAGGCGGTACCACATACGCGCCGCCGCGGACGACATACTCGTCAGCGCAAGGCACGCCGGCTCCCTTCTGCTCGCCGCCGACGCACTCGATTCGGCCTCCCAAAAAATAGCGGACGGCGCGCCGGCGGAATTGTCCGCCTCGGACCTTCGCTGCGCCCTCGACCGCATCGGGGAAATAGTGGGCAGATTCGATTCAAACGACATATTGGACAAAATCTTCTCGAACTTCTGCATCGGGAAATAGAGGGCTTCGAGCGTATCTTGCGCGCATTGCGCGTCCGCCCCGCGCCGGGGCTGCGCGCATTGCCGCAAAAGTCCCCGGGCAAAAAGCCTTGCGCAGAAATTCGGCGCGAAAGCCGTTTCTATAAAAAAAACGCGCCGGCCGAAATGCTTTCGGCAAAAAAATCGAAATTTTTTCCAGCGACGGGAACCGAACCAAAAATTTTCGCCCGAAACGCCCCTTCCGGCTCGGGCGCGCGGCAAGTGCGATTTGATTTGACTTGAAATTTGCCCGAAGTAATTAGTGTGCCTTGAATAACTTGTTCAAATCGCATCCGCCATGTGGTACTATGTAAAAAACGACGCAAAAAAGGGGCCCATTTCCGACGCGGCGCTCGCGCGGCTCTATGAGGACGGGACCGTAAATAAAGACACGCTCGTCTGGACGCAGGGGAACAAGGAATGGATGCCGCTGGGCAGCTGCGTTTTTTACAAAGCTCTAAACTCAAAGCGCGAAAGCGCCTTGCTGCGCGGATTGAGACTGCGCAACGCCTTCTTCAGAACCTCACTGATAACGCTGATCGCCGTATTCTGCGCAAAAATATGCCTTTCAATCGAGCGCCTGAACTTTCTATTCGAGTACATCGACGGGAAATTTGCCTCAAAAGCCTTGGTGAAGGTCAAGTACCTCGAACTTTTTTACGCCGATTCTCTGACGTTCCTGCTGGCGCTCGCCTTCGCCGTGTTGGCAATATTTTTTGGGTACTCGTGGATTGTAGCCTGCGCGGGCAACGCCGTCAGCTTCAACAAGGACTTCCCGTATTCGCCAAAAATCGCGGCGCGCAGTTTCATAATACCGTTCATAAATTTGATAAGCCCGCCGAAAATCATGTATGCGGTCTTAGCTTCCAGCCTCGCGGTACTGCGCCGCAAGCCGGCGGCGGCGGACATCGCGTTGGTGGGTCTGTGGTACTTCTTCAATATCGCCGCAATCGCGCTGGTTGCAATAAACTATCTTGCGGTGCCTTCGACGGGTGGAACCGAAATTCTCTATGCCCACATGACGTTCTCGATATGCACATACGGAATAATTGTGTGCGCCCTCATCTTCTGGATACTCTTAGTATATAGGGTCTCATACCTGCAAAAAATATTTTTTTCCGACGCGAAAAATCCCGCCGACAAATAGTAATATCCGAACGCGCTTTCGGCGCGCGCCCCGAGCCTTGACGCGCCCCGCCCGCCCCCGCTTTTTCCGGCAGTCCGAAACGGCGGCTTCCCAAAAGGCCGAACCGCATGCGCGCGGTGTGAGCAAATAAACGCGACCGACTTTATTCCGCCGCCCTCCAAGCCGGATTCGCACTGCAATTCCCGCTTCTGCGGCGCGCGGGTGGATTCGGGGCGCGCGGGGAGAATCCATAGCGCCTGCGGGCGAGCGGCAAAAAGAGAATCAGTTTCCGGACGCCCCAAAATCCGCCCCGGAGGAAAAATTCAAATCCACATAGACGGGGCGGTGGTCGCTGGACGAAAGGCTCTCCGAACCGAACACGCGCGCCCTTCCCCTTATGAAGGGCTCCATTTTAGCGTTCGCATAAAAGCAATCGTACACAAAGCGCCTGTTCTTCTTTGCCCAAAAGTAGGAATACGCAAGGCCCTCGGCGTCGCTTTGCTCCACCAGGCGGAAGCCGAATCCGGAAAGGGTTTTCAAAATTTCGGAAGGCTCGTCGTTGAAGTCTCCGCACAAGAGCGCGGGCCTGCTATGCGACATTTCGGAAAGCGCCGCCGACAGCTCCGCCGCGCGAAACGGCGCAAATCCCCCGTCGCCCTTTTTGGAGCCGTACTTACTCTTCAAGTGAAATCCGTAAACCGACCACTCGACATTTCCGCACTTGTAAACCGCCCCGACCGTCCCGCGCGGAGACGCCCGATAGTCGCCCCCGTACGCAAAAATCAAAAGCGAGCGGTCTACAAACTTTTCCGGCTCGAGCTTCGACAGAATCGCCACGCGCATGGGCGCCTCGTTTTTGCCTATCGCCCAGTATTTGTACGACAGCCCCTCCGAATGGAGGGAATTTCTCAAGTCCATGAGGAACGCCCTGTCCTGCATTTCCTCAAGGACAACTATGTCGGCGTCTATCCGCCTCAAGATTGAGCGTATCGCGGCGCGCTCGGATTCCGGCTTCGGGTGCTCCCGCCACTTGCCGCCGGCAAAGTGCCTGGCCACCCCGTAATTGCGAAGATTCCACGTGCAAACCCTGACCTCGGCCGCGCGCTTGGGCTCCACTTCCGACAGCGGATCCCCCTCGAATATCGAAAAGCCGTCGGTATCCCGAAATACGAAAACCGACAGCACCGCCAGCGCAATCCACGCGCAGACCGCCGCAAGCTTAAGGTGAATCCTCCTCATTCGGCGGCCGCCCTACGGCTGGTACGGCGACTTGTCGCGCGCCCCCGACGCAATCTTCTCCACGTACTTTGCGAGTATGTCGAACTCCAAATCCACTAGCTTTCCCGCGGCGCAGTTTTTGAGATTCGTCACCTCAAGCGTGTGCGGAATCAGCCACACGGCGAGGAATCCATCGCCGGCCTCCGCCACCGTCAGAGAAATTCCGTCTATGGCTATGCTGCCCTTATAGACTACGTACTTGGCGAATTCCTCCGGAACCGCCACCCTCAAATAGTAATTTTTTCCGCGCCTCTCGAACGTGTCCACGGTGCTGCGCGCATCGACATGCCCGCTGACAAAGTGCCCGCCAAGCCGCGAATCGGCCTTAAGGGGGCGCTCCAGATTCACCAAGTCGCCGGCCTTCACGCCCTCGAAGCACGTCAGGCGAATAGTCTCCTCTAAGAGTTCAAACCCGAGCGTGTCGCCCTCTTTGGATATCATGGTCAGACAGCAACCGTTGCATGCGAGCGAATCGCCCTCGGACATCGACTCCGCTATTTCAGAGGGAACCCTGAGCTTCAAAAGCCACGCCTGCTCGCGCTCGTCAAACGATTCCACTACCCCCGTGCCTTCAACTATTCCAGTAAACATCGCACCGCCTCCGTTTATTGCATTTTAATTTTGCGCGCCAATCCTATCACACGCCCGGCCGCGCTGTCAAGTTCGCCCCGAATTTGGCGGCGGCAGAAGGCGATTCAAACGCAAAATATGAGAAATTAAAACGCAAATGGGCAAGAGCGCGCTCAAAGCGCACAGCCCCGAATCACAAGCTCGCCGACGCCGAAACTCCCGCGGCATTCCGGCGCACAAAGCGCAGCTCCGCCTGCGGAAGGATTGCGAACCGCCCGTAAAACGTACGCGATCCGTCCGCAGGCCGCCCGCAAGCTGCCTATAAGCCGCCCGCAATCCGTCCCCAGACCGCGCTCAGAAAAGTTCGCGCGACTTCTGGTTGCAAAAACTTGCAAAAAATCCGCGCTCAAAACGCGTCTAAGCGGGCGAACGGAAGAACGAAAGAGCGGCAATAAGGCTTAGGCGCACAAAGCGCGCGGAGATGCGAAAATCACAGATTGCCCAGCTTGGAGAGCGCGTCGCCGAAAGAGTTGCCGAACGCGCCCGACGGGGGCTTTCGGAATTTGCCGCCGGCGGACGGGCGCCCGCCCTGGACGGTCTCCCCAGCGGACTTCGCGCGCTTTTGCGGATTGGACTTCATCGACAGCGATATTCTCCTGCGCGGCAAATCCACCTCAAGGACGGTGACGCTGACGCGCTGGCCGGGCTTCACGACGTCCGAAGGGTTGCGCACGAACGAATCCGACAATTCCGAGACATGCACCAATCCGTCCTGATGCACCCCTATGTCTACGAAGGCTCCGAACGCGGTGACGTTTGTGACGACGCCCGGCAGGCGCATCGACTCCTTCAGGTCCTCGAGCGAATGCACGCCTTCGGCAAAATGGAATATCTCAAATTTTTCGCGCGGGTCGCGGGCGGGCTTTGCCAGTTCGCGCATTATGTCCATGAGGGTCGGCAGGCCGGTGTTTTCATCGACGTAGTTTTTCAAAACTATCTTGGAGCGCAGGGACGCGTCGCGCATAAGCGCCGCCACGTCCGCCCCCATATCGGCGGCCATTTTGCCGACAAGCGCATAGCGCTCCGGGTGCACGGCAGAGGCGTCGAGCGGATTTTTCGCCCCGCGAATGCGCAAAAATCCCGCCGCCTGTTCAAACGTCTTGGCCCCGATGCCCTTCACCTTCAACAGCTGCTCCCTCGAGGCGAAGGGGCCGTTTTCGTTCCGATAAGCTATGATATTGGCCGCGCTCGCCGCGTTGAGGCCGGAAACGTAGGACAACAACTGGCGGCTGGCGGTGTTCACCTCGACGCCGACGCTGTTGACGCAGCTGACGACAACGTCGTCCAAAGAGCGCTTCAACAGCGACTGGTCCACATCGTGCTGGTACTGCCCCACGCCTATCGAGCGCGGGTCTATTTTCACAAGTTCGGCCAGCGGATCCATCAGCCTGCGGCCTATGGAGACCGCGCCGCGCACGGTTATGTCGCGGTCGGGGAACTCCTCGCGCGCGGCTTCCGACGCCGAATAGACGGACGCTCCGCTCTCGTTTACCATGGTCACAACCACGTCCTGCGGAAGGTTGAGGGAGCGCACAAAAGCCTCCGTCTCGCGCCCCGCGGTTCCGTTGCCGACGGCTATCGCCTCTATTTCAAACCTCTTGCACAGCGCGGCGACTTTCGCGGATGCCTCCGCCGTTTTCGCCGCGCCCTGCCCGACATATATTACATCGTTGTAGAGCAGGTCTCCCTGGCGATTCAAACAGACTAACTTGCAGCCCGTCCTGAACCCGGGGTCGAGCGCAAGGACGTTTTTGCCGCCGAGCGGGGCTGCCATAAGAAGCTCGCGCAGATTCGCCGCAAAGACTTTGACGGCCTCCTCGTCGGCGCGCTTTTTGATTTCCAGGCGCATGT
>CALXMX010000205.1 GCA_944389575.1 uncultured Opitutales bacterium
GATGTGTTTACATGGGTTGCGTCGGCGCACAGCCCGTACGTGATCTATTTTTGGGACGAGTACCAGAACCCGGAGGATCCGGACAATTCCAGCCTGATGACGCTGAATTCCGAGCTTCCCGGATTCAAATCCGGAATGCCTCCGGACAGAATGAATCTGGAGCGTTCGCACGGCGAGGTGTTCCGCGTGAACCTCTCCCTGTACCAGGCCGCGCTCAAGGGCGAGCGCGTGAGGATTGGGGATTCGTCCGAGTACACTTCGGGGGCCCTTTCTGGGGCGTCCACCGAATATGCGCTCAATTATTTGCCGATAAAGGTTGAGATATTCGTCGAGCCGCGCTCCGACATAACGATGGGGCCGGGAACGGCCGAAATAAATGAACAGCGCCGCGTTTACGACGATATAGTTTACAAGAATCGCTAATGCGAAAGTCGCTTATGAATATGAAATCAAAACGCAAGCCCGCATTTACGCTTATTGAGATTTTGGCGGCCAGCGCGATTATGACCGTGATAGTGCTCGCCGTTTTGTCGGTGACGACCACTATTCTCAGTACGTGGAACAGGTCGAGCGGGCAGTTGAAAAACTACTTTGACGCCAACGTTGTAATGTCCGTAATCCAGGAGGACTTGGAGGGCATAAAAATCAAGCGCGACGGCCGCGCGTGGCTCGAGGTCAGCTATCCGGAGGAGATCGGCTTTTTGCGCGGCGCGGATTACAAGGGGACAATCCCGTTGAAGCCGCCGTGCGTAATGTTTTATTCCTCCACGCTCTTGCGCCCGCGCTATTCGCGCGAGAACTTGCAGACGGCGATTGCCGAAAACGACCAGCCCGTAAAGCTGATTCCCGGCAGCGTTTGCGCCGTGAAATATTCTATAGGGCTGAAGAGCCCGTTCTTGAAGGCGGCGGCGTCGCGCTCGGAGAACGAGAGGCAGATCAATGCCTTCTACGGCTTTTACAGGGCGGTGATAGATCCGCGTTCCACGGCGCTCGAGGCCAGCGGAAATTTAGTGCAGGGCTATTCTAAAGATGTGGATTCGCAGTCTTACAAGTTTGCGCTTTCAAACAATCTTTGGAGCAAGATTTGCACGATTGTCGACGAGGAGGGCGTGGAGCGCCAAGGGCAGGATTTGCGCACATGGGCTTTGGATCCCGAAAATTTGCTGGCGCAAAACGTGGTGGATTTTCGGATAAGCTTCGGGGTTTTGTATCCCGACACGAGTAGCGATCAGCCGGACGCAAAGCGCCTTGCGATAATACCGCCCGGCGTCGCCTTTACCGCGGGGAGAAAAATTCTGTTCGACACCGCCACTGCGAAGGCGTTTGAGTTCGGCGGAGCCGGCGGAACGACCGAGGTCGACACGGCGGAACTTGAGGACGGGACTCTGGCCTTTGCCGACGTCTCCATGACGGTAGTCTCAGAAGCGGGCGCAAGGGAAATGCGCGCCCTCATGACTTCCAAGCGCATGACTGAGGAGCTTTTTAAGGAAATGGTTTTGAGGCACGGAAGCACGGTGACGCGCCGCATTCACTTTATAGAGCCCATGTGGGAATAGTGTATGGAACTTTCTCGGGAGCAGGTTGAAAAGGTAAAGAGCTGGGTTGACGAAGGCGCCGGAATCGGGGAGGTGCAGGGGCGCATTTCCTCGGAGTTCGGCGTCTCGATGACGTATATGGAGGTTCGATTTCTCCTCGACGATATCGACGCGCAGATACGCGATCGCCCCGAAAAAACTTCGGGCGAATTGCCCATGGCTCCCGAGGCCGGCCTTTCTTCCGAGCGCTCCGCCTCTTCCGCCTCTTCCGTCTCTGGCGTCTCTTCCGCCTCTTCCGTCTCTGGCGCCTCTTCCGCGCCGGAGCGGGCGGCTTCCGGTTTCCCCATTGGCGGGGGCGGGTTTGCCGATGATGAGGGTCTTGCGGAAGATTCGGCGGAAAATTTCGGGGGAGAGCCGGAGAGAAATCCCGCAGATTCCGCAGCGCGCCTGCCGAGCGAAGGAAGCGCGCAGGACGCTTCCGGCGGATCGGATTCGGGCGGCGAAAATGGCGAAAGTCCGGCTTCCGCTGTAAAGGTGTCGATGGACGGAGCTCCGCGCCCCGGCAGTTTAGCGAGCGGTTCGGCGGTTTTTTCCGACGGCGCGCAGGTAGATTGGGTTGTGGATATGAACGGCCAGGTAGGATTCATCGCGCCGGTTGCCGGATATTCCCCGCCGCAGGCGGATATTCCGGAATTTCAATCCCAGCTGCAGAAGCTTCTCGGCGTTCCCGACGATTCCGCAGTGGACGACTCAAAAATAGAAGTGACTGTAAGTCCGGTTCAGCGTCCCGACGCGCTGGCGTTTGGAAGCGTCACATTTTCCGACGGGACGAAGGCTGAATGGCGCATAGACAGGGTGGGGCAGCTTGTCCTAATACCTTCGCAGGAGGACAAGAAACCTCCGCAGGACGAAATTCCGGCCTTCCAGCGAAAGCTCTCCTCCATGCTGCGCAAGATGTATTGATTTTTGTATTCCGCGCCTCTTTCGGCGGCGGAGCCATAAATTTTGCCTGCGAAAATATGCGGGCGCTTGGCGACGGATAAACGCATTTCGCAAAGGCGTGTTTCGCGCGGATTGTCGGATTACGCGGATTGTCAGATCAGACGGATTGTCGGATTGCGCAGATTGCGCGGGTTGCGTAATATTGCGCGGTTTCGTGGATTGCGTATGCTAGGAGGGTTGTGTAAGCTGTGGCTATTTATTGCGATATTTAACTTCGGGCTTGCCGGGAAACGGCGCGCATTGAAAGTTTTTTCGTCCGCCTCTCCGGTTGCGGAGATTCTTTTGGAAAGTTCCGCGCAAGATTTCAGACGCCGCCGCGGAGGCGGGTTCGAGCGGTTTTTTTTAGAGGGTGTCTGGCGGCGCATGCGCATTGCCGAAAGTCGGATTGCGTTGATTGCGTTTCTTAAGAGAGCCGGATTGCGTTTTTCATAATTGCCGGTTTGCGCAGTCCGCAAGGCCGCCCCGTTTGGCGTTTATTTGCGGATTTGAGAGTTCAAGGCGGCTGTCGGAACCTTTTTTGCAGCGCTCTCAAACTTGCGCTTCAAGCTCGCGCGCGTTTCTTTTTGCGCTTGAAGGCGGGCGAAATTAAGTGTAATAATTGCAACGCAGATTTATCCAACTAATGTGCAAGCAATGTGGGGTTTTTGGAAGATTTATATTGTCGGGAACATAAAATCGAGGGGTGCGTATGTCCGAGTCTGACGTAAATTCTGACTTTAAGTGGAAGATGTACACGGACGAAAACATGCGTCTGTTTCCAAAGGACGATACGATTTGGTATTTTTCCAACAATTCCTCCACGCGCTATATGCCGCATATTTTTGTCTCGAAGGAGCCGGATAAGAAGCGCGAGACGGGGCAGATAATCGCGCCTCCAAGTTCGCTGGTAGACCCGCTTGAGCGCCATTCGATAATACTGGCGGGCTATGCGATACACCACAAGGGATACTATCATTCGCGCCGAAACACCGCGTTTACGGATCTCATATGCGTTGTCGACGGGGCGTTGGCCGTAAAATTTGACGGTAAAAAAAAGATTCTCCACCGCGGAGAGGCGCTGATTTTGCCCCCGAGGTGCGAGGCGGACAACTATGTTGACTGCCGCCAGGTGCGCGTATTTTGGGCGCACTTGAAAAATACGGCCTTCTGGCGCGAAATTTTGGGGGATTCGACATTCACGCGGAAGCTGGAGAATTTTGAGGCCATAAGCCGCCTGATAGACATATATCGCGACGAAGTTTTCAGCTCCACCCGCTCCATGCGCGTTCTCGACATGGTTGCGGAGCTGCTTGTGACGTTTTTGCGCCGCGAGTTTTCCGCGGGAAAGCGGCAAGTATTGCGCGGGCGCATAGAAAAATTGGTGAAGCTGATGTCCGGTTCGCTCGATCGTGACTGGTCGTTAAAGCGCGCTTCGGAGGAAAGCGGGCTTTCAATTAAGGACATTGAAAGCGCCTGCATGAAAAATTATATGATGAGCTTTTCAAAACTGACGTTGAAGATGCGCATGCATAGGGCGATCGATCTTTTGAAAATGGGGCTTACGAATGTGGAAATTGCGGCGAAGCTGGGCTATGCCACGCCGTATTCGTTTTCCAAGGCTTTTAAACTTTATTACGGAAAAAGCCCCAAGATATTTATGGGGGACTGACGCGGCTTTTTCGTAAACGCCGCACATCTATGCGCTGCGCTTCCGTGTTGCGCCTCCGCGTTGTAGCTGTATTTGCGCGGCGCGCGGGGTATATTTGAAATTTGCGGAAAGCGGCTTGGAAAAGCAGGGCTGGACGGAGAGCCGAAATGCGGCGGCGCGCCGCGTTTCAGGCGTTCGTTTTTTAGCTCTTCGGAAAACCGGGGAGGGCGGAGGCGGTTTGAAAGGGAATTTTAAATTTTGGAGGCCAACCGCCCTTGTGCGGATTCGGAAACTTTTGAGGCGAAAAAATTGCGGAAAGATTGTGCGGAATTGGAAGGTTGATTCGAAAAAAATGGGCGTTTTCACAAGTGTTTCCGCCCGCGTACACGATAACGGGCTTATTTCATAACCGGGCCGCAAAACCGCAAGGGCGGACGAAAATAAGGGCGGCTGATTAAAAAATTATGCGGCAAAATGCCCGCGGAGCCTTAATTTAATGCGGAAAAACGGAGAATGCTCGAGGGAAAACTCGAACCCCCATGCCAGCGAAGGCACATGAACCTGAATCATGCGTGTCTACCAATATCACCACTCGAGCGCGGAAAAATTAAAAGAACACTGTCCGCTTTATCCAAAATTGCAATATTATTATTTTATTTTGGGAGCATTTTTATTTGTGTAAAAAAAGAGCCCCCTCCGTTGGGGGCTCCGAAATCATTTTGCGGCTGACTGATTGGAATCTTTAAGGCTAACCCCTGAATTTTCTGAAAAGGAGAGCTCCGTTGTGCCCGCCGAATCCCAAGTTTGTGCTTATGGCTATGTTTACGTCGGCCTCGCGGGCGACATTGGGGACGTAATCCAAGTCGCAATCGGGATCCGGGTGCTCGTAGTTTACCGTCGGAGCGACGACGCCCTCTTGGATTGTCTTTGCGCATACTGCCGCTTCCACCGCTCCGGCAGCCCCCAGAAGATGCCCCGTCATGCCCTTAGTGGAGCTGACCATCAGCTTGTCGGCCGCCGGGCCGAACACCTTTCTGATTGCGGCGGTTTCAAACTTGTCGTTATATGGGGTAGATGTTCCGTGGGCGTTGATGTAGTCCACTTCCTCCGGCGAGACACCCGCGTCGGACAGCACGCGCTCCAGGCAGTGCGATAACCCGCGGCCCTCGACGTCGGGACTCGTTATATGGTACGCGTCGCACGTGGCTCCGTATCCGGATATTTCACAGTAGATTTTCGCGCCGCGCGCCTTTGCGTGTTCGTACCTCTCAAGCACGATTATTCCGGCTCCCTCTCCCATGACGAATCCGCAGCGGTCCGCGTCGAACGGGCGCGACGAGTGGATCGGGTCGTCATTGAAATTTGTGGCCATGGCCTTCATTGCGCAGAAGCCCGCGAAACTCAGCGGAGTGACGGCCGCTTCGCTTCCGCCGGCGAGTATGATGTCCTCGCGGCCGTTTTGCAGGTGGAGCAGAGCCTCTCCTATAGCATGCGTACCCGTTGCGCATGCGCTGACGACGCTAAAGTTTACCCCTCTGGCTCCAAGCGCGATGGCGACAACCCCCGACGACATGTTTGAAAGCAGATTCGGAATCATGAAGGGCGACACCCTTCGCGGCCCCCTCTCAAAAAATGCGTGGGACTGCTTTTCTATAGTGTCCATGCCGCCCACTCCGGAGCCAATCAAAACGCCCATGCGGTCGCGGTCTATTTTCTCCATATCTATGCCGGCGTCCTCAATGGCGAGCTTTGCGGCGGCCACGGCAAAATGCGTGTATCTGTCGCTGCGCTTGGCCTCTTTGGGATCCATGTAGAGTTCGGGATTGAAGTGGCGGCATTCGGCGGCTATTTGGCAGTTGAGCTGGGAGGCGTCGAATAGGGATACATTTGATATGCCTATCTTGGAATTTTTAAGCGAGTCCCAAAATATTTCCACGCCGTCGCCGAATGGCGAGACGACGCCGAGACCCGTCACCACTATCTTTTCTCTCGACATTGTTGAATATCCTTTTTTGTAGCCTTCGCCCGCGGAAGATCCGGGCTGAATGGGCGGATTAATGTGTCTTTTTAAGGTCGCTTTCGGGAAAAGCCCCGATTTGCGCGCAGCGTTCGCGCTAAAAAAAACAACCCGAATGCCGAGGCTTGCGGGTTGTTGCAGAAATCATTGTGCCGAATCTTACGCGTTGTCGGACTTGGCCTTGATATAGTCGATAACCTTGCCTACCGTCGTGAGTTTTTCGGCGTCAGACTCGGGAATTTCCTGGCCTCCCATCTGATCCTTGAACTCTTCTTCGAAAGCCATAATAAGCTCAACCGTGTCGAGCGAATCGGCCCCGAGGTCATCTATGAAGCTGGCGTCGGGGGTGATTTGCCCTTCCTGTACATTGAGCTGTTTTACTATGATTTCTTTTACTCTTTGTTCTATATCTGACATTAGCTTACTCCTGTCTGAGGGTTTATACAATTTGTTTATAGTCTAAATTTCGCGTCGGTTGTAAAGCTTTTTTTGCTCCGCGTTTGCCGTTTTCATCTAAATTAACTTTATTATCATAGTTTAAAATTTTTTATAAAAAAATTAAAAAAGAAAGTTGACATTCTTGTCTTTTTGTCGATTTATTTGATGTAATAAAATCAAGTAGCCTAATTATAAAGCTGTTATAAGTACTTAATCGCTTTATTTTTTGTGTACTTGGAAATAACAATGTATTAACCTTTAATACTCTAATAATAGAAAGAAGAAATATGGCGCGTAAAAAAGGCTCAGGAAAAATGATAGGCATGACTCAAATCTCCATCAGCCTTCCGCAATCGCTGGTTGAGCAGATTGACAGAATGGCCGAGATAGACAACAGGAATCGCTCTAATTTCATAGCGAATACGCTGCAGAATATGGCGAAAGAGTTCTCGTCTGTCATTGCGGAGCCCAAAAAGAAAATTAAGTAGCGTTTCAATTCTGCATAGACAGATTTTACGGGTTCGTTTTCGGACCCGTTTTTTTTGCGCGGACACTTTTTTCAAACTGGATTTTTCAAGCGAAATTTTAAATACGCCTGTATTGCGCTTTTTAAGCGGCGCCTTACTTCGGCATTTGGAATGAAGATGCTCTTTGGCGCCTCCGCGCAATCGGCGCGCCGGGCGGAAAATTCCCCAAATACTCAAAGGCGCTTTCTGCGCGCGCCTTAACCGGGTGTTGCATTGCTGTTTGCCGCCGTGGAAAGTTTTGTTCGCGCTCCGGGGGAGGGGACGGACATGCGAGGCGTCCGGGGTGTATCAAGGGCAGAGAAAAATCGCCTTTCGAGCGGAGAAATCTCGGGCTTTGGCGTTCACCCGGAAAAGGTATGTGCGAAATAAGGATCGCATATGAATATAGTATATTAGAGTAGTAAATGTATCCGCCGCCGTGGAAAGTTGTTCGCGCTCCGGGGAAGGGGAAAGCGGGTATGCGGGAGGGCGGCGCCGGATTGTGTCTCAAATTGTTTTGCGCGCAAAGTCTTTCAAAATTTTTCGACGCGTTTGAAAAAATGTTTTGCGAATTTGCTTCTTCCAAAATTCGTCAACCGCTCCATTTATCTCATTGTTCAATGCCGACGGAGGCGCGCGCAGGGGGGGATTTTATTCTTGAAAACGCCTTGCGCAAATCGGAGACTGGAACAATGAAAACGATTTTTGAGAAAATTCTCGACGGGGAAATTCCTTCGGAAAAAGTTTACGAGGACGACGTGTGTGCGGCCGTGCGCGACATTAATCCGCAGGCTCCCGTCCACATACTCCTGTTTCCGCGAAAGCCGATAGCCTCCGTCGATGCGATTGCCCCGGACGATTCGGAAATCGTGGCGCACCTGATGTTGACCGTGCCGAAAATCGCAAAGAGCCAGGGATTGGAAGACGGGTACAGGGTTGTGATAAACAACGGCGCGCTGGCCGGCCAGACCATAGACCATCTGCATTTGCACATACTCGGCGGCAAGAGATTGGGTTGGCCCCCGTGCTGATTGGGGCGGGTCTAAAATGAATGTCGGCAAAGTGTCGGTAAACTGTCGGTAAAGTGTAGGCCAGGTGTCGGTTAAGTGTCGGCCGAATATCGGCGTGCGTTAGTCTCCGGCGTTTAAGGCGAGGTTTGTGTTATGGCGCGCGTCTGACTTGTGCGGCGCGTCTTGATTGAGCGCCGCCGATTTTGTGCGCAAGGGAAGTGCCCGCAAATTCCAAGGCTGCCCACAGTTTTCATTCTCTCTTGGCTCGTTTGGGAACGGTCTATTTGAGGCCGGGCGTTGTGGATTTGTCGCGGGAGGCGGCGTGAATTAGCGTGAATAGGCTTTATTCTGCGCGAAGCTGCGTGAGTTGGCTGGAGCCTCCGCGCTCGGGCGGTGCGCGCATGGGCAAAGTTCGCGGTGCAAAAACTTTGCCGCGAAGCGCCGGATACAAAAACTACCTACCCAAAACTATGTACCAAAACTGCGCGTTAAAACTGCATGCGCAAAAACTGCATGCGCCGCCCGTTCGTTGAGTCTCTTACGTCAAACATTTGCGTTTGAGAACCCGCGCGACGCCCGTCCGGCTCTTGCGAATAATCGGAATTGATTTTTCCCGAATGCGCGCCTTTTTAATGCGCGCGCTTTGTTGTCAGTTCGCGCCCCTTGCGCGATTAGAATTTTTGCGGAATTAGAATATGTATCCAATGCCGCAGGAACCCCAGACCATTTGATCCGGCCCCATGTCCACTCCGCCTTGGCCGACCTTTCCCTTGCCGTCGTTGTGGCACGCCCAGCCGACGCCGATAAACGAGCGCCAGTTTTTCTTAAAGACGTAAACGAGATTTACCTCCGCTTGAATGTAGCCGTAATCGTTGCTCCAATAATGCCCGTCGATTTTCTGGTGCCCGGAGAACCTGTTGGCCTTGACGTATCCGAAGGTCAGTTGCGATTCGAGCGAGAGGCCCTTTATTTTGGTGAGTTCGTATAGGCTTACGCGCGGGGCGAATCCGGCGAGGAATTTTTTTGAGTCGTACGTCGGGTCATAGTCGAAATAGGCGAATGGCGACAGCCAGAGGAAGTCTCCGATAAAACCTATATATACATCGCCGTGCCAGGTGTCGCCTCCGTAGCCGGCAATTCCCGGGCCCATCACTTTTTTTGTGGTGTATATGACGCTTCCGCCGAGGTCGATGTCCAGGTATTTTATAATATTGTATTTCCACCCCCCGTAGAAGCAGGCCTGCTGCGCGTATTTTGATGGATTGACCGGCGCGAAGTACGAGAGGTCCATATATCCTTCGCCCCCGAAGAACAGGCTGCGATCCTGAAAGGAGGCCACGAGCGTTTCGCCGCCGACCTTTCTTCCCTCCAAGACCCCTGTGCTGTAAAATTCGATTTGAAGCATGGTGGACCTCTCGGCGTCAAGGCCGAATATCACTCTTTCGTCGAACGAAGTGAAGGAGTCCCACGTCTGCGTGTTTGGCTCGTACCAGGGGGCGTCCTGCGAGGGAGTCGTCCCGAATTCCTGTGCGGCGCCGAAACCGTTTATGCGGGCCGAAAGGGAAGCGGCGGCGAGCGCCGATGTAAAAATGCAGGCCAGTGTTTTTTTCATGCGGCAAAATATTTCAGATAATGCGGCCTTTGGAAAGGATTTTTTTCCCTTTTCGGTTGACCGCGGCGGGCACGTCCATAAAATCCGCCGAACAATTAAAAAAGCAGAGTCGGAGATTAAAAGGTGATACGCAGAATTTATGTGGAGGGCAAAAGCGCGCGCGCGGCCGACGCGCTAACCGAAGACGTGAAGGGCACGCTTGGAATTGAAGCCATAGAGGGCGCAAGGCTCTTGCAGCGGTACGACATAGAGGGCTTGGACGACGCCCAGTACGAGGCCGTGAAAAACTTGATCTTTTGCGAGCCCCCCGTTGAGGTTTTGCACGAGGAAACTTTTCCCATTTCGGCCGAAGAGACCGCATTTGCCGTGGAATATCTGCCGGGCCAGTTCGACCAGCGCGCGGATTCCGCCGAACAGTGCGTTCAGATCGTCGCAAAAATGCGCCCAAAGATAGCCTGCGCGAAAGTTTACGTGTTCAGGGGAAAGCTCTCGGTCGGCGATTTGGAGGCGGTAAAGAAGTATCTGATAAATTCGGTCGACAGCCGCGAGGCCTCGATGGACAAGCCCGACACTCTTTCGCGCCCCGCTGAAGTTCCCGCCGATGTGGGCGTTGTCGAGGGATTTTCAAAGATGGACGCCGGGCAGATTAGGGCGCTTCACTCGAAGATGTCGCTGGCGATGTCCGCGGCCGACCTCGAATTTTGCCGCGATTATTTTGCAAGCTGCGGCCGCGACCCGACCGTCGCGGAAATACGCGTGCTCGACACGTATTGGAGCGACCACTGCCGCCACACTACGTTTCTTACCGAGCTTGCGGACGTGAAGATTTGCGATGGAAAATACAACGAGCCCGCAAAGAGAAGCTGGGAAAAATACATGCGCCTCCGCGGGGAATTGGGGCTCGATGAGCGCGGGAAGAAGGTCTGCCTGATGGACGTTGCGCTTATCGGAATGCGCGCGCTGCGCAAGGCCGGCAAGCTTGAAGATCTGGAGGAGAGCGGGGAGATAAACGCGGCGAGCGTCGTGGTGAATCTGGAAGTCGACGGGCGTTCCGAAGAGTGGCTCGTAATGTTTAAAAACGAGACGCACAACCACCCCACCGAAATCGAGCCTTTCGGCGGCGCGGCGACCTGCTTAGGCGGGGCGATACGCGATCCGCTGTCCGGGCGCAGCTACGTGTACCAGGCCATGCGAGTGACCGGCGCGGGAGATCCGCGCAGGCCGTTTGGAGAAACGCTTCCCGGCAAGCTTTCGCAGAGGAAGATAGTGCGCGGCGCCGCGAGCGGATATTCAAGCTACGGAAATCAGATCGGGCTTGCGACGGGGCAGGTTTCGGAAATCTATCACGAGGGATACGTCGCAAAGCGCATGGAGATAGGAGCGGTAATTGCGGCGGCTCCGCGTTCGCAGGTCGTCAGGGGAACTCCGCGGAAGGGCGACGTCGTCCTGCTTGTCGGCGGCCGCACCGGGCGCGACGGCATTGGGGGAGCCACGGGCTCCTCAAAGGGGCACACCTCGAAGGCGCTCGAAAATTCCGCCGAAGTTCAAAAGGGCGACGCTCCGATGGAGCGCAAGCTCCAGCGGCTGTTCCGCAATCCGGCAGCGTCGAAACTTGTAAAGCGATGCAACGACTTTGGGGCCGGCGGGGTGTCGGTTGCCATAGGGGAGCTGGCGCCGTCGCTCGAAATAAATTTGGACGCCGTTCCGAAAAAATACGACGGCCTCGACGGCACGGAATTGGCCATTTCCGAATCGCAGGAGCGCATGGCCGTCGTGGTGTCCGCGGAGGATATGGGCGAGTTTGCCGGATACGCCGCCGAGGAAAACCTCGAATGCACGCATGTTGCGACGGTGACGGATACGGGAAGGCTCGTGATGAAATGGCGCGGGCGCAACATTGTGGATTTGTCGCGCGAGTTCTTGGATACGAACGGCACGACCGCCACGGCGCGGGCCGAAATCGCCGCGCCTTCGCAGGACTCTCCGCTGACGGCCCCACGCGCGCGAGCTGCAGACGACGAATCCGCGTGGGAGGAGAATTTGGCAAAACTCAACTGCTGTTCGCAGCGCGGGCTTGTGGAGCTCTTTGACTCCTCAATAGGGGCGTGCGCGGTAAACCACCCCTTCGGAGGCTCGCGCTTGGCGACCGCGCCGGAGGCTATGGTATCCAAGATTCCGCTCTTGAAGGGCGACACGAATACCGGAACGCTGTTTTCATTCGGCTTCAACCCTGACATTTCATCGTGGAGTCCGTATCACGGAGCCGCCTACGCCGTCCTGGAAAGCGCGGCCAAAATTGCCGCCTCCGGCGGGGACGTTTCCAAAATACGCTTCACTTTTCAGGAATATTTTGAAAGGTTGCGCGACGACCCAAAGCGCTGGGGAAAGCCGCTCGCCGCGCTGTTGGGCGCGCTCGAGGCGCAAATGCGCCTGGGCTGCGCGTCGATAGGCGGCAAGGACTCGATGTCGGGCTCCTTCAACCAAATCGACGTTCCGCCGACTTTGGTGAGTTTCGCCATGTGCGTCTGCGATGTTCGCGACGCAATTTCTCCGGAATTTAAAAAGCCCGGTTCGACTGTCGCGCTGCTGTCGGTCGAGCGCGACGCTTCGCTGGCGCCCGTGTGGGAGGACGCCTTGGACAAATACGGAAAACTGCACTCCCTGATAAAGGCCGGCAAAGTTCTGTCTGCGGGCGTGGTCAAGTTCGGCGGAATAGCGGAGGCCGTCTCGAAGATGGCTTTCGGCAACGGAATAGGAATGCGCTTCGACGCGTCGTTTGACGGGGACGTTTTCGCATTGGGCTGCGGCTCGATAGTGGCGGAACTTTCGGACGTTTCGGACGCGGAAGTTTTGGGCGCGGAAGTCTTGGGCGCCACGATTCCGGAACCCGAAATTCGCATAGGAGGGGCGAAAATTTCCCTTTCCAAACTCGAGGCGGCATGGGAAAAGCCGCTTGAAGGTGTGTTTCCAACCCGCGCGAAAGCGTCTCAGGCCGGCGCGATTTTGAAGCCCGCATTCGTTCCAAAAACATTCGCGGTCGCCCCCTCAAAGACGGCTAAGCCGCGCGTTTTCATACCGGTGTTCCCCGGAACAAACTGCGAGTACGATTCCGCGCGCGCCTTCGAACGCGCAGGGGCGTCGGCTTCAACGCTCGTGTTCAAAAATTTGAGCGACGCGGACGTCGCTGTTTCAATCGCCGAAATGAAAAGGCGAATAGACGAATCGCAGATCCTGATGATACCCGGAGGATTCAGCGCGGGAGACGAACCCGCAGGCTCCGGAAAGTTTATCGCGGCGGTTTTGCGCAATCCCGCACTCAGCGACGCCGTGATGCGCCTGCTCAAAGATAGAAAGGGCCTAATACTTGGAATTTGCAACGGATTTCAGGCTCTCGTGAAGCTCGGCCTCGTGCCTTACGGCGAAATACGCCCCCTCGCGGCCGACAGCCCGACGCTCACATACAATAACATAGCGCGCCATGTGAGCTGTTATGTCCGCACAAGAATTGCAAGCAAACTCTCTCCGTGGCTCTACGATTGCGAAATCGGGGAAATCCACACGATTCCGGTTTCCCACGGCGAAGGCAAATTCATAGCGCCGGAGCGGCTCGTCGCAAAGATGGCCGAAAACGGCCAGATCGCCACGCAATACGTAGACGCCGCCGGCAATCCGAGCGCGGAAATTCCCTTCAATCCAAACGGTTCCGTGCACGCCATTGAGGGCATTACAAGTCCATGCGGTCTGGTGCTTGGTAAAATGGGACATTCGGAAAGATTTGGAGATAATGTGGGCAAGAATGTCTGCGGGAATAAAATCCAGCCGATATTCGCTGCGGGCGTAAAGTACTTTGCTTGATCGAAGGATTTTTTCTTTCGCTTCTTCTGTCTTACTTTGCTCATTCTGCATTTTTTTCTGCGAATGAGTATTTGCAACTTATTGCAATACAAGAGATTTAGTATTGCAAAGACAACCGCTGGCTCGTTTTGCCGCAGTTATGGATGAATCTTTCCTGAAGATTCACGCCAAGAAAATAAAGCTAGGGCTTGTTCTGCCACAGTTATGATGAATCTTTTCCCATACGCAATCTGCCCCGTACCCGTACCGGGTTCATTCTGTCGCAGTTATAGGTGAATCCTTTTCTGAAGAATGAATAATGAAAAATGAATAATGGCTTCATTCTGTAGCAGTTATGAGGGATCTTTCCTTCTTCGTCACTTCGAGCGATACTACTTTCCCCGTCCGTTCTGCCGCAATTATGGTTGTCTTCGTTTCCTACATAAAGCCGATAATGCGTATTTTTTGTCGAGAAATGTCGGGAAGGGGGCAACCTACTTAAAAGGATATATATTCGGAGGGATATATCCTCACCTTTTGCTCGCAGAATATTTTATTGTTTTATTGTTTTATTGGGAAAGTTCGCAGGAGCTTGGAAAAGTTCGCACATGCACGCTGTTTGAAATCGACATTTCCCCAAATTGAGGGAACGGGAAACCGTAGAAATTTGCCAGATTTTCTGAGTGAATCATTTTAACATACTGTATTTTAAATACTTGAGAATTTGAAAAATCAATATTTGACTTTAATTAATTGAATATTAAATAGTTGCGCAATTTAATCAGCTTTCGACCGTCTATTCCTAAGGCAGTTCAGATTTTTTAACGCAAGTTAGTAATAATAGATAATATATTGGTTATAAAAAATATAAGTAAAATATAAGTATCTATACAGGCGAATTAAAAACATTTAAAATATTTT
>CALXMX010000206.1 GCA_944389575.1 uncultured Opitutales bacterium
ATAATTGCGGAGAGTTTTTTCATCTGAATTTTCCGTATGAAGTTTAAAAGCCGCTCCAAGCGGAAGGCGGCAATATGTGATTGACACTGCATTCCGGAAAAAATCCCAAAAAAAATCGCCATTGCAAAAATGCGCCTCCAAAAAAAACGCCCCGTCCAAAACGGGGCGCAAAATAAAACCGGCACGCCGCAAGGCCCGCGCTACATGGCCGCCAAGGCCTCGTCGCGCGAGGCGTATATCGCAAATATCGAAGTGAAGCCCGACAGCTCAAAGACCTGCTTCACATTCTGGCTCAGCCCCGAAAGGGAAATCTCGGCCGGCTTAAACTTTTTCGCCGCCGCAAGCAAAACCCTCAAACCCGCGCTGCTGATGTACTCCAGCTGCCTGCATTCGACGAGAACCTTCGCCGGCTTTTCGGGAAGAATGTCGTTAAAGGCTTTCTCAAGGCTCGCGGAAGTCGTGACGTCCAAACGCCCCTTGAGCTCGACAATGGCGATATTCTTATTCTTTTCTACTTTTATTTCCATAAAATTCCAGGGGTTAAATTAAAACGAGCATGTTTTTTTTATAAGAAAGTCAACCATTTTGTTTTGCGCTAAACGGAACCGCCCCCGCGCGCCGCGAAGGCGCAAGCCTCCAGAAAAAAAGCTGCAAGACATATCGCCCCGCGCCGAGCCGGAAGAAAAAATTGGCTTGAAAATCCGCGCGCCCGGAATCAATATTCCGATTTGCTGAAAGCGGCTGCAATATCGGCCGCCGATGTGTTGCGCATTTTTTATCAACAATCAAAAATAGGAATCAAAAAATGGGAAGACCTGTAACCATATTCACCGGACAGTGGGCCGACATGCCCCTTGAAAAATTAGCTCCTATAATTAAGAAAGCCGGATACGACGGCTTGGAAATGGCCTCGTGGGGCGACCATTTTGAAGTCGCCAAAACCGACGACGACGCATACCTGAAAAGCCGTTGGGACATTCTGGAGAAAAACGGGCTGAACTGCTTTGCGATCTCCAACCACCTTGTGGGCCAAGCCGTTTGCGACAGAATAGACGAGCGCCACAAGGCCGTCCTTCCTGACTACGTCTGGGGCGACGGCGACTGCGAGGGCGTCCGCCAGCGCGCCGCGGCGGAAATAGTAAAGACCGCCAAAGCCGCAAAGCGCTTTTTTGAAATGCGCCCGAAGTCCCTTGCCCCGTCGCCCATTCCGCCGACAATCACCTGCTTTACCGGCTCGCCGATTTGGCACCTTCTCTACTCCTGGCCGCCGGTGCCGAAGCATATGATAGACGCCGGATACGACGAATTTGCGCGGCGCTGGATTCCGATTCTCGACGAACTCGACAAGATCGGCGTAAACTTCGCCCTCGAAGCCCACCCGACGGAAATAGCGTTCGACATAGCCAGCGCGGAGCGCGCCATTGAGGCCGTAAAGGGGCACAAGCGTTTCGGATTCAACTTCGACCCCAGCCACTTCGGATATCAGGGCGTAGATTACGTAAAGTTCATACGCAAGTTTGCCGACAGAATTTTCCACGTGCACATAAAGGACGCATGGTGGGGACACAGCAACGGCGAGGCCGGCGTATTCGGGGGGCACACGGACTTCTGCGATCCGCGCCGCTATTGGGACTTCCGTTCTCCGGGGCACGGCGACGTCAACTTTGAGGAGATAATAGTCGCCCTGAACGACATCAAGTACAAGGGGCCCCTCTCCGTCGAATGGGAAGACGGCCGCATGGACAGGGTCCACGGAGCAACCGAGGCGGCCGCGTTCGTGCGTAAAATGGATTTCCCGACTTCCGACGTCGTGTTCGACTCCGCCTTCGACAAGGCCAATCAGAACAAATAATCCCGGCGCCAGTTCGGCAGTCCGATTTCAAAAAAATCCAACTTCAAAGGCTGCGGAGGAACTTTCCCCCCGCGGCCTTTTTTACTTTCCGGCGGCTCGCGCGCCCTTCCCGCCGCCACTTCCTCGAAAACGCCATTTTGCGCATTCCGGTCAACGCCGCCCGGCGAAGGCCGGGCGCCATCGGCCACAGGCGCCGACGAACGAGCAAAACGCATTCGCAAGCCGTTCAATAAGACATTCGCATTCGGACTTTAAAAAGGAAGCTTTGAGCCGATTCAAATAAGCAGAAAAAACTTTACAAGGCCGGTCGGCGTGTTATTTGTACCAATGATTGAAACATTACTTTTCTAACATAAAACAGAAAATTAAAATACAATGAAATCAAATCTCACATACACAATGGCATTTTGGTTAATCCGCCTCTGGCTGGCCGCGCGCGCGATCGGTACGGGGCTTACAAAGTTCTGGGGAACGGAGAAAGTTCTAAGCCCGGAAAGGCTGCAGGAACTCAAGGACGCGGGAGATTTTACCGACGCCGCCATAAAGAGCATCACAAACCTCGAAGGCAGAGACGTCCAGATTCTGTCATTTGACTACTATCACGGGCTGCCGGATTCCGGCCCGATGAGCATGGAGGCCTTCACTTCCAATCCGCTCATGCCGTCGTTTATGGTCGGCCCCTACGCCTCCGCGCTCGGGTTTGCGCTGATAGGTTTGGGTCTGGCCCTTCTGCTGGGCATCTGCTCCCGCGTGACGCTCTTCCTGATGGGGCTTCTCTACGTCTCGCTGACTTGGGGCTTTATCATTCTCGAACCCACGATGGGGCAGGCTTCGGCCGCGGGCATAGCCTACATGGGCGTCCACATGATTCTGATTATCGGGGGATTGATGCTTGCCGATTACAATAAATTCGAGCTCCTCGGTTGCAAGCGGTTCGGCTTTTGCAAGTGCGGCGGCGAAAAATAATCCTCAACGATAATACTTCACCATGGAAAAATTCACACGCAGAGATTTTCTCAAGACCGCCGGCATAGCGGGCGGCGGGCTCGTACTCTCTACGGGCAGCCTCCTGCATGCGCAGGAGGGACAACTGCGCGGTGGCAAGAAATTGAATGTTGCGCTTCTCGGCGTCGGGGCGGAGGGCAAGGTGCTTCTTGAAAGCATGCTCAAGCTCCCCTATATAAACTTCGTCGCCGTGTGCGACATCTGGAGGCACAACCTCAAATTCGCCATAGCAAAAATTAGGGAGTTTAGAAAGCAGAGGCCCAAGCCCTACGAAAACTACGAGGACCTCATCAAGGAACAGGCCAAGAATCTCGACGCGGTAATCATAGCCACGCCGGACTTCTGGCACGCTCCGCACACGGTTGCCTTCCTCAAGGCGGGCGTGAACGTCTATTGCGAAAAGATGATGTCCGACACCGTCGAAGGGGCAAAGAGCATGGTCCGCGCGATGAAGGAGTCCGGAAAGCTCCTGCAAATCGGGCACCAGCGCAAGTCGAATCCGCGCTATATCTACGCGCACGACGAACTCCTGCGCAAGCACGACATCTGCGGCACGATCATGGCCTGCAACGGGCAGTGGAACCGCGCCGTCACAAAGGATATCGAGGCCAACAAGAGAATATGGATTCCGGAGGAAACCCTCAAGAAGTACGGCTATAAGGACATGCACCAGTTCCTCAACTGGAGGTGGTTCAAGGGTCTTGGCGGCGGCGCGATTTCCGACCTCGGCGCGCACCAGATAGACATATTTGCATGGATGCTCGGCGCCCGCCCGACCGCGGTAATGGCTTCGGGGAACAAGGGGTATTACAAAAACCACGACTGGGCCGACAACGTCATGTGCATATTTGAATACGGGAACTCCTTCCAGGGCAAGCCCGTCCAGGCGTTCTACCAGGTTCTGACAACGACCTCTTCCGGAGGCGGCTATTACGAATCCTTCATGGGAGACAAGGGCACGGTCAAAATGTCGGAAAACGAATCCATCACGACGCTTTTCCGCGAAAATGCGGTAAAGGAAGAGGAGTGGAAGAAGCTCGTCGCCCAGGGGGTAATCGGAGCCAGTTCCGGAGTTGCGGAAGTCAAAAAGGCCGACGCGCGCGAATCCGGGCCGCTGGCCTCGTACGGATTCCCCGAAAAGGTGCCCGGCTATGTCGACAGGAAGCCGATACATTCCTATCACCTTGAAAACTTCTTCAACGCCGTCATGGGCAAGGGCAAACTGACTTGCGACGCCGCCCATGCGTTTGAGTCGGAAGCTGCAGTTTTCAAGGCTCGCGAAGCCGCCGAAACCGGACAGAAGCAATACTTCAAAGACTCCGATTTCGTTGTTGACTAACGCAGAAACAAATTAATTATAAAAAATCATGAAAAAAATCATTATAGCAGTTTTTTCGCTTGCGCTGGCGATTTCGGCCTCCGCCAAAGTTCTAAAACTCGAAGTTCCCAAAGCTCAGCTCGCGGGGACTCCGGTTCCGATCAAGATTCCGAATCTCGACCCCAACAAGGGCGCGAATCCGACATTTGAGGTTCCGGACGACGTCAGCAACGTAGCCCTCAAAAAGACGGTGACGTCTTCGGACGACTTTCCGCTGATCGGCGAGCTGACATACATCACCGACGGCGATAAGGAAGCCGCCGAAGGTTGCTATGTCGCCCTCATGAGCGGCGTCCAGTGGGTGCAGATAGACCTCGGGAAGCCCTACGACATCTACGCGATCGCCCTCTGGCACTACCACTCGCAGGAGCGCGCGTATAAGGACGTCATAATCCAAATCTCCAACGACAAGGATTTCCTCAAGGACGTCACCACCGTATTCAATAACGATCACGACAATTCCGCCAAAAAGGGACGCGGCGGCGACAAGGCTTATGTCGAAACGAATTTCGGCAAACTCATTCAGGTCAATCCCGCCGTCAAGGGCCAGTACGTCCGTCTCTATTCAAACGGGAACAGCTCGGACGACTCCAACCACTACATTGAAGTCGAAGTTTACGGGAAGTAAAAATTCAAAATTAAGACAAAAAGCCGCGTCAAAAGACGCGGCTTTTTTTGCGCATAAATACTTGGAAAAATTTTTTGCACCCGCCTTGTGGTGTTGAATCCGGCGCAAAAAAATGCGACGTTCACCCCCGCGGCGCAACGCCCGCAATTCTCATTTGAAAACTGCGGAAGAACTTCCACGCCGCTAAATCTCTCAATTCCCTGGCACCGTCTACAAGCACCATTCGCGCAATTCCAAAAGCATAAAAAAAATTCAAAGATACTTTCATGCAACTCGCATTGCCGGTAATGCGCCCCATGAAAAACGCGGGATTCACCCTTCCCGCGGCGCAACGCCCGCAATCCCCATTTGAAAACTGCGGAAGAACTTCCACGCCGCTAAATCTCTCAATTCCCTGGCACC
>CALXMX010000207.1 GCA_944389575.1 uncultured Opitutales bacterium
GTCGCTGCCCGGTGGGTGCGTGTTTTTCGACATGCCGTACGCGGATGCCCGCCAGACCTCGTCGGTAGCGGCCGCGCGCGCGGCGGGTATTCCGGCGGCCGGGGGAATTTCAATGCTCGTCTGGCAGGGCGCGAAGTCGCTGTCGATATGGACGGGTGAGGACGTGAAATTTTTGGCGCGCGCGATGTTTGAGGCCGTCGGAAATTGCGGGGCGCCGAAAGGGGGGGCGGCATGAGCTTGTCGGATATGGACGTGGAATTGCCGGAGATTTTTTGCCGTTTTCTCTCTTCGTTCGGCCGCGTTTTCAGAAGCCTTGTTAGGACGCGCGCATTTTGGATTGCGGGGCGCAGGGCAGGGGCGCGGCATGAGCCTGTCGGAGATGGACGTGGAATTGCCGGCGATTTTTGGCTGTCTCCCGTTTGCGTTCGGAGCGCGGGTCGTACGCCTTGCGCGCGCGCGTGCACCTTGACCTTGAAGTGCGGGGCGCCGAAAGGGGGCGCGGCATGAGCTTGTCGGAATTGAACGCGGAATTTCCGCTGATTTTTTGCTGCTTCTTTTTCGCGTTCGGCGCGTGTGTCGGAAGCTTTCTCAACGTGTGCGTATTCAGGATTGCCGCGGGGGAGTCGATAGTGAGTCCGC
Organism: uncultured Opitutales bacterium; assembly: GCA_944389575.1. Taxonomy (GTDB): domain Bacteria; phylum Verrucomicrobiota; class Verrucomicrobiia; order Opitutales; family Intestinicryptomonadaceae; genus Merdousia. Next base: position 640 of record CALXMX010000207.1, read on the forward strand.
CGTCGCATTGCGCGTGCGGGGCGCCGATAAAATTTTACAACAACATTCCCATACTAAGCTGGTTCTTTCTGCGCGGAAGGGCGGCCTGTTGCGGGCGGCCGATATCGTTTCGCTATCCGCTTGTGGAGATTCTGGCGGCGTCGGCGTTTTTGGGAATGTGGCTGATGCTGCCGCCGGAGCGCGCGCTGGTCGGAATGTTTTTTGCCTCGCTGATGATTTTTTGCGCGTTTTTCGACATGGACACGATGACGCTTCCAGACTTCGCTACCGCGGGGGGCGCGATTGCGGGATTCGCGTTGTCGGTCTTTCTTCCCGGAGTTCATGGCGCGGATAATGCGGAGATTCCGAGGCTTGCGCAGTCGGTTTGCTCCGGCATACTTTCGGCCTCCGGCGCGATTGTGGGCGCGGGGCTCGTTTATTGGCTGCGCCTGCTGGGCTCGGCCGTGTTTGGGCGCGAGGCGATGGGCGAAGGCGACGTGATTCTGGCCGGCTGCATAGGAGCGTTTTGCGGCTGGCAGGGGGCGATTTTTTGCGTGTTCGGCGGCAGCGTATTGGGGGCGGTTGTGATGCTTCCAGCCGCGCTTTTTTCCGCGGCTTTTTCACGGGGAAAGAAATCCGGCGGGGCGCCGGAACCGCGCGCCCGCGCAGAGGGCGGCGAGGCGGGGGAGGTTCCCGAAGGCGGCGGAATTGCCGTGCCTTTCGGCCCGTGGCTCGCCCTCGGCGGAACGCTTTATTACATGTTCTTTTCGGAGGCTGTGGACGCGTACTTCGCAGGATTTTGGGAGTTGTTCCTTCGATGAGCGGCTTCGCAAAGCGCGCGTTTCCGGGCGGCGGGGGGCGCGCGCGGTTGCGGCATTTGCGCGCCTTTTGCGGCGGCTTGGCCCGCCGGGGCGGAGGGCTTTCGGACTTTAAAAATGTTGAAACCGGCGGAAATTTAAATCGTTAGCGGCGCGCCGCGCGCGCGGTGGAAAGAATAAAACGGCGTTATGGGCGAATCGGAATCGGGCGAAAAATACGGGGAGCTGCTGGAGCCCTTCTTTTATTGGATAAGCGCGCAGCGGCGCTATTCCAAATATACGCTGCGCAACTACGCGAAGGCGTTGCGCGACTGGTTCGGCTGGCTGGAGTCCAACGAGTTTTTCGGCGGCGACCCGGCGCGCGTGCCGAGGAGCCTCGCCAAGAATTACCTTGTGGAGCTTTCGTCGAAATACGCCGGTTCAACTTTGCACAACAGGATTTCCGCCATAAGGTCGTTTTACGGATTTTTGGTGAAAAATTCGCGCGCCGAATCCGATCCGTTTTCCGGCGTGCGCCTGCCGAAAATTAGGCGCGACCTTCCGGTGTTTTTGAGCGAGGGTCAGATGCCGTCGCTTCTCCAGTGCCCATGGACGCTGGCCGCCGAGGGGAAAATCGCGCCGCGCCGCGCCGTGTGCGACGCGCTTTGCCTCGAGCTTCTGTACGGGGCGGGGCTGCGCGTTGGGGAGCTTTGCAAAATCAGATGGGGCGACATCGACGAATCCGCCCGCGTTATCAGGGTGCTGGGCAAGGGGGCCAAAGTCCGCTTTTGCCCCTACGGAGCGGCCGCGGAGGAGGTGCTTTTGCGCTGGAAGTCGGAGTTCGCCGCCGGAATCGGGCCGGAGGATTTTGTCATGACGACGGATTCCGGTAAGCCGATCTATCCGCGATACGTCCAGCGCGAGATGAAAAAGTATCTGATGATGGCTGGGCTTCCGCCGAATATAACGCCGCACAAACTGCGCCACTCGTTTGCGACGCACTTAGTAAACCACAATGTAGATTTGCGCGCCCTTCAGGAGATGCTTGGGCACTCCAGCCTATCGACCACGCAAATATACACGCATCTCGGCGTGAACAGGCTCAAGCAGGAGCACCGCGCGGCGCACCCGCGCGCCTGACGGTGGCCGAACTTGCCGCGGCCGGATTTGAGCCGGCGGCGCCGCGAAAGGGCGCGGCGGCGGAAGCTAAAGCGGATTTGCGGATTTGTGCGGGAAAACGCGGGCGCAGTCTGATTCGCGCGCGATTGGAGATGCGTAAATTTTGTCGGATTTTTTTTGCGCGCCAAAGAAGGGCGTTGAATGGCGTTTTTTTAGCTCGCTTTTTTCGGCCGGGCCAAACGCGCGGGCGGGGGGGGATTGGAATTGTAATTCCGGCGCGCGCAAATAAAATGCGCGGGAGTTAAATTTGGCTTTTTGTGCGGGGAAAACGCGAGAAAGTTCGCCAGTGTTATCGCGCAGTAAAAATCGTGGAAAAAATTATTAAAAAAGTTTTTTGTTCGATTTGTATTTTCACGTTTTTTTGGAAATTGTTTTTTATGTCGGTCGGCGATGCGATTGCGCGCGGCATTGCGAAAACCGGGGCGGTTGCGGCGCGCGTTGGCAATGCGATAAATGCGCTGGCAACCGCTGGCAATCAGAGGCAGAGCGCGCCCCTTGCAGAGCACACTTTGGAGGCGAATCTTGCGCTCCTCGCGGCACGGCAGCGGCAAATGTGCGCATATCTTGGAGGCAATCGGCCCAAGTGGAAATGGCGTGCGAAACGCCCGCGCGCGAAAAATTGCGATGGCTTAATAGAAATTGAGCGCAATAAAAAAACGGCATGGAAAAATGCGCTCAAAAATTTGCGAATAAAAGGTTGTGCGAATACTTTTTTTCGATTGTCCGCACAGTTTACGCGCGCGGCATTGCGAAAACCGGAGCGATTGCGGCACGCGTTGGCAATGCGATAAATGCGCTGGCAACCGCTGGCAATCAGAGGCAGAGCGCGCCCCTTGCGGAGCACACTTTGGAGGCGAGCCTTGCGCCCTCCGCGGCGGCTTCGGCGGCGCCGGCGCCGCCGAGAACGGCCATCGAGAATGCGGCGGTAAACGAATCTCCCGCCCCGACGCTGTCGACGAATTTTGGCGGAGGTATTGCGCGCCCGCGCGTTTCTTCATTTGCGTCGAATACGGAAAAGCCGTCGGCCCCGCGCGTCAGGAGCAGAAATTTCAGGCGGAATTTTTCCAGGATTGCCCGGCAGAGGGCCGAGTCCGATTCTCTTGAATCCGGGAAGCGCGCGCGGCGCAGAACTTCCAGCTCGCCAGCGTTGATCTTCAAAATGTCCGCGGCTTCGAGGGATTCTTCTATCAAGTCCGCCGAGTGGAAATTTTGGCGAAGGTTCGCGTCGAAAATTTTTAGGCACGCCGGCGGCAGCGCCTTCACGCAATCCCTCCAGGCCCTCGCCGACTGCGCCGCGCGCCGCGCAAGCGTCCCGAAATAAAACGCGCGCGCGTCTTTAAGCATGGACATTGCGCGGCTGTCCGGGGCGATTGAATCCCACGCGGCGGGCGTCAGAATTTCAAATTCCGGCTCTCCGTCCTTTTTGCGGCGAACGTCGGCCCGGCCGGTCGGCATTCCCTTTGCAATCCCGATTCCGGAGCAGTCCACGCCGGCGCCGGACAAAATGCCGACGGCGGAAGTTCCGCTTTCGTCGTCCCCGACCGCGCTGATTATCTTTGAGTCGGCGCCGAGCTTTGCGCAGTAGTAGGCGAAGTTGAGCGGCGCGCCGCCGAGGGTTTTTTCGCCGTCAAAAACGTCCCATAGAATTTCCCCGAAGGAGACAACTTTCGCCGTTTCTTGCATGTAGAAAAAAGTTTCGTTTTACATTGCGCGATTTTTGCGGGTTTGCAAGGCTATTGGAATGGGATTGCGGAGTTTTTTAAATTGAAATTTCGGGCGAAATCGGCTTACTGGCGGAAGAATGGGTTTAGAGAATGACAGTCTCGCCGAGGCCTACGATAAGTGTTCGCGTTTGGCGTATTCGCACTATGAGAACTTTCCGGTTGCGAGGCTGGTGCCTAAAAAAATCCGCCGCCACGTCGCGGCCGTTTACGCCTTTGCGCGGACGGCGGACGACATCGCGGACGAGCGCCACGACGAACTTGCCGCCGACGATCCCGCGCGCGTGGCAGAACTTGCCCTCTTCGAGTCCCAGCTCGACCTTCCCGACGGCGGGCGCGATCCGCGCTGGAACTGGATTTTCGCCGCGCTTTCGGACACGATAAAACGCTTCGACATTCCCGTCGGTCTGTTCCGGGATTTGGTGAGCGCGTTTTCGCAGGATGTTGTGAAGAAGCGCTACGAGACTTTTGAAGAGCTTTGCGACTATTGCCGGCGGAGCGCGAATCCGGTCGGCAGGCTGGTGCTCATTTTGCATGGCCTGCGCGACGAGCGGCTCTTCGGGTTGTCGGACAGCATTTGCACCGCGCTTCAGCTTGCGAATTTCTGGCAGGACATGAGCGTGGACAGGTTCAAAAACCGCATATACATTCCGCGCGAGGATTGGCGCGGCGCGGACGAGGCCGAAATTTTTGCGGACTCCGCCACTGCGCGCGTGCGGGAAATCGTGAAGTTTGAGTGCGGGCGCACGGAGGACCTGTTTGCCAAGGGGGCGGAGCTTGTCAGGGAGCTGCCGTTTCCGCTGAGCTTGGAAATAAAAATTACGATCGCCGGGGGAAGGGCGATTCTTAAGAAAATCGCGCGGCGCGGGTACGACACTCTGTCGGGGCGCCCCGCGCTGAACCGCCGCGACAAATTGGCCCTTCTCTTGGAGGCCCTGTTTCTATGAGCGATTTTTCAAACGCGGAAAATTCCGCCAGCGACTACCACAGGCAGGCGCGAGGCAATTCCAATCTCGCGTTCGCGTTTTTTTGTCTCGACAGGCCCCGCGCGCGGGACATGCAGACGTTCTACGCGTTTTGCCGCCTTATGGACGACATCGCCGACGACGAGGCCAAGAGCGCGGAGGAAAGAAGGGCGCTTTTGGAGGGGTGGAAGCTTGAGATTGAATCCGCCTACGGCGGCGCGGGCGGGCTCTCCCCGCTGGGCGCGGAAATGGGGGAGATGGTTTTGCGCCGCGGCATTCCGAAAGAGCACGTGCTCGCCATAATCGACGGGGTTTTGCGCGACACTTCCGACGAACCGTTTGAGACCTTTGAGGACGTTCGCCGCTATTGCTACGGGGTGGCTTCGGCGGTCGGGCTGGCGTCGATATACATTTTCGGATTCCGCAACCCGCGCACGAAGGAGTTTGCCGAATCGCTGGGATACGCACTCCAGTTTACGAACATATTGCGCGACGTCGTGGACGACATGCGCTCGCACGGGAGGGTGTACGTTCCGCGAAGCGAGCTTCGCTCGTTCGGCGTGGAGCCGGAGGACTTGCGCGACCCTTCCGGGAATCCCGCCTGCAAGCGGCTGTTTGAGATGATGTACTTCAGGGCGAAGCATTTTTTCAACAAGTCCCGTCGGCTTTTGTGCGAGGAGGACAGGCGCAGCCTGCTTCCGGCGCTGATAATGTGGGCCATTTACGAGGAGATTCTCGAAGGGCTGAAGGCGCTCGACTTCAATATTCCGGCCGAGCCCTACAAAATTCCCAAGTGGCGGAAAATAGTTCTGGCCCTCAAGGCGATGTCCGGTTTTGGGAGGTTTGCCCCGCCCTTTGGCGGCAGCGGGCGGGTGGCGGTTGTCGGCGCGGGAGTCGCGGGGGTGGCCGCCGCCTTGAAGCTTTGCGGCGAGGGTTTCGACGTGTCGCTCTACGAGGCGCGCCCCTTCGGCGGCGGGCGCGCGGCGGCGATAAACTGGAACGGCGCGCGGCTTGACAACGCCTCCCACGCGCTCATGGGCTGCTATTCAAATTTTTTCGGGATACTGCGTCTGCTCGGAAATTCGGGGTGGGATTTCTTCGCGCCGGTGAAGAGCATGGATTTTGTCTCGAAGGGCGGCGCGTTCCGCGTGGAGTTTCCGCCTTTAGACGCCTCAAAGATTGGAAAGTTTTTCGGGTTCCTAAAGTATTTTCGGCTTCCGGCGATGCGCTCGCTGCGCAATTGCGCGCTGCTTTTGAGGATTAAATTCGGCGGCGCGAAGGCGCGGGAAGGCGAGAGCGCGCTCGACTACCTTCAGCGCATGAAGATTCCGAAGCCGGCGATTGATGTGTTTTGGTCTCCGTTTTGCGTGTCGGCTTTAAACACTCCGCTTAGCGGCGCGTCGGCCGCGCTCATGAGGCTGACTCTGCGCGAGTCCGTTTTGAAGGGCGCGGAGGCCGGGCGCCTCTACCTTCCGCACCGCCCGATAGCCGACGCGCTTTTGCCGGCGGCGGAAAATTTTTTGCGCGCCTGCGGAAGCGTCGCGCTTTTCGGAGAGGCAGTTGAAAAGATAGAATTTGAAAACGGGCTTGCCCGCGCGGTAGTTTCGCAAAAGCTCGGGCGTAGGGAGTTCGACTGGGTTGTGTGCGCGGCAAACGCGCGCTTGGCCACCAAAATTTTGGGCGGGCTTGCGGGCGCCGGAGGCGTGTTTGCGCGCCTGCGAGAGAATCCCATATTGAACGTCTATTTCTGCACGCGGAAAAAATTGTTGGACTCCGAATACGCCTGTCTGCTGGGTTCGCGCCTGCATTGGATTTTCGACCATACGCAAAAGCTTTCCGCCGGCGGGGAGTTTCTGTACGCAGTGACGGTGAGCGCGAACGATCAAACTTTCTCAAAGGGCGAGATAGGCGAATTTTTGCGCAGCGAGCTCTCGGAATTTTTCGGAGATTTTGAAATAACGCGCCTGCTGCCCATGGAGTTTGCCGGCGCGACCATTTCGGCCGACTGCTCCACTGAGGGCGCGCGGCCGGATTGCGAGTTTTTGGGAATCGCAAATTTGCGCGTGATAGGCGACTGGACGCGCACGGGGCTTCCGGCGACTCTCGAGAGCGCGGCCAAGAGCGCGGCTGATTTAAGGTTCCAATGAAGACGCTCGTGGTTTTTCCAACCAAGTTTGAGGCAAAGGCGGTCTTTTCCAAGTTTGCGCACCTGCGGCTTTCGCCTGCGGGTTCGCCCGAGCCCGCGGGGCTGGTTGGAGATTTTTTTGAGGCGCGGGCGGCGGACATGTTTGCGGGGCTTCCGGAAAATCGGCGCGGGGATTCTTTTGAGTTTTTTGTTTCGGGCGTGGGGTGCGCGGCGTCGGCGTCGGCGTTTTCAGTCCGCGCGCTTTCGGGCGGGGCCGACTGCGTTTTGCTGGCGGGTTTTGCGGGGGGGTGTAATCCGTCCCTCAAGCCGGGAGACCTCGTTTTTGACGCGCGGCAGGAGCGCGCGCGCCGCGCGGCGATGTCTGTCGGAGCGCGTCCGGCAAAAGTTGCGGGGCTTGATAAAATTGCGGGAGTTCAAGATAAGGCCGCGCTGTTTTCGTCGAACGGGGCGGACGCGGTCGAAATGGAGGCGCAGATATTTAAAAGGGAGCTGCGCGCGCGCGGAGCGGATATTGAGCTTTCGCAGTTTCGCTGCATAAGCGACGCGTTCGACGACGACGCCGCGCTGGAAAAACTTGGATTCGGAACGGATTTATCCTCCGGAGACATGACGTTTTCCGCCGGCGGATTCCTTCTTGGAGCGCTTCGCAATCCGGGATTGCTTGCGGGATTTTTCGGGTTTGTCCTTCGCGCCTGGCGCGCGAGGCGCGTCTACGACTCAAAAATAATTGAATTTTTAGAGGCGTATTCGCGCTTCGGCGGGAATTGAAATTTCCTCCTTCGCCCTTTTTGCGCGCGGTTTTTAAGGGGGCGGTTTTTTTTGGCGTTTTTGGGAGCGGAGAAAGCGGGAGCGCGTTTTCCGCTGTTTGGATTTCGGCGCACCGGCGAAAGGGGACGTAAGAAAATATTTAAGTTCGCCGCGCATTCACAACATGCGGATTTTCGCGCGCCATTCCTTAAGGGATTAGGTTTTTTTAGAAAAAAATCGGCGATATGATTATAATTAATATTTAATTCATATATATTTTTGTTATCCAATAAAAGTATTGATTAATAAATTATTTTTCCGATATTCGCCGCATGAAAAAAGCTAAGAATGGTCCGGGCGGCGGCGTTTGCATCGTGCGTAAGACTATAACAATAAGGCGGGACATTTTGGAACTTGCGCAGGCGCTTGCCGATAGGCATTTCGGGGGCAATTTGTCGGCGTTTTTCGCCTCGCGCATTATGCATGACCATTCGTGCGGGCAGTGCCATGTGCGCGAAGCCGGGCGCGTCGGGGAACTCGCGGCGGAGGTATCCAAAAAGTCCGGCGCGGATTTATCTAAAGATATTTCCCTTTTGGCGGACGAATTTAAGCCGCCGATACACGCGCAAAAAAGGGAATTGTGAGGAACGTGCATCTCGGTTTGCGCCGCGCCTTGCGGACATGCGTTTTGCGTGCGGGAGGATTTGTGCGTATCGAAAGAGCATCTCGCATTTGCGCCGCGCCTTGCGGGTTTTGCGTTTGCGGGGAATGGCGATTGCATGCGGTTTACTTTCCGCCGCGTTGTGTTTTGCTGGCGGATTGATATGGGTTGAGGGGTTCGGCGCGCGTTTTGC
>CALXMX010000208.1 GCA_944389575.1 uncultured Opitutales bacterium
CTGCCGAAAGCGGAATAACTTTTACCACCACGGGCGACTACTTGGTTTACGACTACTACGGCGAGCTGTATTACTTCACCGCCCAGAACGCCGCCGACGGCTTGTACATAACCTACACAGTCCCGGAACCCGCGGAATGGGCGGCGATGCTCGGCTTTGCGGCGATTGCGTTTGCCGCATACAAGAGAAGGCGCGGATAAAAAAAGTAGAGAAAAAAGCAGAGGAAAATTTTTAGGGGATCATACATTCGGGGCCGTCCAATTCGGGCGGCCTTTTTTTGTTAAACCGAAACCTTTCGGAACGAGCATGACAAACATATTTGCGCATGGCTATATTTCGCCGCCGCTATAAGATTAGAACTTTTAAGGGCAAATAAAGACGCAAAGAGATTCGCTACAAACTCCCGCTATACATGGAGCAAAAACGCCTCCGTTTCAGAAAATCCGCGCAGGCCGATGCGGAAGACGGGAAGCCCCGTCCTCGTTCACTAAAAAAGGGGCGGAAAAACGCGTCAAAATTTAACTGCTAAATACGCAAATTCTTCCCTCTTGAACGCCGCCGCGTAGGAATACAAGGCCTTGCGCATGAAGGGCGCGCGAGGCGCGCATTGGTTTTACCGCTCTCCTGCGCCGCGGCGGAAACCTTCAAAATCCGCTCGGAGCCATTCTACGGTGATAGCCGCGGCAATTTCCCGCGCGGTTCCCTGCGACTGCGGCATCGCGCCTTTCCCGCCGGCGCCGAGAGTTTCGGCTTTCTGAGAAACGGTTTCGGCAATCGGGTCTTTTCCCTCCCATTCTTGGCGAAAGCCAAGTATGCATGTTCGGCGGAACTGCTCTCATTCTCGACGGAGTTGCTCTCATTCAAGTTTGAAGGCGGCGCGCGCGGCTCGCGTTGGAACCGGAAAATCTCGCGCCGCGCAACAAAGCGCGGTTTCACCACAAAGGCGCGCTTGCAGGCGCGTCCAAAAAACGATTTCGCCAACGGCAAATTTCCGCCAGAAATTATTTTAATTCCGACGAAATTTATTTTTTTCCAAGCCGCACTTCAACGCTCGCTCAGAACCCGTCCGCAACAGAAGTCGGGTGGATATTTTCTGAAATGCTCTCGCGCCGCGCAACGGGGTACGGCTTACCGCGCGGAGCTTTCACGGCAAGCGGCGAACGGGACGGATATCGCGGATGTCGGAGTTCAGAATTTAAGGTGGACAATTCTTCGGATTTCGCAGAGAATACACTTATAATCACCGCAACCGGCACTTCGATAGCCGAGCTAAAATCATTGTCCAACAGAAAAATTGCCGCGTTCCAAAAAATTTCATAAAAAATAAAAACGGCCTATGAAAAAAACAGCACTGCATATCGCACTTGCCGCCGCCGCGTTCGCGCCGTTCTCGACAGCAGCGGCCATCGGCCAGATAAACGCCTCTGCGAATCTCGACAAGCAATTCCAAACCATTGAAAGCTTCACGGCCTCGGACGCGTGGAGCGGAAACTTTATCGGCAAGTTTTTCGCCGAAGACAAAAAGGAAAAGCTCGCAAAGTGGCTGTTTTCACAAAAGTACGGGGAAGATGGAAGCCCCGAGGGAATCGGGCTGAGCATGTGGCGTGTCAACATCGGCGGCGGAACCTGGGAACAGGAGGGCGCGGACATAATTCCCCTCCAGCGCAGGGCGGAGTCGTTCCTGACAAAGGACGGAAAATCTTACGACTGGTCTAAGGCCGCTGGCCAGCAGTACTTCATGAAAAAGGCCAAGGAACACGGTTGCAAATCGTTTCTGCTGTTTTCCAATACGCCGCCAGTTCAGATGACCCAAAACGGCAAGGGCTACAAGGACGCCGCCGACTTCAAGTCTAACCTGCGCGCCGACTGCTACGACGACTTTGCCGAATACATGGCGGAAGTCGCCAAGCACTTTGAGGGCGAGGGATACAGCATAGACTACATCAGCCCGGTAAACGAACCCGGTTGGAAGTGGTCCACCAATGCGCAGGAGGGAACACCGTGGCTCAATCCGGAAATCAAGAGGCTTGCGGTCGAGCTTGACAAGTCGCTTGGCAAGCGCGGGCTGAAAACCAAACAGCTGCTGTGCGAAGCCGAGCGGATAGACTACCTCTACGGAAGCGCCGCATACCTCGAAGGACGCAGGAAGATAAATAAAAATCCCCCCGAAGACATGGCGTGCGACCAAATCCGCGCGTTCTTCGACCCCGACAGCAAAGACTACATCGGCCACCTCAAGTCCCTACCCCGCAAAATCGGCGCGCACGACTATCACACGCACACCTCCAACGAGCAGATCGCATCCACGCGCAAGAAGCTTAAAGAGTGCGCCGACAAATACGGCGTGCAATTCATACAAACGGAGTGGTGCTTACTCCCGTGGGGAATCTGCAAAGACGACATGCCGCAAAAAAATCCCTCCGACATGGACATATCGCTTTTGATGGCAAAGCTCATCCACACCGACCTCGCGCACGTCAACGCCCCCAGCTGGGGCTATTGGAAAGCCTTTGAAATAAACGGAGACCACGCCCTTACCGGAGTCTCCCCCAAAGACGGCGACATCTGCCAGGGCGGAAACGTATTCACCCGCAAGAAGCTCTGGACGCTCGGCAATTACAGCTTTTTCATACGCCCGGGCTGGAAGAGGATAGAACTAACCGGCGCGGACGACCTCGGCGGAGTATTCGCCTCCGCATTCGCCTCGCCCGACGGAAAGAAAGCGGCGGTGGTGGCCGCAAATGTCTCCTACGAGCCTGCAGATTTCGTATTTTCGCTTTCCGGCAAAGGCTCTGACGGGCTGAAAAAAGTTTCGGCTTTCAGGACGAGCGAATCTTCAGATCTCGCAAACCAGCACATCGACCCGAAATTTGACGGCAGTCGGACGTTCAGGCTCGCGCCGCGCTCCGTGACTACTCTGTTCTTTGAATAGGAACGCGGCTTAATCGGCGGAGGCCGTCCCCCCATTTTTCGCGCATAATGCGGCGCGGAATCTCAGGGGCGGCTTTTTATCATATTGCCGGTATTAATGCCGCAGAATAAATATTTTTACTATTATCAAATATGTTTATCATTTAAAAAAATATTTCATAAGGCAATCATGCCAAACTATGTCGGTTGCAATGCTAAAAATGATTTTATATTGCGCGGCAATAATCCGGATAATTCAGAATATTTCCAAAATAAAAACCGGCCGCAAACGGCTAAGGAAAAGCATTCAATTTATCAGCGGCCAGCCTGCGCGGGCTCATTGAAACGCTCCCACCTCCATTTTCAGAATTTAGCCAATGGAAAGCCCGCCGCATGGAATCTTTTTTGATAATATTCGCACGCGCCCAGCGCGATTTATCAAGGCGTTGTTCCGCGCTTAAATTCTCATCTTGCAATCGCAAGAATTGCGCCGCGCGGCCGCCGCGACGGCGCTTTCGCGGGCGGCACAGAAAGGCGGATCTGTCCGTTTTCCGCCAGCTTCATTTTTGCGCATTGTTTTAAAAACATACAAGCAAAGCGTTCAATCCCGCGCTCGCCATACATAGAGCGCGCACCGGCGCGAACGGTTTTTTAAGCGCCGCATTGCCGCGGGCAAACAAGCGCGGAACAGCGGACGCCCCGAACAATCAACCCGCCGAACTTCCACCGCGCGCCCCCAAGAGATTTGCAACGGCGCAAGGCGCGGACTTCAAACTTCCGCAGGCGCTCCGCGCGTCTGGCCGTCGCCAAAAATTTTGTATTTGTAGG
>CALXMX010000209.1 GCA_944389575.1 uncultured Opitutales bacterium
GCCGGTATTTCCTCCAGATTGTTCAGGCGCACGTAGTCGGCCGCAAAGCGCTCCAGCGTTCCGATAGCCACCGGATCGCCGCGCAATCCCAGCACGCAGCTGCCCTCGCACTGTAGCTCCTGCGGGCAGACGCGCCCGCAAACCGCCGGAAGGGCGGTCTGCGTCTTGAGCTTCTCGGCCGCGGCCTTAGGATCGCCCTTCGATATCTCGGCGATAAATTCGGGAATGTTGATGTTGACCGGACACGCCGCGCGGCAGCGCGGCTTGGGGCACTGCAGGCAGCGGCTTGCCTCGTCCATGGCCATCTCCAAAGACACTCCGTACGGGACTTCCTCGAAATTCAAGGCGCGCCGCGTCGGATCCTGTTCCGGAATTTTCAGGCGCGGAAGCCCCGACGCCTTCAATTTTCTAGGAGTAGATTCTGACATTTCGTTCCCCAGTTCTAAGAGTGGCACCTGCCGCCTATGTGGCGCGGCATGGCCTCAATTTCTATTAATTTGTAGGCGTTTCGGCGGGCCGACAACTCCTTGAAATCGACTTTGTCAAGTTCAAAGAACGGCCCGTCGACACAGGCGAAAAGAGTTTGCCCGCCGACGCTTACGCGGCAGGCTCCGCACATTCCCGTGCCGTCAACCATAATCGGATTGAGCGCGCAAAGCTTAATTTGCCCCTCCCTTTCCGGAAGCGCCTTCGCGCACTGGCCCATCATGAACACGCAGCCTATGGCGATTATGGCGTCGAAATCCGCGCCGCGGTCGCGTATAAAGCCCGCGCAGCCGCCCTTTTTGCCGGCGGAGCCGTCGCGCGTCAAAACCGCCAATTCGTCCGACACGCCGGCCAGGGCCTCCCTGTTGTAAAGCATGTAGGCCGACGACGCCTCTATTGCGCAAACGACCTTTACCCCGCGCGCCTTGAGCTCGCGCGCCAGCGGATATATCGCCCCGATTCCGTAGCAGCCGCCGGCGAGCAGCACCGACGAGCCCGCCTTGAAGCGGTTCAGATCTAACGGCGTTCCGAGCGGCCCGCTGACGACTGCCAGCTTGTCGCCCGCCTTCAGCGCGCCTATCTCCGCGCTGGAGCGCCCAAGCTCCTCTATCACGAATTTCACCCAGCCTTCCTCCGCATTCCAGTCCGCAAGGGTGAAGGGCGAGCGCTCGCTGTCGGCGTTCGCCATGATTATTGCGAACTGCCCGGGCTTTGCGTGCTTGGCCATGTCGGGGGCGGCCACCTTCAATTCGTGGAAGTTCGGCGCCAGCACCCGCTTTTCCAAAATCTCGAATCCGCTCTCGGCCTTGGCGGCCGCGCGCCTCTCGGCCTCCGGAGACTTCGGAAAGCCCAAGAGCAAAAGGTCGGGGGCGAAATCGCTCAAGTAGTGGCCCAAATACATCTTGGGCAAGTCGGCCCTGTCGAGCGTCGGCGACTTAAACCCGGCCGGAAGCGCCTCCAATTCAAAGTCGAAATCCCTCAAGTTGGAATTGAGCCCCGCCTTCTTGAGCACGTCCGCCAGATACCCGCTGAGCGGACGCCTGTCCCCGACATTGGCAACCGCCGCTTCCGCGGCAATCTTGGAGCCGTCGCAGGCCGCAAGGGTCCCCGCGTTCTCGGCGAGAACCGCCATCGGGAAGAGAAGGTCGGCAAGCTCCTGGACTTCCGACTTCGCAAAGTCGGCCACGGCGATTTTCTTGGCCTTTTTCAAAAGCGGCGCGGAAAGGTAGTTTCCAACGCAGAAAATGAAGTCGTACTTGCCGGCTTCAACATCGGCCAAAACGTCCGACGGCAGCGAATCCTGCGCGGCATCCGACGGAAGTTCCACAAGCTTTGCGCCGAAAACTTTTTCCATAGCCCGCAGAGCCTTGCGGGTCTCGTAGTACGAACCGCTCGTGCCGACTATGAGCGACTTTCCCCTGTTTTCCTCCAACAACTCAAACAGCCTGTCGGCCAGAGCTTCGCCGTGGGCCGGAATCTGCTCGCCGCGCTCCGACATTATCCGCCCGATCGTCAGGCGGCCGGCGGAGTTGAGAATTTGCGGAAAGACAAATTTCCCGACGGCGCACAAGACGTCGTCCGAGGACAGCGAAAGCGCCTTCGTTCCAACCACCTTGCCGTCCTTGATCTTGAGCTTCAAGCGACAGTGCTTTTTGCAGAGCGGGCAGACCGTCTCCTTGTCCTCGCTGTCGGGCGCGCCGAACCACTTGCCCCACCTGTCGGTCAGGCAGCCCGTCGGGCACTCGTCTATGCACGCCCCGCAAAACTTGCACTCCTCCGCGCTCCACTGCTTCTCAAATTCGACCGCAATCTTGGCCCGCTTGCCGCGGTTGACTATGTTTATGGCGGGCTTATTGTGTATCTTTTGGCAGACGCGGAAACACCTGCCGCAAAGCACGCACAAATTGTGGTTCTTGTCTATAAACGGGTCGTTCGTCTCTATCTTGGATAGGTCGTAGGAAATGGGGAGGTCCATCTCCCTCTCGAAATTTCCCATCGCAATACCCCTCAAGCCGCAAAGCGGCCTGTTCGAACACGTGCCGCACCGCGTGGCGACACCAGAACGCGTCGGCGTCTTCCTCTCGACCTCGCAGTCGGCGCGCGAATCGCAGCTGAAGCAGGGGGACGGATGCCCGCTCATCATGAGCTCCAGCGTCCTGCGCCTCTGCGTCTGCAGCTGCTCGGTGTTCGTGCGGACGACCATTCCTTCGGCCGCCGGCGTCGTGCACGAAGTCGGCGTTCCCCGAACTTTGTCTATCTCCACCACGCACAGCCTGCACGCCCCGTAGGGGGAGAGTTCCTTGTGGTCGCAGAGCGACGGAATGAATATGCCAGCCCGCTGCGCGGCCTGCAATACCGTCATTCCCGGTTCCGCCTCTACAACCTGTCCGTCAATAGTAAGTTTGAAAGCGCTCATGTCCGTATTATGTCCGTGTTATGCCCTTATGATTGCCCCAAAGCGGCACGCCTGATAGCACGCGCCGCAGGATATGCATTTTTCGCCGTCTATCGAATGGACCTTTTTCGGCGAGCCCGATGCGGCGCCGGTCGGACACGCGCGCGCACACATCGTGCACCCTCTGCACTTTTCCGCGTCAACCGAAAAATGAACCATCTTGGAACACGCCTTTGCCGGACACTTCTTGTCTTTTATGTGCGCGACGTATTCGTCCTCAAAGTATCTAAGCGTCGTCAAAATGGGATTCGGAGCCGTCTGCCCCAACCCGCAAAGCGACGACTGCTTCATCGTAAAGGCGATTTTTTTCAGCCTCTCTATGTCCTCCATCTCCCCCTCGCCGGAGGTGATTTTTTCCAGCAGCCTGTGGCAGTGCTGCGTCCCCATTCTGCACGGAACGCACTTTCCGCAAGACTCGCTCTCGGTAAAGTTGACAAAGTACTTTGCGACCTCCACCATGCACGAGTCCTCATTCATCACGACCATGCCGCCGGAACCTATGATTGAGCCGGCCGCGCCCAAGTTCTCGTAGTCCACCGGGAGGTCGAAATGCTCCTTCGTGAGGCAGCCGCCGGAAGGCCCGCCCGTCTGGACGGCCTTGAAAGCCTTGCCGTCCGAACAGCCGCCGCCTATCTTCTCTATGATGTCGCCCAGACGCGTCCCTAGCGGAACTTCTATCAGGCCGGTGCGCTCGATTTTCCCCGCCAGCGAAAACGTCTTTGTTCCCTTGCTCTTCTCCGAGCCGAGGGCGGCGTACGAGGCCGCTCCGTCGCGCATTATGGAGCTGACAGCGGCGAGCGTCTCGACGTTGTTTATGTTGGTCGGCTTTTTGAAAAGCCCGCTCACCGCCGGGAACGGAGGCTTCGGGCGCGGCATTGCGCGGACGCCCTCGATGCTCGCCATCAACGACGTCTCCTCGCCGCAGACAAACGCCCCAGACCCCTTCTTTATCTTTATTTCAAAATTGAATCCCCCGGGAAGCTCCCTCTTGAGAAGCCCCGCGCGCTCGGCCTGCTCTATGGCCAGCTTCAAACGCTCTATGGCCAGCGGATATTCCGAGCGCACGTAAATATAGCCGCGGTTCGCGCCTATGGCGTAGGCGGCTATCATCATACCCTCTATCACGCTGTGCGGATCGCCCTCCAAAACCGAGCGGTCCATGAACGCGCCGGGATCGCCCTCGTCGGCGTTGCATATTATATACTTGTCCTTCGACTGCGACGCCCGCGCAAATCCCCACTTCATTCCCGTGGAAAATCCCGCACCGCCGCGCCCGCGGAGCCCGCTGGCTTTGACCTCCTCTATCACGTCCTCCGGCTTCATCGAGAGAGCGCGCTCAAACCCCTCGTATCCGCCGCGCGCAACGTAGTGCTCAAAGCTGGACGGATCTATCACCCCGCAGTTGCGCAGAACTATCCTGTGCTGGAGCTTTATCATCGGATGCTCCTTGAACGGGGTTATCCCCTCGTAGGGCTCGTCGGACATCGCCGCCTCCGCCTTGGAGACCACCGGACGGCCGCCGGCGACGTGCTCGCTCATCAAAACGGGAATGTCTTTCGGCGAAACCTTCGAATACAATACAGAAGGAGCCCCCGGCGACTTTATCTCGACCAGAGGCTCCGCATAACAAAGCCCTATGCAGGCGGTCTCGTGCAGGTCGACTTTGTCGGAAATCCCGAGGTTTTCGCACTCCTTTTTTATCTCGTCCATCAGGGCGGACGCCCCCGCCGCGCGCCCGCAGGTCGCGGCTCCGACGAGAATGCGGGTTTTCGAGCCGTCGCTAAACTCCCTCCAAACGGACTTCGCCGACTCCCTCAAATCCTTTAAAATTTCCATGCTACTTAAGCTCCTTGAGAATTTTTTCAAGTTCGGGAAGAGTCAGGCGCGCGTGAACCTTGTCGTCCACGACAATCGCCGGGGCCAGCGCGCAAGCGCCGAGGCACGCGACGCGCTCAAGGCTGATTGCGCCGTCCGGCGTGGTCTCTCCCTCTTTTATCTTTAAGCGCTCCTCAAGAGCCGACAGCAGCGAACCCGACCCGCGCACATGGCAGGCCGTCCCCTTGCACACTTTGATTACGTGGCGCCCCGGTTTCCGAAATTTGAACTGGGCGTAAAAACTAACGACGGAGTATATGTCGGATTTCGATATCGAAAAATATTCGGCGGCTTCCGATATGGCCTGAGGGGAAATGTAGCCGTCGCGCTCCTGAATGTCCTGCATGGCGCCGACAAGATACTCCCTCTTGGGTTCGTAAGCCCCCAATATATCTTTGTAAGTTCCCATATTTAATGCACTGTTTAATTGAAAAAATCGCCACGGCAACAGGCTGAACGTTTTTCGCGCCCTTCCCCGCAAAGATTTGCAAATTTGCCGCCTCAATGCGAAAAGTTTACCGCAAGCGCTTTGCGGCGCCCGAAAAACATTTCCCTATGATAGCAATTATTTGGGTGTATTTTCAACCCGCCTTTTCATTTTTGCAACAATTTTCGCCTGTTTTTAATTAAAAAATGAAAAATAGAGGCGGCGGAAAAAGTCTTTTTTCAATCGTATGAGCGGTAATGGAACCCCGCGGCGAAGACCCGCCGGAAAGCAGCGCGCAAAACGGGCTGGTTTTTCAAGGCAAAAAAACCGCTAAAAAGCCGCCTTTGCCGTTGCTTTAAACAAAAAAAACGAAGCAATTTAAAAGCGATTCCGCCGCAACACGCACATTGTTCTTGCAAAATTCAGCAAAGCTTTCCTGATTGAATTAGATTGAAAATCGCAGCCGACAGGGGTAAAAAATATCAAAAATACCGTTTAAAAGGCAAATTCCGCCGGCGACATCAAAAAACTTCTCCCGCCCCTTCGCAATGTGAATAACCTGTAAATAACAGTATGAAAAATGTGTGAACTCGCCGATATGTAATTGTAAAAATGCGAATATCACTCGCGATTCTAACATTGACAAAACAATTTCTTAACAAAACTCACAAAGCATATCAGATTCACTTTCAATATATTGAAAAGTTATTACCGATATTCGCAACGCATAGCAGTAATGAATAATTAAAAATTATTTTATATCTGCTTATAAAATATTCTTATTATTTACAAACTGAGTTCGCAGTCGTTTGTTTTTTGCGAAAAAGGCGCAGGGGGAAATATAAAACATCAACAGTGTTTATAGCACATAATAGTAATGAATAATTAACTATTTTATACCTGCCTATAAAATATTCTCCCTATTTACAAGTTGAGTTCGCAGTTGTTCGCCTTTTGCAAAAAAGGGCGCAGGAAAGAAATGCAAAGCATCAACGGCGTTTGTAACGCGTTGCGGTAATTTAAAAATTATAAAAGTAGTTTTTTATAAGACACTTTTTTCATTCATAAGCTGCGTTTGCGTTTTTTTTGTCCCTCTTTTTTTAAAAAGGCGTGAAAGGCGTGCGGACAAAATTGTGAGGTTTGGCGCAAAGTTATCCGGAAGTTTTGAGCTTATTCCGAATTTTTGTCTCTGTCGCTTTGAGCTTCACATCTTTTTTCCAATAAAAATGCCCCGCAGCCATCGGCTTCCTCCTCAGGGAGAAACGTCTGTCCGCAGACGAGCCTAAATTCCGGAAACGCCTCGAGAAATTCTCCGATGTTCTCCTCGTTTTCGGCGCGCTCTATGGAGCATGTGGA
>CALXMX010000210.1 GCA_944389575.1 uncultured Opitutales bacterium
CAGGTTCCGGAGCCTGCGGAAATTGCAGCGATATTCGGCGCTCTCGCGCTGGCGGCCGCCGCGTACCGCAGGAAGAGAAGATAAGGCGAAAAAACGCCGGGCGGCGTCAAAAACCCGTCCGGAAAATCCGGCCGGAGGCGGAATATTTTTAATCCGCTCCGGCTTTTTTTTGGCTTCTTTATATCTGATAGTTTCCTTCCCCCAGCCGCCATTGCGCGCTGTTTTTTGCGTTGAGTTCTGCCTGCGCGATTCGCCTTGCGTGCCGCATTCGCGCTCCTACATTTGCGCGCCGAATTTGCGCGCCATATTTGTGCGCCGCATTTACCCGCACATCTTGCGGCGCAATACAAAGCGCTGTGCCGTAAAATCCGCTCTTGAAAAAATGAAATAAGATTTAGAAAACGCCCCCCCGTTTTCTGCGGCTTTTTTGCAAAAATTTACAATGTAGCCGCCCAAACTTACAACGGGCGCGGGATTATGGCTATCGGACGCGGGATTGCGGACGCAAATTTTTTTGCGCCTGCGCGCAAGAATTTTTTTAATACGCTCTTTCGGCAATGCGCGGTTTGGAAAGGTGTACCAAAGTTCTCCGCGCTCCTAAAAAAACCCGCTTCAAATTTCACTTCAAATTTCACTCTAAACTCCGCTCAAAATTCCGCATCGTTTGAGGGCGCGAGCAAAAAGACATTTCCAATCCCCTAATCCAATCCCCGAATACGAAACCCAAAATGCGAAGCCTAAATACTTCGCAATCTTTTTAAATATCAAAAAAATCTCCAATCACCCCGCCGCAATATCTCCCCCGCCCGCGCGCCCTTCCGGCACGATGCGCATGCGGAAAAACTGCGCGGGCAAGAAGCTTAAAAAACGCTCCGGAATTTCAGAAAAACTTTTTGTAAAACGGCTCCGACTTTCCCGACGACTGCGGCGCGCCGGGATTGTTCGCATCGCCGCAGGCTATTGCAAATTCCTCTAATTTTTTGCGCTGGTCGTCCGTCATTTTTGTCGGGACTTCGAGATTTACGCGGACATACAAATCCCCGTTGCGGCCGCCGCGAAGCGACGGCATTCCCTGCTCCCTAAGCCGCAGCAGCGCGCCCGGCTGCGTGCCCGCCGGAATTTTCAGCGAAGCCTTACCCGTGAGCGTGTCAACCTCGACCGTTCCGCCGAGAGCCGCCATCGTAAACTTTATGCGAACGTTCGTATACAAATCGTCGCCCTCGCGCTCGAAGCGCGGATTTGCGCCGACGTGTATGACAACGTACAAATCGCCCGGCTGGCCGCCGTTGTATCCGGCGTTTCCTGCGCCAACCTTGCGGAGCCTGGCGCCGGTATAGACGCCCTTGGGAATGTCCAATTTGACCTCGGCGCGCGACTTCACCCTGCCGGTGCCGCCGCACTTCGGGCAGGGATTTTCCACCACGCTTCCCGCCCCGCCGCACTTCGGGCAGGGCTGGCTGAAGCGTATCGGCCCCTTCGACATGGTGACATGCCCCGTTCCGTGGCAAGTGGGGCAAGTCTTGCGCGCCGAGCCGTCCTTGGAGCCGGTGCCGCCGCAATCCGGGCAATTCTCCATGCGGTTGTAGCGAATAGTCTTTTTCGCGCCCGTAGCCGCCTCCTCAAGGCTCACCTCAATTTCTATGCGAATGTCGGAGCCGTCCTCCGGGGCGTTGGCGTCGGGCTGGGAATATCCGCCCTGCCCGCCGCCGAAGAAGTCGTAAAACGCAGCGCCGCCTCCTCCACCGCCGCCGAACACTTCGCGGAATATGTCGAACGGATCCTGGAACCCTCCGAAGCCGCCCTGAGCGCCGCCGAAGCCGCCCTGCTCAAACGCGGCGTGGC
This sequence comes from uncultured Opitutales bacterium, assembly GCA_944389575.1. Lineage (GTDB taxonomy): Bacteria > Verrucomicrobiota > Verrucomicrobiia > Opitutales > Intestinicryptomonadaceae > Merdousia. The sequence continues at coordinate 1,843 of CALXMX010000210.1, forward strand.
CGAATTGGTCGTACTTGGCGCGCTTCTCATCGTTGGACAGCACCTCGTAGGCCTCGGAAACCCGCTTGAATTTTTCCTCCGCGGACTTGTCGCCCTGGTTGCGGTCCGGGTGGTATTTCAAGGCGAGCTTGCGGTACGCCTTTTTTATCTCCTGCTGAGTGGCGTTTTTTTCAACACCCAACACCTTGTAAAAATCTTCAGCCATTGCGAAACCTCACAGCGCGAATCACGGTGCGCGCCTCACTTGTTTTTTCCGCCGTCCGACGGGCCGCTGGAAACCACCACGCTCGCCGGCCGCACGAGCCTGCCGTTGAGGGTGTATCCGCGCCTCATGACCTTTATGACCACGTTTTCCGGAACTTCGTCGGAAGGCTCGTGCGCTACGCAGTCTTCCAGCTGCGGATCAAACTGCATGCCCTCGGCACATACCTCTTTTACGCCGTAGCTTTCGAGAATCTTGTTGACCTGCGAGCACACCATCTCCACCCCGGTGGTCAGCGACGGGGCTTCATTGGCGGCCTTTGCGGCCGCGATTGCCATTTCCAAATGGTCGAGCGGCTGGAGCATCTCCTCTATCAGCGGGGCGACGGCAAATTTTGCCAGTTCATCCTTTTCGCGCTGAACCTTGCGGCGGTACGTGTCCAAATCCGCGACCGCCCTGAGGTACAAATCCCTGTTTTTCTCGGCCTCTCTGCCGGCCTCCTCAAGGCGCTGAAGAAGCGCTGGAAGGCTGAGGTTCTGCTCTTGAGACGCCATTTGTTCCAAGGCGTCAGACGGCTGTTCTTCGACGGCCTGCGCGGACATGCGCTCCTCCGGAGCAGAGGCCTCCTTATCGCAATCCGACCCCGCGTCGCAACCGGGGGCTCCCGATTCCTCGGCCTTGCCCACGCGGGACTCTTTCCTGTTTTTGTGGCTCATGATACTTTCCTAAATGTCGGCAAAAATTTGCGCTCAAACCCATAGTATCGTCGGCGGGCGCAAAAGTTTTAATAAAAATTTGGAGAATTTCATATTTGCGCGCTTTTTTCAAGTATCTTATTCTTCAGATACTCCACGGCTCCGGCCTCGTCCGAAAATTCGCCGTCGAGCTGCGCCTCGTACGCGGCCGCCAAAATTTTAGAAAATTCCGGCGACGGGCTCAATCCCGCCGCTATGAGATGGCGCCCCAAAAGCAGGGGCTTTGGCGCGGAATCCCTCACGCTCAGAGCCTGCGCCCGCTCCGTTATCCACAGGCCCTGCGGCGAATCCCCGGCCTCGACCGGCGGGCGACCGTTCCTGTCGGCGTTGTCCACCCGCACCAGCCTGTCTATGCGCCCCACCTTGTTCGCCAGACGCCTTATAGCGGCGTCTCCGGCCTTGCTGCGCCACAGCTCCAACACGGCCATGTGACGCGCGACCAATGCGCACACCTGCTCTATGAGAGACTTCTCGCGCGTCATGCGCTCCAAAAAGCTGCGCGTCGGCCCGCGCCCGAGGACATCGTGCCCGTGCGAGCGTATGCGGCCGTCCTCGCACAGCCGCGTGCAAAGCGGCTTTCCGAAGTCGTGGCAAAGCACCGCGAGGCCGACTATGAGATTCTCGCGCTCGTCGTCAATTCTGTCCTGCGCAAAGGAGTCCATGCAATAGGCCGTGTGCGTATAGACGTCGCCCTCCGGATGCCACAGCTTGTCCTGGGGGCAGCCGGAGCAGGCGGCCAACTCCGGAAAGTATTTCAGCCAGCCGCAGTCGCGCAGGAAAAACAGCCCCGCGGATATCTTTTTGCCCTTTAAAATCAGCTTCTTCCACTCCTCGAAAACCCTCTCGGGAGCCAGGTTTTCAAACGGAGTGCTACGGCAAATTTCCACGGTCTCAGGCGCCACGCAAAACTCGAACCGCGCCGCAAACTGCATGGCCCGCAAAACGCGCAGAGGATCCTCTACAAAGCGTTCGGACGTATGGCGCAAAATCCGCCTCCGCATGTCTCCGCGCCCGTCGAAGGGATCGACGATTTCGCCGGAGAGGGGATCGCAGAGAATTGCGTTTATGGTGAAGTCGCGGCGCGCGCAGGCTTGTTTGGGAGTCAGAAAAGGGTCGCACTCGACGTCGAATGCGCGGTGCCCGGCGCCGGTCTTGCGCTCGCGGCGGGGAACGCTGACGTCGATGTCCATTCCCTTGACTATCCACACCCCGAAGCTTCTGCCCACCATCTCGACGCGAAACCTGCGCCTCAACATTTTTTCGACCTCGCGCGGCTCGATGCCGTACACCTCTATATCGATGTCCTTCGGCGGCGTCCCCAGAAGGGAGTCGCGCACGCACCCGCCCACCAGAAAGGCCCGTCCGCCAAATTCGCGGGCGGCCTCGCAAATGTAGCGGCAGGCTGCCGCATGTTCGGAGTCCAATTTCAACATCAGCTAAAAAACTTTTTCGGCCCGATATAATACAAAAACCCCGTCCCCGTCAAGCGCCCTAAGCGCAAACTTCGACAAAACCGAAAAGCCCGGCGGCGCTTGCTCCGAAAAAATTGCAAAACCTTTGATAGCGCGGCGAAGGCTGCAAACATCATAATATCCGCGAAAAAAATCCAAAAAACTGCAAAAGGCCTTGAGAGGCCGCTTCAGACCATTCTTCACTCTTCAAAATATTGGGGTAAACTTAAAAATTAAGCTCCCTTTAAGTTTTCACAGGCGGCGGGCGCCAAAAAAAATTGCTGAAAAATTTCCGGAATCGCCCGCAAGAGGCTTTTCGAGCCAATCGCCGCATAAAACTGGCACACACCGCCGCAAAACTTCCGCACACCGCCACATAGAGCCGCCGTGCGTCGCCGCAAAAACTTGTACATCGCCGCAGTCTACTTCACCGCAAAAACGCCGCTCACAGCCGCCCAAAACTGCCGTTCGCAACCGCAAAAAAACTGCCGCCAAACGGCGCGCGTTTTGCGATTTCCCAAAACTTGAAAAATCTTTCAAGCGCAGCAAGGACGCAGAATTTATCCCGCAAAAAGCGGCGAAAACGCCTCCATCTATACCGCCCACATTCCCCGACCGCATTGAAAGAATTTTCGTTCCTCTCCACGCATTGCGGCTCGGCGAAGGGGCTTTACATTGCCGCGCGTTGCCGCATATTTCCACATCTTGCCGCATGCCGCCGCGCGTTGCCGCTCAACGTATTCCAACGCAATGCCGCCTCGCGCGCCATTTCCTTCGCCTTCCCCCGCCCGCCAACCGCCGCGGCGGGAAAGCCCTTTCCAAAACGCGAACCATTCTCCCCCAAAAACGCCGCAGCGCGGTTAAAAATGAAATTTTGGTGTTGCAAAAGAGACAAAGAGCAATTTCATTGAAATTAATGAAGAATTTGGGCGAGAAATTGAAAGCCGCAAGAGAGGCGATGGGCGTCTCCGTAAGGGACGTATCCGAAGCCACGCGGATTCGCGTCGACTTTATCGACAACATGGAATCCGGAAATTTCTCGTTCGACCTGCCGGAAATATACAAGCGCGGCTTTCTTAGAATTTACGCCAAGTTCTTGAAATTCAACCCGGAGGAGATTCTTGACGAGTATTCCTCCAGTTGTCCGCAGAACCGTTTTGACGATCAGCGCCACAAGCACCTGCTCTCGCGCAAAACCGCAAAAATCGCCCCGGAAATAATAGATCACCCGTCGCGTTATGAGGAGGAACTTCAAGAGGAAAGCCTCGAGGACGAAAAATCTTCCGCGGACGATCAGACGTACCAATATTTGAAAATAGGCGGCGTGTTTGTCGGGGTACTTCTCGGGGTGGTCGTGTTGGTGTCGCTAATTTCCGCCGCAATGCGCCCGTCGCCGCCGAAGGAAAACGCGGACATCGCAATGGCAAACAGCACCGCGAACACGGCCGGCATGAATGCCGACATCTCCACCGCGCCCACAAAGAACGCCGACAGGGAATTTGTATTCACGATCTCCGCCCTGGCCGACACCTACGCGATTGTCTCCCACGAGGACGAAAAAGACAAGCCGCTGTTCACCGGTTCGCTCGACGCCGGCACGACAAAAACTTTCAAAACCAAAAAGCCCCTGATTGTGACGGTGACGGACATAAATAACGTAAAGATGACGCGCTCGCCCGTGCCGCTTTCGATTCCTTCGACAATGAAGGGCTACTTCAAAGGCCGCATCGTTTACGACGCCAAAGAAAAATAATTTTGTATTGTATTCAGTTGTAGTTTGGGGGAGGGTTCGAAAGAGCCCTCCTCTTTTTTTGCCGATTTATTCGAAACGGAGGAATCCGGGACGGCGAAATAAAAGGCGCAGCGGCCAACGCCATTAAAAGCGGCCAATGTAAATAAAACTTCATTAAGACGCAACGCCCCCATTTCCCAAACGCGCCGGGAAACGGAGCGGAAGCGCGGTTGTTCGACGGCTTTTTTACCCATTTGGCCGAACTTTTGAAGCGCAGGCGTAAAACAAAGCCCGAACTCGCCCACCGCCGGCCGTTCAATCCGAGTTTTTGAAAATTCAATTTCGGCTTCCGAAAAAAGAGCGGATAATATCCGCCCTTTCTTCCGGCAATTTTAAAGACGCGCATAAAAGCATTGTTTAGGCGCGCATTCCAATAAGCGGGCGCGCAAACGGCGCGCGGGAAAATTGCAAGAACTTATCTGCGCAATGCCCGCAATATAGACACGCGCAAAGCATGCCGGCGCGCAGGCAATGCGGCGCGCACAAAATTCGGACACAAAAGCCAAGCGCCGATTTCTCGCGCTGAAAGACCGCCAAAGAAATTTGCCGGTCGCAAGCCGCAAAAAACTCGGGCAAGGCGGATTGCAAACCGCTATCAAAACCGCGCGCGCAACGCGGGTTTTTACAATGCAAACGCAAAAACTTCCGACAATCGGAGCGATTGGTTTCGCCCCAATCTCCCCATGCGCATTCAGCCGCGCAAACTCGTTGAGCCCGGACAGCGCCGCCAGCCGGACAGCGCCGCCCGGCCGCGCCGCGCGTACGTCCCCCGAGCTTCGAGCCTCACAAAAGTTCCGTTGCAACGCGCACGCACTCTTCGCACGGCGCCATGCGCTCGCCCTTTATTTCCGCGCACTTTGACGAGCCTATGCGCTTTGCAAACTCCGCCTCAAGCTCCTCCGGATTCCGACCGGTGACAAGCTTGGCCGCGTAAATCGCCCCGCAAAGCCCGCCGGGCGCCCGCCCACCGCTCGCCTTTTTGAGCTTTTCCGCCATGTCCGCGTCCATCTGCGCGTACGCCGCGTACACCGCCTGGGCGCACGAATACGGCTTGCGAAAATGCGAAAGCGCCTTTTCTATTTTTTCTGCGTCTGCCATAATTCAACTCTCCTTAAATTTTCCGACTATTTGCCAAAATCTATTATATCGGCAATCGCCTCCCGCGAGGTAAGCACAAGCGGATAGTCCGTTATCGGAAGGTTGCGCCCGCCGCGGGAGAGCGAATATACCGCGCCCGTCATCATGTCGACCAGCACGGGCTCCTTCAGCGGCTTCGGCGCGTCCGAACCGGTTATGAGCAAGTCCGCCCCCTCAATGGGAGGGGACTGCAACTGCAAGTCTTCGGGAATGTAATAGGCGTACATCGCCCAGCCGTTGCGGTCGAAGCTCTTGGAGACGAGGCTTGCCGCCACAAGATTCAAGCGCGAGACATGCGCCTTCTTCGGATAGGGCGTATCCAAAGACACCGAAAAATGGTACTCCGCCGGTTTCACATTGCCGTCGAAGAGAGCGAAGAAATTTTTTGACACCCCGAGAGCCTTGCGGACTTTGTAGCGCGGCGCGTTTTCCATAAGCCCCCAAACGGCCTCGTCATACCCCTTGCCGCCCGCGACGGAATAGTTGGAATTGAAGTCTATTATCATCAGATACGACGTGCGCTCCAAATCGAGAGACAGGTCGCTGACGTATCTGCGCAACAGCCATTTCGCCTGAATGTCCTCGCTGCTCGAATGCCACGCATGCGGAGCGAACCAGCAATTTTTTGGAATGTAGGCCGGATAGCCGGACTCGCCCTGATGAATCTTCGCCTTCGAGCCTATGCTTTTCAAAAACGCGCGCGCCGCCCGAACGGAGCGCGGAAAGTCCGTCTCCGGCAATCCGGAATATTCGTGAAAGCAGAAAAATTCAATCTCTCGCGCCCCCGGAGCGCGCATCAGCGAGGTGAAGTAATTGTCAAAACCGCCCGCCTTGCACGCGCCAACGCGGGCGTTTGGGTCGGCTTTGCGGATTTCGTCGGCGCTAAGCTTGACGAACCTGGCGTAATCCTCGGGACTGACTTTTTCCGGCTGCCAGAATTTTTTAATGTTAGGCTCGTTCCAAATTTCATAGTCGAACACCCTTCCCTTGAAGTGTTCGGCGAGCGCGCGCACGTAGTTTTTCCAGGCTTGCAAACACTCCTCGCCGTAGTACAGCGGAACGTGCCCGACGGCCGTGGGGTTGTCTGTCTTGCCCATGTACAGCGGATTCCCGTAACCGACGTTAAACCACGGCTGTATCCCGCGGGCGCGCAGGTTATCAACGACGTCGTCTATCCGCTGGAAGTCGTATACGCCCTTTTTCGTCTCGGTGCGCGCCCAACCGGTCTGGCAGCGCGCGTTCTTCACGCCGGACGACGCTATGATATCGTAGGCCTTTTCCGGATCGAACACCTTCCGGTCGAGCGCGCCGAAACCTATGCAAAAGCGCGACGGCGGCAGCTGATTTGAGGAAAAATTCTTCAGTTTTCCTATCCGCGCCAAGTTGTCGCTGCGGTCGGTAAGCGCGCCGCCTATCTGCGCAAAAACGTGCTGGGCGCAAAAAATCGACAGCGCCAGCGAAAAAAATACCGATATTGCCTTCATATCCGTTCCCTCCCCTATTAACTTCAATCTTCAACCGAAGCGCCCGGAAGTCAAGCCGACGCCCCGATCGCCGAATCTATCGCCGCCCGCTGAAGCTCCAAAATCTCCCCGATTCCCTTCTTGGCAAGTGCGCACATCTCGGCGACCTGAGAACCGTCGAAAACCGCCTCCTCGCCGCTGAACTGAAGCTCGACAAACTTCGCCGAACCCGTCATGACGACGTTCGCATCGACATCGGCGTCGACGTCCTCCGAATACGGCAAATCCAGCAGCGCGCGCCCGCCCAAAAGCCCGACGCTCACCGCCGCGACGGAATCCACAAACGGGTCGGACGCCAATTCCCCGCGCTTCAATAGCTTCGCCACCGCGATTTTCGCTGCGACGTACGCCCCGCATATCGAGGCCGTGCGCGTCCCGCCGTCGGCCTGGATTACGTCGCAGTCCAGAAAGAGCGTGAAGCCGATCATTTGCCCCAAGTCAGCCACGGCGCGTATCGAGCGCCCGATTAGCCGCTGGATTTCCATCGCCCTGCCGTCGGGCTTCATCGCCGACGGGCGCGGCTTGCGCGACAGCGTGGAATAAGGCAACATCGAATACTCCGCAGTAATCCACCCCTTCGGGGGATTGGAGCCCGCCAACCACGCCGGCACGCGCCTCTCAAGGCACGCCGCGCATATCACCCGGGTGTTTCCGAATGTCACAAGCACCGACCCTCCCGCATTCGCCGCAACGCCCGTTTGAAACGACACAGGCCTGAGTTCGTCAAAAGCGCGCCCGTCCGCGCGCGCACCCTCGCTTTGATTTTCCATACGATTGCACTTTGCCAAGCCCGCCCGCCTTTTGCCACAAAAAAACGCCGCAACACCGCAATTATATTTTGCAAAAATCGGCGCGAACCATTTAATGGGCGGCATTACTATTTATATAAAAAATTACTATTTATATAAAAAGGTACGATATAATATAAATATGGAAAACGCGGAAAGCAAAAATCTAATCTACTCGGCGGCGGTCGCGGCCGGGCGCGCCGAATTTATAAGAAAGACCTACTTAAACCTGGCAATCGCGCTGGCGGTTTTCGCGGGATTGGAGGCGTTTTTGCTCTCGTGGCAGCCGGCGGTGGCGCTGGCCGGCAGAATGGTCGAGGGAAACAACTGGCTGCTTGTGCTGCTGGCCCTGATGGGAATTTCGTGGATTGCAAATTCATGGGCGGCGAACAGGTCGTCGCTCGGCACCCAATATGCGGGGCTCTATTTGTACGTAGCCGCCGAAGCGGTGGTGTTCCTCCCGCTCTTGCTGCTTGCAAAGGCGATAGCCCCGCAGGCGATTCCGCAAGCCGCAATTCTTACCGGCGCGCTCGCGGCGGGACTGATGTTTTACGTTTTCATATCGGGCAAAGACTTCTCCTTCCTGCGCCCGATACTCACAATAGGATTTTTCGTGTCAATCGGCCTGATAGTCTGCGCGATACTGTTCGGGCTCCAGCTCGGGCTGTGGTTTTCAGGCGCGATGATTGTCTTTGCGTCCATAGCCGTAATATACCAAACCGGCGCAATTATGCGCGATTACGACAACTCGCAGTACGTTTCCGCGGCCCTCGGGCTGTTCGCGGCGATAGCGCTGATGTTCTGGTATATTTTGCAATTCATACTGATGTCCAGAAGGTAGGCGCGCCGCGCAAGGCATTGGCTCCGCAAATAAAGACGACGCTTCCGACGCCGATTTGAAGCGGATGGGGAGTTTTTTTACTTGAATGCGGATACGGCGGGTGTATGTTTTCTACCTCATGACAGACAATTACGTGTTTTCTTCAGAATCGGTGGGCGAGGGGCATCCGGACAAGGTTGCCGACTACATTTCCGACAGCATTCTCGACGCCTGCCTCGAGCAGGACAAAAACAGCAGGGTCGCCTGCGAGACGCTCGTAAAGAGCAACTGCGTCGTCATAGCCGGGGAGATAACCACGAAGGCCAAGCTCGATTACGAGAAAATCGTGCGCAACGCCATACGCGAAATAGGCTACGTAAACGCGGACGACGTCTTTCACGCAGACCAAATATTTCTGACGAACCTTTTGACGCGGCAGTCGCCGGACATAGCGCAGGGCGTCGACGCCCGCAAGGCGCGGGGAAAAAAGACCGCCGAACAGGGTGCGGGAGACCAGGGAATAATGTTCGGATACGCGACGAACGAAACCCCCGAATACATGCCGGCGCCGATAATGTTTGCGCACCGCATACTCACCGAACTGGCTGAGCAGCGCAAGAGCGGCAAAGGCCCGAAGTGGCTTCGCCCGGACTGCAAGAGCCAGGTGGCGGTTGCCTACGAAAACGGCAGGCCGGCGTACATAGAAAACGTCGTCGTCTCCACGCAGCATGCGGCGGGGGTCGACCACAAGGAAATTGAAAAGTACGTCGTCGAGAAGGTCGTCAAGAAAGTGCTTCCGAAAAAGTTGATTACTAACAAGACCGCGTTTTTCGTCAATCCTACGGGAAATTTCGTAATCGGCGGCCCGCAGGGGGACTCCGGGTTGACTGGCAGAAAAATCATAGTCGACACGTACGGCGGAACGGGGCGGCACGGCGGGGGCGCGTTCTCCGGGAAAGACCCGAGCAAGGTCGACCGCTCCGCGGCCTACATGTGCCGCTGGGTTGCGAAGAACGTCGTCGCCGCAGGGCTTGCCGACAAGTGCGAAATCCAGGCCGCCTACGCCATAGGATACCCGCAGCCCTTGAGCATCGCCATCGAGACTTTCGGAACAGGAAAGGTGGACGAGGAAACCATAGAAAAGGCCGTCCGCAAGGTCTTCAGCTTCAAGCCTGCGGACATAATATCCCAACTGGATTTGTTGCGCCCGATTTACAGAAAGACGACCAACTACGGCCACTTCACGAAATCCGACCTCCCGTGGGAGCGCACAAACATGGCCGCAAAACTGCGCGCAGCCTGCGGTCTGAAGTAGGTTCTTTGCCGCAATCGACAAAAGACTTTCGACAAAAATGAAAAACGATTTTAAAGTTGCCGACCTCTCGCTTGCGGCGTGGGGCAGGAAGGAAATAGAAATCGCCGAGGCCGAAATGCCGGGCCTGATGGCGATACGCCGAAAATACGCCCCGAAAAAACCGCTCGACGGCGTGCGCGTGAGCGGCTCGCTCCACATGACGATTCAGACGGCGGTGCTCATAGAGACGCTGAAGGCGCTCGGCGCGGACGTCCGCTGGGCCAGCTGCAACATTTTTTCCACGCAGGACCACGCGGCGGCCGCCGTCGCGAAGGCGGGGGTTTCCGTGTTCGCATGGAAGGGCGAATCCATAGAGGAGTATTGGGACTGCACCCTGCGCGCCCTCACATGGCCGGACGGCAGGGGCCCGCAGCTGATAGTGGACGACGGCGGAGACGCGACCCTCCTGATACACAAGGGCTACGAATTGGAGGAGGGCGACGACTGGGCCTTCCAGCCCGCCTCAAATCTCGAGGAAAAGGCGATTAAAAACTTATTGAAGAAAGTCCGCAAGGCGGACAAGAACCGCTGGCACAAGGTTGTAGCCGAATTGGCGGGAGTCTCGGAGGAGACCACCACCGGCGTGCACCGCCTCTATCAGCGCGCGGCGGCGGGCAAGCTTCTGTTCCCGGCAATCAATGTCAACGACTCCGTCACAAAGAGCAAGTTTGACAACGTGTACGGCTGCCGCGAATCCCTCGTCGACGGAATCAAGCGCGCAACGGACGTAATGATCGCCGGCAAAACCGCGCTCGTGTGCGGGTACGGCGACGTCGGCAAGGGCTGCGTACAGGCTCTCAAAGGGCTTGGGGCGACGATTTTGGTTTCCGAAATAGATCCCATTTGCGCGCTTCAGGCGGCGATGGAAGGCTATCGCGTGGTGCGCGTGGAAGACGCTTTGAATTCGGCCGACATCTACGTGACGACCACCGGAAACTGCGACGTCATCACGCTCGACCACATGGCGAAGATGAAGGACCAGGCAATACTTTGCAACATAGGGCATTTCGACAGCGAAATTCAGGTGTCCGCGCTTCAGGAGTGCAAGGGGGTAAAGCGGGTCAACATAAAGCCGCAAGTCGACAGGTACACTTTCCCCGACGGGCACTCCATATTCCTCCTCGCGGAGGGCAGGCTCGTCAACCTCGGCTGCGCGACGGGGCATCCGTCGTTCGTCATGAGCAACTCCTTCAGCAATCAGACGCTCGCGCAAATAGACTTGTGGAAAAACCGCGGCAAATACGCCAACAAAGTTTACGTGCTGCCGAAAAAACTTGACGAGGAGGTCGCGCGCCTGCACCTGCAAAAGCTCGGCGCGAGGCTGACGAAACTCACAAAGAAACAGGCCGACTACATCGGGGTGAAGCCCGAAGGCCCGTACAAGCCGGATTTCTATCGTTATTAATCTCCATCGGAAAAATACCATGAAAAAACTCATAACATCAGCCTTTGCCGCGGCGGCGGCACTGTTTTCAGCACACGCGCAAGACGGGACATTCCCAATGCAATCGCTCTACAACCCTTCTTTAGAATACCTGCACGCGTCGGCGTCGGTGGGGTTTGAGTCGCAATACGTATTCCGCGGAGAAAAGCTGGCAAATTGCTCTATACAGCCGCAGGTCGAGCTGCTCTATCCGGTGGCGGGCTTCGACATCACCGGCGGCGCATGGTTCAACGCACCGCTGTACGGCTCAAAGTACGACGACCTCTCGGAGCTCGACCTCTATGCGGACGTCGCCTACAAATATAAATCTCTCACGGTAAAGGCCGGCTATATATACTATTGGTACACGTCGGGCGCGGGCCCAAACAAACGCTCAAACGACATGGAAGTCTACGGCGGGATATCGTTCGACACGGCCGCGTACATGTTTGGAAACATCAACTTAAATCCGTCGATCTTTTACTTCTACAACTGGGTCTTGAACCAGCAGACCGTTGAGCTGTCGTTCTCCTACGATTTTGAAATAGGCGAACTGATTGCGGGCTGGTCGAAGCTCAAGATGCCGATAGGCTTGTACAGCGGGTATGTGTCGGCGGGCGACAAGGGCAGGAACGGCGAAGGAGTCTCGTATTTCTACTACGGGGTACAGGTGGACTTGGCGTACGAATTGACGCCGTTTTGCACAATCAGCGGCGGCGTGCGCTGGTCGCAGCGCTCCGGCGGGGAGGACTTCGACTACTTCCGCCTGACCCAATATCCGCTGAACGGTGCCGAGAGCAACATATGGTTTGGCGGCCGCATATCGTTCGGCTTCTAAACCGCTTCGCCAAGGCATAGCTTCGCCAAGGCCTAAATTCTGCCGAATTAAAATTTGCGGAATTGAAATCCGCGCGCATTGCGCGCGCTAAAAACGCCGACGGGGCGCTTCGTTGAAAAATGAAGCGCCCCGTTGATTTTTAATGCCGGGAAGGCGTTTAAAGCGAAGCGAGAACAAAATATTGCTAAGAAAGAAACTGAGCGGAATCTCGCCGGATCTAAAGGAATTGCAAAAAAATTGAATTTAGGCTTTGGAACTTTAAAGACTTTTAGGCTCCACTCAATGCGGGGCAATATTTAAAGCAAATTCCCGGGGGTAAAAAAATCTCAACGGCCAAGCAACGCGGCAAAACGGATAAAATATCCATAAAATTTCCCGCTCTCCGCCACCGCGCAAGCACAAACGATATTTGCAAGGCCTCCCTCCAAAAAAGAAAGTATCGTTCTTCAAAGCGGCTTCATTGCGGAGCTCGGAACTTCCCACAAAAAATCCAACGCGAACGGAAACGCTTCCAAACTCCGCCCCGCCCTTGCAAAATCAAATATTGCGATGCGCCACCTCTTAGCCCGATACGCAAAGGACGCCAATCGGCTTTCCAAAACGTCCCGATAAAATTCGGGCAACAAAATGCGGCCGGCGCATTCTTCAAAATGCCGCCAAGAACCCCACGGATAGAGGGCGCCCTGCCCCTGCCACAGCGCGCGAAGGCGGGCGCGGAATCGCAAAAATCTGCTTAAAGTTAAGAGAATGCGCCGCATGAAATTCGTCCTGCCGCAATCGCCGACATTCGGGCAGCAAATTTGCCAAACTTAAAATTTCGCGCCCGAAACGCTTGAATTAACGCCAAATATTCGGGGTAAAATCAGCTCAAACCGCACAAAAAATCCAAAAATTGCCGGCGGCAGGCCAAAAAATATTGACAATCGGAACTGCCCACGCATAGTCAAAAATATTATTAATGGTGATGTTCAGTAGCTCAGCGGTAGAGCAGGTGACTGTTAATCACTTGGTCGCAGGTTCGATCCCTGCCTGAACAGCCATTAGAAAATAAAGGCTTCCCGCTTGGGAAGCCTTTATTTGTAAGGGTTAGCCGGCTTCCGTCTTTTGCTTGCGCGTTAATGCAAATAACGCAATCCGCGTTAAGAAAGCGTTATTTTTTGTTGAAATTTTACCCACCATTACCCCCATGAAAATCACAACTTGCGGAGTGTCCGGCCAACCGCTTTCCTCGCTCGTTTAAAGAGATTGCGGTTTTTTTTTCGTTTTCCCGGCCGACGCGCCGGCGCCAATGCGATTTGCGAAAATGCGTAAATTTGTATTAATTGTTAGTCGATTCTCACCCGCTTTCGCAGGCGCGATAAAATCCGCAATCGGCGCGAGAAAGGGGAAATTCAAAATCCCAAATATTGGCCGCCGGGCACCTGAGTACCGGGAACAAAGCCGGCGCGTGCGGCAAGGTTTAAAAGCGGCAATTTTTTTCGCCCGCTGGCAGAGTTTTTTAATTTTCCAAAAAACGGTATCGACGCTCATCTTTTCCTCTTTTTATCTTTTATTTCGCATGCGGAACTTCTCGCGCCCACCCCCGCCCCGCAAAGTCCCGCGCGGATTTTTATGGGCAGCGCAAGGCGCCCCCACACATAACCCCGGTCGCGCGAACCACGGTTCCGAACGCCTCGACGGCAACACACATTCCGCACGCCTCGACACCAACCACACATTACGCATGCTTCGTCTTCAGCCGCGCATTACACCCGCGCGGCGCGCTTTTTCTACTTTACAAACAGCCCTTTTTCAATAATGAATAAATCGCATAATAGTATGTCTTTTAACGCGATAATAGCCAAACTTGGAACGCTGACAGCAATAATCTTTACTGTCCTCCAATGTATCGGCTTTTTGATAAACACGCGCATTCCGATGGAGTCGATACTAATCGGCGCGGCGGTAATACCCATCAGGCTGTTTTATCTGTCAAGAATGTCGGATATCAGCAAGAACATGGCGCGCTATGTCCTCTGGTTTGGCTGGGACCTTTCGCTGATAGTAATGCCGACGCTCATGTTCGACTATTACACCGCCGGAACGTACATGAACATGAACGGCGTCACTTTCATGTACAATGTCAGGGACGTGTCGTTCTGCATAAACATCGGCACATACACGATGATACTGACGTTCCTGGCCTCGGTCTGGTGCAAGAATGAAAAGACTCCGAATTTCGACTATTTTCTGAAGACGTCCAAAACGGGATTTTACGCTGCGATAGCCGGGCTTGTGGCGCTGAATGTCGCCGCGCTGGTGGTGGTGAAGATTTTCGGCCTGGGAACGCTCGGCGAGCGGGCGGTTCTGCTGCCCTATAAGCTTACCGCCATTACGAATTTCTTCGCCTACGGAATTGCGCCGTTCATTCAAATTTTCATTTTGGACGCCATGTGCAAGCGCAAGATCAACATTCTTGTTCCGATAGGAATAATAATGGCGATCAGCCTTCTGACGGCATACGTATCTCTGTCGAAGGGCGCGCTAATCAAGCCGGTTGTCGTCATAGTAGTGTACGTGATAATGACGAAGCGCCTGAGCGCCGGATTCGTCTACTTCAGCCTGGCGCTGTGCCTCATAGCGTTCGTAATGGCGAGCTTTCTGGCCGCATACAGGGATTCAAAAAAGACGATTTACAAAGAGACCTTTACGTCCGCCGGAATGGGATATTCCGCGATGGAGTATTTTCACAGGATATTCACCGACGGGCACATGTTCATAAAGCTGAATTCCATTATGGGGCAGGAAGAGCTTTTCAGCACGCTGAAGCACTACAACTACGACGTCGCCGCCTTCCACACCTACGGAATCGACCAGACACCCTACCACGCAATGCACAGTTCCGGCTGTGTCACCCTGCCCGGCGCGTACATGTTCAGGTACCCGTTCTATACCTTCACCGTGATTTTCATATCCCTGTTTGTGCTGTATATCGATTACGGATTTCCGCGATCTAATGGCATGCTGGCGTCCACGATGATGCGCGTATTTTTCGCCTATTATTTCGGAAAGTACGTACTGCCGATGATGCTGCTCGAATTTTCGACGAAGCTTTACAACGGCGTGTATAACAGCATGCTGTATCTATTGCTGCTGATACTCTGTTTTGTGTTCTACTTGAGGTTCTTCTGCGTAAAAAAGAGGACGGAATAGTTCGCATGGACACGGAGAGCGAAACCGCGCAATTCCGCGTAAGAGACAACAACCGGAGAATGACGAAGAACACTCTGGTTTTGTACATTAGGCTCATAGTCGTAATCGTGCTGAACCTGTTTTTGACGAGGCAGCTGGTGCTGATTCTCGGGATTGTAGACTACGGAATCACCTGCCTGCTCGGCGACATAGTGACCCTGTTTGCCTTCCTCTCAAACACCATGGCGATAACGACGTCCCGCTACCTCAACATAGAGCTTGGAAGGGGCGATTTGGACAGAATGGCCAAGCTGTTTTCCATATCCATAATCACCTACATAATCTTCGTCGCCGCGATTTTCATCGCGAGCGAGGCCGTTGGCACGGTCTTATTCTTCCACTACATTGACATTCCCGCCGAAAAGACGGTTCCGGCCTTCTACTTTTTCCAGCTTGCGCTGGCGGCGTTCGTGCTGAACATACTGACGATTCCGTATTACGCGTTTCTGATCTCGGTCGAGAACATGGGGGCGTACTCGTACATAACCATTCTGGAAATAGTGATGAAGGTAGGATTGGTCGCGCTGATGGGGCTTGCAGGATTCGGAGAAAAGCTTCAGATATACGGAATCATACTATTATCCACCTCGGCGATAAAGCTGGCGCTCTATTTCGGGTACTGCAACATAAAGTACAAGGAGAGCAGGTTCGTGCGCTACTGGAGCTTCTCGGACTTCAAGGAGATTGTCGTGTTCGGCGGCTGGAATTTGTGGGGCAGCGTATCGGACATAGTGGTGTCGCATGTCAGGAGCATAATGCTGAACGGATTTTTCGGCTCCGTGGTGAACGCGGCCAACTCGATAGCCGTGCAGGTGTCGTCGGGGTTGTCAAGCTTCATGGGCAATTTCATGATAGCCACAAGGCCGCAAATAATAAAGTACTGGGGAGCCGACGACAAAAAGAACTGCATGAAACTCGCCTTCCAGTCCACAAAGCTGGGATACTTTCTCCTGCTGCTGATGATAGCGCCCATATACACAAACATAGAGTGGATTTTGAAAATCTGGCTCAAGACGTATCCGGGCGAGACGGTGATATTTACCAAGCTCTTTATGGCGCAGGTACTGGTAAACGCGCTGTCGCTTTCGCTGATGACGCTCGCGCAGGCGTCGCGGAAAATCGCGCTGTACCAGACGCTAATCGGCATAATACTGCTGATGAACATTCCGATAGCGTACGCGGCCTTGAAGCTCGGTTGCACGGCGCAGTTTGTAATTGCGATAAGCGTCATGCTGTGCGTGGTGTGCCTGTTTGCGCGCCTGGCGGTATTGAGGTTTACGATACGCCTCGACGTGCGCGGCTATATGATGTCGGTCGTGGTAAAGTGCGCGGTAGTCACGGCGGCGGTGTACGCGGCGTCGGCGGCGGTGAAATTCGCGGTTCCGTGGAACATTCCGTCGATGCTTTTGGTCGGACTTGCGGTGGCGGGAATAATTTATTTTATCGGAATGGACTCCTCCGAGCGCAGCGCCACAAACGCGTACGCGGCAAACATGATGCGCAAATTCATATGATAGACCTTGGCGACAAATCCAAATGCTGCGGATGCTCTGCATGCGTTGCGGCGTGCCCGAAAGGCTGCCTGAAAATGGAGCCCGACGACGAGGGATTCCTGTACGCTAAGGCGGTTAATGCTGCCGCATGCATACGCTGCGGATTGTGCGAAAGAGTCTGCCCGATGCGAAATTCCCCCGAGTTTCCAGTCGCCCGCCACGCATACGCCGCAATTATGGGGGACGAAAAGGCGCTGGCGCGCACGTCGTCGGGCGGCGGATTTTACGTGCTGGCTAAAGACGCGCTGGAATTTTCCGGAGGAGGGGTCGTATTCGGGGCGGCATGGGACAAGTCGGACTGGAGCGTCGTCCAAAAATCCGCCGACTCGCCGGAGGGCCTGGAGGACTTTCTCGGCAGCAAATATGTCCAATCCAACCCAAAAGACACCCTTGCGCAGGCGCAAACACTGCTAAGCTCCGGACGCCGCGTACTCTACTCCGGAACGCCATGCCAAATAAACGCCCTAAATCTTTTCCTGCGGAAGAAGTACGACAATCTCACCACGGTGGCCGTAGCCTGCCACAGCGTCCCTTCGCCGGCGGTGTGGTCGGTTTTTTTGGAGAACTACTGCCTGAAAAATTCCGTTTCCTCCATAAGAAACATCAGCTTCAGAAGGAAATACGATACCAAATACTACGGGAAAAGCTGTATGGGATTCGCAGTGGAAAACGGCGCGGAGAAAGCGGGAAAGCCGCAAAATTATTGGGACACGCCGTTCGGAAGGGCCTTTATCGGCGACCTCATTTCCCGCCCGTCGTGCGCCGCCTGTCCCGCCAAGGAAAGCAGATGTTCGGCCGATTTTATAATCGCAGACTTCTGGGGCGCGAATTTTGAAGACCCGTCGCTGAATCCGCGGGCGGGGCTTTCGGCTATACTGCCAAACTCTCCGAAAGCCGAGGAAACGCTGGCGCGCCTCGTCGGGAAGTTTTCCCTCCTGAGGCGTTTTCCATACGAAGCCGCCGCCAAGCGCAACGAGGGAATCAGGCGTACCCGCAAGCCGAATAAGGACAGGGACAAATTCTTTGCCGAATTTACGCGCGCCCCTAATGCCGCCGCAAAATACAAAGTCTTGCTCAAGTGGACGACACCGCCGCTAAAAATCCGCGCAAAGAAAACCCTAAAATATTGCATTCGCGCCGTGCTCTGCGAACTCGGGCTTTGGAAGGCCGTAGGGAAGCTGATGGGTAAAAAATAACATGAAAATAGGAATATTCACATTTCACCGCGCGCACAATTACGGAGCGATGCTCCAGGCGTACGCGCTTCAGGAATTTCTGTCGTCAAAGGGACACGACGCGGAGATTGTGGACTATCGGCCGGACTACATAGAAAACACCTACGCCGTATTTCCGAAGCTCGCATACGCCAAGTCTAAAACGCTCTTGAGAAACCTGTGGATTTGGCTTCACTGGCCGTTCTACGCGCTGATGTTTCCGGCAAAGATTTTCAGGCGAAGGGTGTTTGAAAAATTCATATCCGAACATTTCAAGTTGTCGGGCGAATTTCCGGCCTGCATGAAAACCGCCGGATACGACGCGGTCGCCTTCGGAAGCGACCAAATCTGGAACTTCAACATAAGCGGGCTCAAGCCCGACAAAGTTTACTGGGGCGCGGAATTTATACCCGCCGGAACCCTGAAATTTTCCTACGCGGCAAGCGCGGGCGCGTACACAAAGCGAATCGCACAAACGGAATCGCTGGGAGAGCTGCTGGACGGCTTGGACGCGATTTCCGTGCGCGAAAACGACCTTGCCGAACAGCTGCGCCCGCTTTCAAAAAAGCCGATAACAACCGTGTTGGACCCGACGTTGCTCGCCTCTCCCACCCTCTGGGAAAGGCTCGCGCAAGACCCGAATGAAAAGGAAAAATACCTGCTCGTCTACGAGGTTTACCACACGCGCGCGACTCTCGCCATCGCCAGGCGGCTGGCGCGCGAACTCAACCTCAAAATAGTGCGCGTCTGGGCGGGATACCGCCCGGAGAATCCGCTTTCCACGGAGACGCAAACGTCGGTGCAGCGGTTTTTGGGGCTTATAAAAAACGCCTCGTGCGTCGTCACCACGTCTTTCCACGCCGTCGTATTTTCCGCCATATTCAAGCGCGACTTCTACTACGTGTCGGACAACAACTCCTCGGAAAACAGGGTCGTGCAAATACTCGACGTCCTGGGGCTGTCAGACAGAATCGCCCCCGCCGACAAAAAACCGGTTTTTTCAAGCATCGACTGGGAAAAGCAAAAGCGGCATTCGCGCCTCGAGCGCGAGCGCGAAAACTCCGAGGCGTTCATTCGCCAAGCTCTGGAATCGCAAAGAAAGAATCCTCAATGA
>CALXMX010000211.1 GCA_944389575.1 uncultured Opitutales bacterium
CCCCTGTGGCGCGGGAAGCCGGTCGAGACGCTCGACTGCTCTACGCTCCAGGACTGCGTAATAGAGGCAAAATTGTTCGGAACCCAGGGGAATGCGTCCATTCCGGGCGCGCTGGAAGCTGCTGGAGACGGAATCGTCTATCTCGACGCCATGGGGCTGATAGGAAAGCCGCTCCAGTTAAAGCTTCTAAAATTCATGCGCGACGGAACGTTCAAAAGGGTGGGAGGCGACGAGGAACTGCGCGGCTCCGCCCGCATAATAGCGTCGACTTCGGGAGATTTGGAATCGCGCGTGGGCGACGGAATCGTCAGGCAGGACTTCTACTACTTTTTCGCCGGCTCCACGATTTTCATACCTCCGCTGCGAAAGCGGCGGCGAGACATTCCCGCCTTAGCCAGACACTTCATGCGCAAGCACGCCTCCCTCCGGCAAAAGAAGGTGACCGACATCTCCGAGGGCGCAATGAACATGCTCTGCGCATACCACTGGCCGAGCAACGTGCGCGAACTGGAAAACTGCATGGAGCGCGCCGTAATCATCGCGGCCTCCCACACGATCGCCGAGAGCGACCTTCCGCCGTCGCTTCAGACGCCCCAATCGACAAACACCTCCAAATTCCGCAACGAAGGCTCAATAGACTTCGCAAAAATGGTGGGCGAATTCGAGCGCGACTTGATTGTGGAGGCGCTCGCCGCAAACGGCGGTAACTCCGCCGCGGCCGCGCGTTCGCTTTCGGTTTCGCGTCGGATACTCAATTACAGGATAGACAAGCTCGGCATCTCTCCGAAATCGTACAAGGCGCGCTCCGCAAAATCCGCGCGCAAGGGCGGCGCATAGGCGCATTGCGCACAGCGCGGCTTTTAGCAAATAAACACATGTGAAATCCGGGAATATAAAAATATTTTCTTTATAACGCCCCTTGATGCGCTACAAATTCGAGTATGAGCGAAAAGACCAATGTCGCCAGAATATTTGACAACCTGGGATTGAAATACGCATTCCACACGTACGAAGGCGACGGAAGCTTGACCGCCTCGGAGGTCGCAAAACTGGTGGGCGCGGACAGCGCTCGCGTATTTAAAACGCTTGTGACGGTCGGCAAGAGCGGAAGGAATTACGTCTTTGCGATTCCCGCCCCGAACGAGCTCGACCTGAAAAAGGCCGCCTAGGCCGCCGGGGAAAAATCCGTCGAGATGCTGAAGCTAAAAGACCTCCTGCCCACAACGGGATACGTCCACGGAGGGTGCTCTCCGGTGGGAATGAAGAAGCGTTTTCCAACATTTCTTCACGAGAGCGCGCGAAATTTTGAGTCGATACTGCTAAGCGCGGGAAGAATCGGAGCGCAGGTTGAAATTTCTCCGGACGAGCTCGCAAAAGCCGTAAGCTATTCCTTTGCGGATTTAGTGTCGGACTGATTCCGGCGCGAATGGAAAAGCCTTGCGGCGTCGGGATTTTCCCGCGCAAGGCGCAAAATTAAATCGGTATATTTTGCTTGGAAACGGCAGCCCGGCGCCTCCGCCGATTTTCCTTATTCCCCACAAGCTCGGCGCATTTTTTTAAATACAGGGCAAAAAAAGCGGCGCGCAAATTTTTTCAAAGCGCGCGCCTTAAGAAATCCTTTCCGCGCTTCCGTCCGCCGCACCCAAAAAAAATTTCCGCTTTGTCCGAATGCGGGGAAAAATCGGGTTTTAGCGGACAAGAAAAAAGCCATGCGCAATCCGGCGAACTTCAACACGGCACGCGCCTCACTTTCATGCGCGTTCGCGGCATCCCGCCGGTGCGCAAGAGCGCGACTTCAGACGCGCAAATCGAAGCGCCGCCGCAACGGCCCATTGTGGAAATGCGGATAAACCGGCGGCGCGGCGGAAACTTCCCCGCGGCCTTTTTATTTCCAGACGACTGCGCGCGCCCCTTCCGCCTCTCCCCTCTTCAGTCGAAGAAAGAAGCGGCGGGCGCCTTTGCAATGAGCATCGAACGCGCGCCGCAAAAAGAACGTCGCGTAAAAAACGCTGTCTTCTCGCGCGCGGCGCGGCTGCGACAAATCGCCATTTCAAAAAAGTCCAGCTTCAAATGCGGCAAAAACTTCCCCTCCCCTCTCAACCGCGGAGCTTTTAAATTGACGAAAACATTTTTTAAAATTAGGAATTGTCCGCGTTGAAGGCGCCCTATTTTAAAGTTTGCGCGCCGAATTTCAACGCGGACTAAATGCGGATTGGGGAAAGCGATGGGAAAGGGAATATTTTATATTTTTGCGTCGGCATGCACGCTGGTTGCCGGCTTGCAGGCCGGCGCGCAGGTGGCGGACAAGATAGACCGCAAGGCGCTGGTGAGCCGACACAACATAACGCTCAACCAAGTGCGCCCGGAATCTCCGTCGCAGGTCGGCAACGGGGAGTTCGCCTACGGGTTCGACATAACCGGAATGCAGACTTTTATAAAATTCAACACAATGGCGCACTGGGCCTGGCACAGCGAGCCGATGCCGGAGGGAATGAAGAGCGAGGCGGATTTCAAAGGATTAGAAATAAAAGCCGACGGAAGGAAAATCCGGCTTCCCATATCGGAAAATTCGGTGCGCGGAATGTCCAAGTCGTTCAGGCGAGACAATCCCGAAAACGTCACTTCGGACGAACAAAAGAAGATAGCGGCGTATTTGGCGTCCAACCCCCATGCCGCGCCGCTCGGACGAATAGGGTTAGACCTGCGAAAGGCGGACGGCTCCCGCCCGCGGCTGTCGGACTTCAAGCGGTACGACTGTACGCAATACATAAACCTATGGACGGGCGTCGCCGACAGCCAATTCAAGCTCGACGGAAAAGATGTGAACGTCAAAACCCTCTGCCGCCAGGATTCGGACGTCCTCGCCTTCCGGATAAGCTCCGACATACTGGGGGACGGAAGAATCAAAATAGCATTCGAGTTCCCCTACCCCTCGACCTGCGAGAGAAAAACGACGCTCGGCGACTATTCCAAGCCCGGCGCGCATTCATCGAAGGCCGAAGCCGAAAAGAACCGCGCTACAATATCGCGCCGCGCGGACGACTTAATATACAGCCTTGAAATATCGTGGAACGGCCCGGCCGAATTTTCTCCGGACGAATCCAATCCGCACAAATTTTATCTGGCTCCGAAATCGGACTCCATTGAGCTGGTCTGCCGATTTGCTAAAGGCGGCGCAAGAAAAGCGGAGCCGATGCCGACATTTGAAGAGTCTCTCGAAGAATGTAAAGCCGCGTGGAAAAAGTATTGGGAAAGCGGCGCGGCGATCGACTTTTCCGGCAGCATAGACCCGCGCGCGAGGGAGCTCGAGCGGCGCGCGGTGCTCTCGCAATACCTGATGAAGGTCAACGAGGCCGGAAGCCTGCCGCCGCAGGAGAGCGGTCTTGTGAACAACTCGTGGGCGGGCAGGTTCCACTATGAGATGATATGGTGGCATGTCGTCCACTTCTCGCAGTGGGGCAGGCCGGAGCTCGCCGAAAAACAGCTTTCAATATTTCGCAAATACCTCCCCGACGCAATCGAGCGCGCAAAAGCCCAGGGAAACTCCGGCGCGCGCTGGCCGAAATGCACGGGCGACACCTTCCGCGAATGGCCGCACATAATCCACTACACGCTGATATGGCAGCAGCCGCACCCGATATATTTCGCCCAGCAGCAGTACAGGATAAACCCGTCGAAAGCCACGCTGGGAAAGTGGAAAGACGTCGTTTTCCAAACCGCGGAATTTCTCGCCGACCTCCCCGTGCACAACGACGCAACCGGATTTTACGACCTCCGCCCGCCGCTCACCGTGGTATCCGAAAATACGGATCCGCTCACGACGAAAAATCCGACATTTGAACTCAGCTACTTCCGCTACGGACTGCGCACGGCGCTGGAATGGAAGCGCATGCTGGGCGAGCCCGCGCCGGAAAAGTGGGAGCGCGTGCTCAAAAACCTCGCGCCGCTTCCCGTCGAAAACGGGCTGTACGTCCTGCACGAGGGCGTTGAAGACATGTGGACGCGCTACGCGTACGAACACCCCGCGTTCATAGGGGTGTACGGAATGCTTCCGGGCGACGGGGCCGACAGAAAGACCGCCAAAGACACTTTGGCCAAAGTTTCGCAGACGTGGAGGTTCGACGGCATGTGGGGGTGGGACTTCCCCATGCTCGCCATGGCCGCCGCGCGAACGGGGAACAGGGAGCTCGCCGTATCGTACCTATCGCATCTATCGGAAAAATTCCGCTTTGACGAACACGCGTTAGTAAACTGGAACGGCCTAATATACTTTCCCGCAAACGGCGGCTTTTTGAGCGCGCTGGCAATGCTTGCCGGCGGCTGGGACAACGCGACGGACGAAGACTTCGATCCGGTGTTTCTCGGATTCCCAAAAGACGGAAACTGGAAGGTTCGCGCAGAGGGATTCAATAGGTACGAGTAATTTTAAACTCCCAAAAAACTCTCATATTATCTCCCCCAAAAAACTCTCCCACTGACGCGGGCAACTTTTTGGGTTTTGAAAAATTTGGACGCCTTCGGCGGCGCGCCGCAGTCCGTTTGAGTTTTGCACATATAAATTCCCGAATCTCTCCCGCGCGGTCGAATTTCGCAAAAAATGCCGCGCGGTCGCTTAAAAAAAATTCCCGCGGCAGCGCGCCCGAGTCCAGCCCATGCAAAGCCGCAAGTTTCATTCGGCCGCAATTTTTCCGAAAGCAATTCCCCTTCCGGCGCGAGACCGCAGTTTCGCGGGCAACCTCAAACGGGAACCTCCCGCCGGCGGCTTTTGCGGGCAACCTCAAACGGGAACCTCCCGCCGGCGGCTTTTTTCGGAATCGTCCCCCGCGATACAGCCGCGCGACACCCCCGCCCGCGTGCGATCCGCCGTCGACATTCGACGCGGAAACTGCGGCGTTCAGGCGCGGTCGCCTTCCGAATAGCCGCTCAAATTAAAGCCACTAAGGGCGGGGAAAATCTCTCGCGCAATTCTTCACATTTTGCGCTCATGCCGCCCGCTGCGGGGCTTCCGCGCCCGCGCGTTTTCGCGCGCGCCAAGTAATGTTTGACACCCCGTTTCATATCCATATCAACATTTAATATGCGCAATGTAATCGACATGGGATTCGACACTTTCGAGAGGAATGACGCCCTGCGCCGCTCGCTGGCGTGGTCGCTTGCCGACGGGCTAAAAAATGTCGGGGACTCTCCGCTGTTGTGCGATTACGGACTCGGAAACAAAACCTATTCTGGCTTTGAAATTTTGTCGCAATCCCTTGCGCTGTCCGAATGCCTGCGCGGCTGCGGCGCGGCAAACGGCAGGCTGGGGATAGCCATTCCCCCGTCGTTTCCGGGGGCGGTTGCAAATTACGCGGCCATATTCGCCGGCTTAAAACCGGTAAACCTCAATTTCACGCTGGGCGAAAAGGCGGCGGCGAGCTGCTTTAGAACCGGGGGCATACAAACCGTCCTCACCGCGCGAATTTTTCGCGAAAAAATAACGAAGGCCAATCCGCATTTCCCGTGGCCGGACGACACTAAAGACTTTTTTGAAATCATGTCGGAAATTCCGGCCGGGCGAATCGGTCAGATAGATTCCC
Organism: uncultured Opitutales bacterium; assembly: GCA_944389575.1. GTDB lineage: Bacteria > Verrucomicrobiota > Verrucomicrobiia > Opitutales > Intestinicryptomonadaceae > Merdousia. The sequence goes on from CALXMX010000211.1 coordinate 5,577, forward strand.
TCGCCCGCGCGGACTTCGCCGCGCTCGCGGAAAGCTTCGGCATTGAGAAATACGCGGACAACGCCGCAGAGGCCACCCTCGTATTCACAAGCGGAAGCGAGGGCAACCCCAAAGCCGCCGTTCTGACCGAGCGAAACCTAATAGCAAACTGCCTGCAAACCAAGCTCTGCGGCCTGTTTGAGGAGGGCGACGTATTCATGGCCAACCTTCCGATTTTTCACAGTTTCGGCCAGCTGTTTGAGGTCTGGTACATGGCGCTCCACGGGCAGTACACGGTCACTTTATCCAATCCGCTCGACATAAAAAACAACATCAGGGCGATACGCGAAAACCGGGTGAGCATAATGATAGGCAGCCCGACCTTCCTGCGCCCGTACTTGAAATACGCCTCGCCGGAGGACATGGAAAGCATGCGCAAGGCCGTGTCGGGGGCGGAAAAGACTCCGAACGGATTTGCGGAGCTTTGGGACTCGCGCTTCGGGGAGTCTTACCACGAGGGATACGGCCTGACGGAGGCCTCCCCCGTAGTAGGCGTAAATCTGCCGGAGCGCGATTTCGGCTGGTATTCCACGGGGACGCGCAAGGGCTCGATAGGAAAAATATTCCCCGGAATGCAGGCTAAAATTCTCGACGCCGACACTCTGGAGGAACTTCCGCTCGGCGAACAGGGGCTGTTGTCGCTGCGCGGGGCGAACGTATTTGCGGGGTATCTGGACAATCCGGAAGCCACGTCGAAGGCGCTCGCGGGAGAGTGGCTCGTCACCGGAGACCTCGCGCGCCTCGACAAAGACGGGTTTCTCTATGTCGACGGGCGCATTTCGCGCTTCTCAAAAATCGGCGGGGAAATGGTGCCGCATGCGACGGTGGAGTCCGCCCTGGTAAGGCAGCTGGGATTCGGAGATTCGGAAATTCCGATGCTCGCCGTATCCTCCCGCCTCGACGAATCGAAGGGCGAGGCTCTCGTGCTGCTCTCCGCCGCCGACATCTCGCTTCCCGAAGTCAAGAAGGCCGCGCGCGAAGCCGGGTTGAGCAATCTTTGGCACCCAAAACACATTGTGCGCGTAGATAAAATTCCCGTTCTTCCGACGGGAAAATTAGACTTGAGAGAAATCGCCGCAATAGCCGCCAAGCCGCTCTGATGCGCTTCGGAGCTTTGGAACTCCGAAACTTTGCCCATTCCGCTATTCCGACATTTCTACGCTCCGAAATTCCGAAATTCCGATACTCCGGCGTTACGGCACTTTGACGTTCCGGCGCTTCAAGGTTTCGGCATTCCGGCATTTCGACATTCCCGCTCCCCGGCGTTTCCGCACTCCGCCGTTCCGGCGTCTCTACGCCTCCCGCACCCGGCGGCCGCCATTTTGAAACGCCTCTGCCCAAACGCTCCCAATATCCCGAAAGCGTTGGGCCGATTCCTTCCGGAGCTTCCAAGCTTTGAGCCTTATTCTGCCCGCGCCGCCCGCAGCCGCTCCTTAGCCGCGGCCGTCCGGCGTTGCGAACCTCAATATCTCCCCCGCGGCGCCGACGCCGTTTCCTACGCTTCGGATTTTTCCAGTTCCGCGTTTCGGCAGTTCGCCATTTCTACAATTCAGAATTTTGGCGATTCAAAATTCCGCATCCGGTTCCCGGGAGTTTCGACATTCTTTGCGCGCGGCGGCACAAAACGCCGCTTCGCCCTCTATTTGACGGTTATTATGAAGCGGCGCGTATCCACGCCTTTTTTTTCCCACGGGCGCTTGTAGGTGAGCTCCAGCTGCGCCTTTCCCCTCTGAACGGCGACAAACTCAATGCGCTCCTCCCCGCCCGCGCCCACCGCCGCCGAGCCGTCGGCGGAATCGGGAACGTATATCTGACGCACGAACGACGTTGTCGGGCTACCGTCGCTCACGAGCGTCCAGCCGTATCCGGTGGTTTTGTTGGATTTTAGGCGTATCTCAAAAGCCTCGCCCTTTTCGACTACAGCCGATGTGGCGTCGGGCCCCAAGACCGCCCTTCCCCCGGCGCAGCCGGCGCACAGCAGCATAGCGGCCGCCGCCGCAATTCTAAAAAAATTTTCCATATCTGCGATTCCTCCCGTTAGACAAATTCCCCAAAAATTTCCCGAACTCACGCTTTCGGCGCGGGCTTTTGCTCCGCGGAATTTTTCTCCGCGCGCTTCGCCCTCTTGGCTTCGGCGGCCTTTTTTTGCGCCCGAACCTTCGGCGACACCTCCGACACCCACGCCCACTGCCTCTTCTTAAAATCGTCCATTTGCTCCTTTGAGGCAACTACAAAATCGACCGGCGGAATCTTGCATATGTCGATGAAGTCGCGCTTCGCCCGCCCCCTGAATACGAGCGAGAACTTCCCCTTCGCGCCCGGCTTTATTTTCGCCGCGTCGCGCTCAAGCTCGACATACACCATTCTGTTCGGGCCGTCCGTATATGCGCGCACTATTTTCAGCCCGTCCACATTTTCCAAGAACGCCGCCGCAATGGGCTTGTTCGCCGACCCCTTCATCTGCCCAACCGCGACGCGGACGCTCCCACTTTCGGGAACGCACACCGGCTGGACGATTTTTTCCGGCATGAACCTCAAGTGCGAATATCCCCGCGCAAATCCGCTGGGCGCGTTGACCGAGAGCGACATTTCGGAACACGGCACAAGGTGCATATAGTAGAACGCCTGCATCATGTCCTGGCAGGGAACGGCCATGCGCTTGAGCGTCCTCGCTCCGACTTTTGCGCGCCCCGCGATTTTTATGTTGCGAATCCGCGGCGATATTTTGTCGGGCGCGGCAAGCATCAGTTGCGCGGAATCCTCGCCCCGGGCAATCTCGCCGTTGTAAACCTTAAATCCATTAGGCAGGCCTTCGACCGAAAGTTCGATAGGCTCGTCCATTCCGTTCTTTCTGAACGCCACAACCCGCACCGAGACTATCTCTCCCGGGCGTATGTTGATATTGGCGGGCTCCGCCCTCAGCTTGAAATCCGGAGACGGCCTGCCGACCTTCAGCCTGTAAGAGTGCGAGGGCGAGCCCTCCCCGCGCGCGTCGCACACCCGGAGCGAATACTGCCCGGACTCCTTCGGCTCAAACACCAAACGCGAATCCGCATGGTGTGTCACCAACCCGCACGATGGATCCTCGAAATCGTCGGCCGTCGCCACAATCTTTCCGGACGAGTCGCGCAACTCCAAAGCCGAATCCAGCGGAGAATCAAGGCGGCGCGCAAAAATCTCCATCTCCACCTTCTCGCCTTCGGAGAGGTAAAACTTGTAGTAGTCCGACGCCCCCGCCGCCGCTATGCGGCCGTCCACGAGCGCGGGAAGCTTCAGCCGCTGCGGATTCTCCGCCGTACTCCCCTTCCCCCCGGAGGTTTCCGACATCGACATCGCCGTTCCCATGCCGCGCCCCGAAAGCGGAATATTTTTTGAAAAACAACCGTCCGCAGAAAATTCGAGGCTGCCGAATTTGCCCCCCTTGAGAACGACGCTCTTTCTGTCGAGGTTGACGCCGTGCATCTCAAACGCGCCCTCCGGCGCCCCGCCGCCGGACGCATTTTCCGACGCGTTCGCAATGTTGAATCCGAGCGGGAAAACCGACTCCACGAACGGAACCTCGCCGAGCAGTATCCTATAAACGAAGTCCTCGCGGCTGCGGTATATCGCGTCGCGTATTTCCAAAACGTACTTCCCGTCGGCCGGAATCTCGGCGACGATGAGCGAATCCGGGCGGTGGCCGAAATCGTCGTTGTACGCAATCTCCGCGCCCTTTTCGTCGCGCAGAATAAGGACCGTCTGAAACCAGCCCGGAACGGCGTCGGATATGTACGGAATGAGCGACTGCGCCCAGACGGCGGCCACGATTTTCTGACCCTTTTTCGCCTTGAAGCGGTAGAAGTCGGTCTTTCCCTCCACGATTTGCCCGTTGACGAAAGCCGGAATTTCCACGTCGAATATCTCCGGGGCGTCCGGGACGATAAAATTTGTGTCCTTCCAAGTTTTCAGGTTGTTGCCACTCCAATATTGGGGCTGTTTGACGCGCTCGCGGGCGTCCTCGCGCAGGCTCTTTTTGGAAAACTCCGGAAGGCTGCCGATGTGGAATTTCATGGAATTTGAAAGCCCGGCGGGCGTCAGAATCTTTATGTCGCGCTCGCCCAATTTGGCGTCCCCGGAAATGTCCAGTTCAATTTCGACAGTCTCGGCCATCGGCTCGGAGGACACGTAGCGAAGGTAGTATGACTCCGACGCCTCGCGAAAGCTCCGCACGTTTTCCGGAATGCTCATGAAACCCTCGCGTATCTTTTTGCGCACCTTCCAAAGCGCGCCCGGAACGTCAGATTCCGACGCCTTCTTAAGCTCCTCGCCTATCTCCGGGTTGTCCTCGATGTACTTTTTCTCAAACTGATTCCGGAGCGACACGAGCTTCCCGTTATCCTCCGGAATCGTTATGCGCGTTATTTTCGCGCTCACGCCTTCCCCGCTTACAAACGCCGCCGAAGCGTCCTTAAAATCCTTCCCGCCGAGCAGTATCTTAGTCTTGGCGCCCCGCTGCGCCCCGCCCGGATAGACGTACGCGATATTCGGAGGCTTGTTCTGCGCAAACGCCGGCGCCGCGGAAAGCGCCGCAAGACACGCCGCCGCAAAAATTCCAAATCCCGCCCTCAAAAAAATCTTCACGACATTATTTCCGAAAGTATCCCCGCGCGCTTTGCGCCTTCGTTCTGGCCGGCAAGCACGCTCACCCTGTCGCCCTGCGGAGTAATCAGGCCGGCGGACGTGTCTATGCCCAAATTGTAGTAAATGCTTCCGATGATGTCGCACGGATACGCGGGACGCTCGACGACCTGCTCGCCCCTTTCGTCCGTCGCGCCGAGCACGCTCGCGCCCTTGAATCCCCCGCCGGCAAGCATGTGCGAAAACGCGTCGCCCCAATGGTGGCGCCCGCCGGAATACGGGGGCTTCCAGTCGATCTTCGGAGTGCGGCCGAACTCGCCGACCCACCAGACTATTGTGGAGTCCAAGAGTCCGCGCGCCGAGAGGTCGGCAATTAGCGCGGCGACCGCCCTGTCCGTGGGGGGAAGAAGCTTGTTCATCTCCTTGAAGTGGTCCTTGTGCGTGTCCCAGCCGCCGTAGTTTATCGTGACGTACGGAACCCCGACCTCCACGAGCTTGCGAGCTATGAGGCATTCGTTTCCGAATCGGTTGTTGCCGTAGGCCTCGCGCACTTCGCGCGGTTCGGACGAAACGTCAAAGACCTTGCCCGCCTCGCCCAGCACGAGGTTGTAGGCCTGCTCCAAAGCCCGCTCGGAAGTTTGCAGGTAACCGGAATTGCGGAGGGTTTTTTTGAAAGTGTCCATGTCGTCGAGAAGCCGCCTGCGCGACTTCTGGCGCGCCACGGTCAAATCGCGCGCGACAATCCCCTCCACCTGAAACGGCGTTTTGGCGGGGTCCCCGCCCGTGGCAAACGGCTTGTAGCGCAGGCCGAGAAACCCGGACTCCGAAAACCTCCCCTGCGGCTGCGTCATCACAATGTACGGCGGAATGTCGCCCTTGTATCCGGCGTCGTACCCCTTGAATTTCGACACGACCGCCCCCGCGCACGGAAATACAAACCTCCCCGGCTCGCGCCCCGTCTGGACGAGATACGAAGCGGTCTCGTGCGCGTTCAAGCCGTGAGTGGCGCCGCGCACGACCGCGTATTTGTCCGCGCACTTTGCCAGATTCGGCATCAGCTGGCCTATTATCAGGCCGTCCACATTCGTCTTGCAATACGACGTCAGCGGGCCGCAGTAGTCGTAGCCAAGCGACGGCTTTGGGTCCCAAGTGTCGGTGTGCGCGGGGCCTCCCCAAAACCAAATTTGAATTACGGACTTCGCCCTGCCGAAAGTCCTCGGGCCGGCGCCTCCCGACGCGGGCGAGTTCGCCGCCGAAGCCGCCTGCGCCTGCGAAGCCTGCGACCCGCTTGCTCCGCCGGCGCCCGACGCTCCGGCGCCCTCCGCCCGGAGCCTGCACGTCACCGCGCCGCAAGCCGCAAGACACGCCGCGTCTTGCAAAAATTTGCGTCTGGTTATTGCGCGTCTCATATCTATTATCAGTGGCTGTTGATAAATTCCTCGGTGTTTACAAGCGCCCACGCAAGGTCGTTGACCCTGTTCCAATCCGGCTTGGCCTTCAGATAGGCCGCGGCCTCCGCGCGCGTGGGCTCGCGCGAAAGTATTGAAAGATAAAGCGTCCTGAACGCCTGCGGAGCCGGCAGCTTGAAAATTGCCCGCAACTTCGGCGAGCGCGACAGCTTGGACCTTATATGCGTGGAATTTACCATGTGCAGCTTCTGCGACGAATTCGCCGCGTTGACGCGCTCCGCCGCCGTGCCCGTGTCGCGGGCGGGCTTCCCGAACAGCTCCAAAAACGACGTGGTTATGCTGCCGTCCGGCAGGGCGATCGCGCGCGCGTAGTTCGGAAGCGTGGTGTACGGCTCGGGAGTAGTGCTCGAATATATCTCCGTGCTGCCGGTCAGCGCGCACAGGGCGTCTATTATCACCTCCGCGTCGAGCCTCTGCACGGGATAGACCGCAAAAAACTTGCGCGCGGCCCCGGGCTCGGAACGCGGTATGAACGACTGCGAATACGTATTCGACATCGCTATAAGCTTGAACAGCTTTCGCACGTCGAAATTCTGCGACTGAAAGTACTCGCCGAGAAAATCCAGAAGCTCCGCGCAAACCGGGGGGTTGTCCGCGAACATGTCGTCCACCGGCGAAACTATCGGCTGGCCGAAAATCCAGGCCCACGCCCTGTTGGCGAAGGCGCGCGAAAAGTACGGATTGCCCTTGGCCGTCAGCCAGCCGGCGAATATCGCGCGCAAGTCGGCCTCCTCTCCGACGTCGACCTCCCAGCCGTCGGGGAGAACCCCCTTGAACGGTGCGCGCTTGGAAATGTCGTTGACGACGACCTCCTCCTTCCACTCCTTCGTGGACTTCAACAGCACGCGCGAAAAAAAGGCCGACATTTGGTCGCGCTTTTCCCGCGGAAGCTTCTCGAACCTCATTCCCATGAACGTGAGCGCCGCGCTCGACGCCATTGAGGGGGCGTCGCGGCTCTGCATCGCCCTGTAAAAATTCACCTCCCCGACCCTGAAGTTGCTGCCGGAAGCGCACAGCATGCGCCGCGCCATTTCGCCGTAGGAGACGTTGCGCATTATGCACTCGCGTATGAACCTGTCGTACGCCTGCGCGGCGTTCGGCCACAGATTGACGGGGAACTCGGCCTTCACCCTAAATATGTCGCCGAATTTGAGCGCCCAGTAATCGACGAAATTGTCCGACGCCATAAGAGCGTCGATTAGGCGTTCGCGCTTGTCGGCGGAGGCGTCGTCGAGATACGCGCGCAGCTGTTCGACCGTCGGCAAAGTTCCCGTCAGGCCGAGGTATAGCCGCCGGCAAAGCACCGCGTCGGAAGCCTGGTTTGCGGGCGCGAGCGAATGCGATTTGTGCAGGGAGCGCACGATTACGTCTATGTGGTTGGCCGGAGCTTGCGCCGGGGCGCCGGTCTCGTACGGCGAGGCGTCGGAAAGCTTGAGAGCCTTCCATTCCGGCCTTTTGAGGATTTCTGCGGACTTGTCCGCGGAAGGCGCTTTTTTTGAATTTGAAGCCTTGCCCTTTGGAGAAGTTTTTTTCGCGCCCGAGCCCTTGTCCACCCCGGAGATTTTTTTCCCTCCCGAAATTCCGCCCGCAACCGAGACTTTTTTTGCCTTCGCCGTCCCGTCCGCCGTCCCGTCCGCCGTCCTGTCCGCCGCCCCGGGAACCCTGTCCGCCGCCAAGGCTCCGCCGGCGCCCGAAGGCTTGCCCGCATTTAAAACTTTGCTCGCGCCGGAAACTTTTTCGGAAGCGGAAGTTTTGCCGTCAGCGCGCGCCTTGCCCGCCGCGGGAGTTTCGCCGGCATCGGAAGTTTTCTTTTTGGCAGAAACTGTGGCCGATTCCGAAGCTTTCATCTGGCGGTTTTCCGGAAGAGCCCGCGCGGAGACCGAAGAGGCGGCCCCCTCTTTCACCGCCCCTGCGGAATCCGCCTGCGCGCCTGCGGATTGCGCGCGCAGACACATAGGATACGCAATCAATGCGCACATCAAAAACCTGAAAAAAACCCCCGGCATACGACAGCCACCTTCGTCTATAATTATTCTATACTTTTGGGAAAACTCGCAAGAAAATTTTTAGCAAGGCCGGCGCGCGCACGCCCGCGCGCTCCGGTTATTTCGCGGCCTAAAAAACAAGCAATTCCGCGCGCGTTGAAATTCGCGCGAAAAAAACGGGAGAGCAAAATCTTGAAACCCTCGCTACCCCCCCGGACGCCTCCGCGCGCCATGCCGCGCTAAAGCGCCAGCCCCGCGCTCTTAGTTCTAAAAAAACATTTGAAAATTTTTACAAAGAGAACAAATCGTTATGCAAACCGGGCGCGCTCTCTCCGCGGCCGTCCGGCGGCGGGCGGAAAAAAACTCTTTGCAGGCCCGGCCTTTAATCTCATTTTCCTTCCGCATGGGGCGGCGGAGCGCAAGATTAAGACGTTATCCCGCGGGTAGCGCCCGGCGCCTCCGCGCGGAAGGATTCGGCAAAAATTTTCGGAATGAAATCGGCATTAGTTTTGGAGGGGGGCGGAATGCGCGGCACATTCACAAGCGGCGCGCTCGACTGCCTGCTCGACCACAAGATTTACTTTCCCTACGTAATTGGGGTTTCGGCGGGAGGCTCGAACGGACTGTCGTACGCCTCGCGCCAGCGCGGAAGGGCGAGGGCCTGCAATATAGACGAGCTGCGCAAACGCCGCTACATAGGCCTGCGCTACCTGTTCACGCAGCGATGTATAATGGATTACGACTACCTCTTCGGCGAACTGCCGCGCAACGTGCGCCCGTACGATTTTGCGGCGTACTTAGCCGCGGGCAAATTTATATTGGTCGCCACAAACTGCCTCACCGGAGAACCCGCCTACTTCGACACCCCGCAGACTATGGACGACCTGCTGTCCGTCTGCCGCGCCTCGTGCAGCATACCCTACGCCTCTCCCGCCGTCCGCATAGGCTCCGTACCCTACCTCGACGGCGGCATTTCCGACGCAATACCCCTGCGGCGCGCGGAATCCGACGGCTGCGATAAAAACGTCGTCATACTCACCCGCAACGCGGGATACAGGAAGGGCAACATGGCGGGCCCCCTCACGCGGATATTTTACCGGCGCTATCCAAAACTCGTCGAGCGCCTCAAGAAGGCGCATGAGGACTACAACGCCTCCCTGGAATACGTCGAAAACCTCGAGCGGCAGAATAAAATAATTGTCATACGCCCGCAAGAGCCCCTAAAAGTAAACAGGCTTGAGCGCGATCCGACGCGGCTTGAAGATTTGTACAAACAAGGCTATGCCGAAGCCGAAAAGCTCGCCGAAAAGATACGCGGCTTCTGCAACTTGTAGCCCGGGGCAAAAATAAAATATCGAGGCAAAAAATAGGGCAAAAAAAATGCCCGCGCGCCGCTAAAGGCGCAACGGACATACGGCAACATTCCGCAGGCGGGCGGCGCGTACGGTCGCGCGAACCCCGCGAAAGTCAAATTGCCGGCAATTAGATCTTGCCGAATGTAGCGGCCTTGCCGAGAGCCTCCTCTATGCGAATGAGCCTGTTGTACTTGGCTATGCGCTCGCTGCGGCTCATGGAACCGGTCTTTATCTGTCCGGCGTTGGTGGCTACGGCCAGATCCGCGATGAAAGAGTCCTCCGTCTCGCCGGAGCGGTGGGACACGATTGTCGCATAGGCCGCGCGCTTGGCGATTTCGATGGTGTCAAGCGTTTCGGTCAGCGTGCCGATTTGGTTGAGCTTTATCAGAATCGCATTTGCCACGCCCTCGCTTATGCCACGCTCGAGGAACTTGCGGTTGGTGACAAAGAGGTCGTCCCCTACAAGCTGGGTGTCGGCCCCCATATCGTCGGTGAGGGTCTTCCAGCCGGTCCAGTCTTCCTGGGCGCATCCGTCTTCGATGGATATTATCGGGAAGCGCGCCTGCAAATCGCGCAAATAGGCGACCATCTCGGAGGCGCTCCTCTCGGACTTGTCGGACTTCGCAAACACGTAGCGCTTGCGCTTTGAGTCGTAAAATTCGCTGGAAGCCACGTCAAGCGCGACGCTCACGTCCTTGCCGAACTTGTATCCGGCCGTCTTTACGGCCTTCGCAATCGATTCAAGCGGAGCGATATTGTCCGGGAAATACGGAGCAAAGCCGCCTTCGTCGCCGACGGTAGTCGTCAATCCGGACGCCCTGAGAACGCCCTTCAAGGCGTGGAACACTTCCGCGCCCATTCTGACGGCTTCCGCAAACGAACTCGCCCCCGCCGGAACGATCATAAATTCCTGAATATCGACCGGAGCGTCGGAATGCGCGCCGCCGTTGATGACGTTCATCATCGGCACGGGCAGCACGCGCGCGTTCGCCCCGCCTATGTACCTAAAGAGCTCCTCGCCGAGAGCCGACGCCGCCGCCCTCGCGCAAGCTAAAGAGACCGACAGAATCGCGTTCGCCCCGAGCTTCGACTTGTTTTCGGTGCCGTCGAGCTCAATCATCTTTGCGTCGATGCCGGCCTGGTCCAGCACGTCGCAGCCCTCAAGGGCCTTGGCGATCTTGCGGTTTACATTGTCGACCGCCTTCATGACGCCCTTGCCGAAGTACCTGCCGGGGCTCTTCTTTCCCGGAGCGCCGCCGTCGCGCAATTCCAGGGCCTCGTGAATCCCGGTGGAAGCGCCGGACGGCACGGAGGCCATGGCGCGCACGCCGCCGCGCAGAATCACTTCGCTCTCGACAGTCGGAGTCCCGCGCGAATCTATTACTTCTCTCGATAGTATGTTTTCTATTTTGTATTTGTCCATAAAAACCCTTCCGCCGTTCCCCGGCGAAATTCCTTTCTAAATGACAACAAGCAAAACCCGAAATCCAAAACTGTCAAAAAAAAAATATGTTGAAAGATTCGCGCGGAACGCTAAAAAGATTCGACGTAAAAAATCTTCGGGCATTCTCCCGCGCGTTCCGGGAGCGTTTGATTTATATAGAATACCAAAAAAAGGAAAATTATGTCACAAAGACCTCTAAACGTTGGACTCATTGGAGGCGGTTGCGGGGCGTTCATCGCCCAGCCGCATCAAAAGGCGATTCACTCCGACGGGACAAGGCGCGTCGTCGCCGGAGCCCTGCACCCGAATCCGGAAATCGCGATGAAGGAAGCCGAAAACTGGCCCTACCCCATCAAAGGATACGCCTCATACGTCGACATGATTGCCGACCAGAAGAATCTTCCGGAAGACCAGCGCCTCGACTACGTTCTCATAGTCACGCCCAACTTCGTCCACTTCGACCCCGCGATGAAGGCGATAGAGGCCGGCATTCCGGTGATGTGCGAAAAGCCCCTCACCGTAAACCTTGAGGAGGCCGACAAGCTGGTGGCGGCCGCCACTGCAAAAGGCCTGCCGTTCGCGGTGGCGCACACGTATCTCGGGCACTGGAGCTCTTGGTTCTCGCGCTTCGTGGTCACGAGCGGGCTGCTCGGCGAAATACGCTGGGTTGACTCCGCCTACATTCAGGGGTGGCTGGCAAAACAGATCGAAAAGCAGGGCGGCGAAGGCGGCGCAGACTGGCGCACGGATCCGAAGCGCTCCGGAGGCTCCCTCTGCGGTGGGGACATCGGGACGCACGCGCTCATGCAGCTGCGCTTCGTCACCGGCCTCGACGTCACGCGGGTGAGCGCGCATCTCGAAACCTTCGTCAAGAGCCGCCTGCTCGACGACCACTTCACAACCTATTGCGAGCTCTCGAACGGAGGCAAGGCGCTGGTGCGCGCATCGCAAATATGCATCGGCCACAAGAACGACATGTCCCTCGAAGTCGTCGGCACGAAGGGCACTTTGGTATGGAGGCAGGAGGAGCCAGAAAAAGTCGTCATCATGACGTCCGGCCAGCCCGACAGGGTGTACTGGCGCGGAGACGTCCAGCCCAACGACGGCTTCCTCGGCGACGTCCCCGAATGGCTACTCAAAGAGCCGCGCATTCCGTCCGGCCACCCGGAGGGATTCCACGACGCCTACGCCCGCCTGCACCGCGAATTTGAAAAGGACATTCGCGCGTGGAAGAAGGGCGAGAAGTTCTCCTACGACCACACCCGCTACGCCACCGTGCTCGACGGAAGAATGGGCCTGGCCTTTATCGACGCCGCACTCAAAAGCAACGCGAAAGACGGAGCCTGGGAGCAAGTTAAGCTCTCATAACCCGCTGTGTGCGCGCGTCCGAATGCGCGTCCGAATGCGCGTCCCGCACAGCGGGGCGCGCGCGGGCGCGGAGGCTCTTAAGCGGCTTGCCGAAAGCTTTTGCCGCCGCTCTTGCGGCGCAGACAAATTCGGCGGTTGCGGACAGGAAGCAGCTGCGGGTTGAAAGCGGCCGCGGGCAGGAAAAAGCGAATTGACGAAAGGCGACCCGCCGGAAAGCGGGGCGCTTTTTTTGTTTTCGGCGCTTTTTGTTCGCAAGCCCAAAGAGTCCGCGCGCAAAAAATAAATGCAAAAATAGCCTTCGCGCCGCCCACATGCGCGAACTTTCGCAAATAGCAAAAAGCTAAGCGCCCCAACGCATCGAAAGCGGGGAATATCGGCCGCAGAAAGAAAGCCGCGCAGATAAAAAGACGCCAAAGCCCCGCCGAAGAGAAAATAAATTCCGGAAATAAAGATTCAGCCTCCGCCCCAAAGAAAAATTAGAGGTCGCAGGCGGCACCTTCCGGCGCCCCGCAAAAAATCAAACGCCCGAAAAAACGCCCGCCGAATCTCATAAGCCTTGACTAATCAAAAGCGTCGAACAAAAATCGCCCTCCCTTCATAAAACGGAGAGCGCGCTAAGAAGCGCGCATCAACACGATAGACCGATGAAAAAACTACTGCTGATTCTCGCAATGGCCCTTCCCGCCGCCGACCTCCTCGCATGGGGCGCCGGCCACGACGTTCAAGTCGCGCAAACATTCCGGAGGCTTCCCCTGCAAATACGGGAAAACATATCCGACCAAAATCAAAAGGCCATGCTGCGCTGGGCGCACTATCCGGACGGGCACAAGAAGCCGTCGTCCAACGCGGAAGTCGTAAAGGCGTTGGGCGAGAGCGAGGCGAAATGGTTAGACGGCTTCATTCCGGTCCAATACGCCTTCCACTCAACAAACGGCAAGTGCGCCGCGTTTATGATGCTGGCAAAGTCGTTCCGCGAGAAAAGATACGACGCCGCGACTTTCTACATGGGCGCGCTCATGCACTCCATAGCCGATCCGAGCGCCTTCAACCACGGGCCGCTGACGCACATGCTGACGTACTTTCGCTACAACAACGCCGCCTTCCCCAAGTGCAACTTGGACCTGATTGTTTACGACAACTCCCCGGAAATCCGCAAGCGCACCGAAGAGCTTCTCGAAGGATTCAAGCCCGACATGTCGGAGAGGAAGCTCGACGACGTTCTCACGGAATTGCAGATTCAAAGCTGGAAGGCCGCCGCATTTATGTCGTCGATAGAAAGCGGGCTGTACGTTCCGCCGGCCGCCGGGCAAAACTATTCCAAGGAATACGTAGAGACCATGGCGCAGACGGCGAACCGCCAAATACGCGAGGGGGTGAACCTCGTCTGCGCCGCATGGGCAATAGCTAATTCCGGCCAGAAAATAGACATCGGGAATTCGGAATTTACCAAGTCCGCAAAGGCGAAGATTCCGCGCCCGATAGCCGAGCGCGGCGAAAAGGCCATAGCCGAATTTGTAAAGGCGAAAAAACTTTCGGACGATTCTATATACGCCGGCATTGCCGATGGAGCCGGGCCGCTTCCGGCCATAGGCGTCGTGGCCGAGCCGTCTATGGAAATGGGGATAGCCAAGCTCGGCTTTTCGAGCAGGTTCTTAGCAACGCTCTGCGCCAGGACTCTCAAGGCCGAGGGCAAGAGCTTCAGGCTCGTGAGTCTGTTCGACATCGAAAAGGGCGTCCCGAATCCGAAGGACATTCCCATTCTGATAATACCCACGCGGGCGGCGTTCCCCAACGCGAAGGAATTGAACAAGTATGTGGAAAGCGGCGGGAAGCTCCTCATAATCGGCGGAACGAACGCAAAAATAGCGAACTTGGGGGGATATTTTGCAAAGCGCCCGAACAATGAGACTCCGGTCTCGCCCGTGTACGGAACGGCAAATACAGAGGAAATAAAAGACATGAAAATCGAGTTCGACGGCTCGCTCGCGGAGGTCTCGAAGAAAAAAGTCGCCCCCTTTGCGGCAAACCCCAACACGCCGGCCGGCTGGGGCAAGCCCGTCGCAAATCTCGAAATCAAGATTCTCGACGACAAGGTCGTCCCGCTGGCCTGGCTCCAATACGGAAAGCACCAAACAAAATACTGCGTGTGCGCGGCGTTTAAAAATTCCGGCGGAGAAATATTCGCAATATGGCTTCCGCAATACCTAATCATGCCCATGTTGTTCACGCCCGAAAAGGAGCGCATGCCCGACTGGAGCAATCCGCAGCTCGACAGTTTCGCAAAGCCCATATTCGCGGAGTGCGTAAAGCTTCTCGAAAAACGGCAGGCCAAAGGCGATTCGGGCGGAAAAAATTAAGCCGCGCTTCCTCCGTAAGAATAAGGCGAATAAGGCCGCAAAATTAAACAAGCGCGCGATTGATTGTAGCGCGCGCATTTTCAGTATTTAGCGGGCAATAAGCGCCTATCGCCCGCGCGCGGCTTTGGAGCCGCAAAACGGCGCTCTTCTTAAAAAAAATTCGCAAAAAAACCGCAGTTTTTTAAATTTTTAAAACAGACTATTATTAAAACGGACTATTCGCGCGCGGCGCCTGTTAGCGATTGCGTGTTGGCTTTGCGCCGCGCAATCGCGCTAATTCCGCTATTTAAAATCGCCGCGCAAATCGCATCGAAAAACCGAAGCACACCCTCCCCAATTCCGCCGTAAAAAACGCGTAGATTTCCACAATCCACAAGCTCTGCCGGAATCAGCCGCCACCAATTCGCAACGCGCAAATTGCGGCGGCGGCCAAAAAAACAGACAGTGAGATTTTCACTCTCACTGCCCGCTTAGTTTGGAATCAAATTTAGCTTAAAATAAAACAACCAAGCAACAGGCAACCGCGCCGAAATACCGCGCCCGCATAGCGGCTCCCGGCGGAAGGGGGGGGAGACGTCACTTCGCGGATTTTTCGGCCTTCAAATCCTCCAGAATTTTTTTTGCGGCAGCCTCGGCCATTGCGCGCGCACCGTCGGCGTTGGGGTGGAGCTTGTCGGGGAAAAACTGCGGACGGTCGGAAAGCGCGGTGTGCATATCTATCACGGGCAACCCGCGCTCGCGAGCGACTTTTCTGATAATGGGAATCACCCCGTTGAAAATCCTGTCCTCATTTATGCCGCGCCCGTCGAGCTGGTAGAACGGACACGGATAGCACAGGTAGATTTTCGGCTTGGTCTCCAAGTTGGAGAACGCGTCTATCATGGCGTTGAGGTCCTTTTCAAACTCGCCGGCATGCTTCCAATTTTGCGGCTTGGTGTCGTTGGTGCCGAGCTTTATAATCACGATATTCGGATTGAACGCAAGCGCGTTGCGGTAGGCCGACGTCTTTATATAGGGGTGGTCGCCCTTTGAGAGCAGGGTCGTGCCGCTGACGCCGAAATTGCGCACGTCGAAGCCGCCGCCCAAAACGGCCCCCAGCTGCTGCGGATATTTTTGCTCCGCTTCTTTAATTCCGTGCCCGAAAGTGATGCTGTCGCCGACACATGATATTCTCGTCTTATCGGGCGCGGCAAAACACACACATGCCGCAAAAACCGAAACCGCCGCAATAATAGCCTTCTTCATACGCCCGAAACAATAAGGCCGGCCGCGGGAAATTGTCAACATAAGACCAAAAGCTCAACCAAAAGCGCGGGAAAAAGCGCCAGATAAAAGCGCGAGAAAAAACGCGCATGCGGATTCGCGCGCAAAAAATGCGGCGAGATTTCCGATTTTACTGGAAAATCCGGCGCCCCGGCCTATCCTTTTGCGGCGAAATGAAAAAAGGGCAGACAGACAAGGTAATATTTTTGTGCACGGGCAACATCTGCCGTTCCCCCATGGCGGAGGCGCTCTTTAAACACGCGACGGCCGCGCTTCCCGAAGACAACCCGGTGCGCTCGCTTACGGCGCTGTCGGCGGGGACGTCGGCAATCGACGGGTTGCCGATTAGCCCCAATTCCGAAAAGGCTCTGGAATCCGTCGGGGTGCGCCTGCCGGGGCACGGGTCGAAACAGCTGACGGCGGAAATGCTCGGCGAGTGTTTCGCGCTGTTTGCTATGGAGCAATCCCACCTGCAACTGGCCAGGCTGCAATTTGGAAAGCTGCCGGAGCGCAGTTTCGCCATGCTCGAATTTGTCAAGGGCTCCCCCGGAAGGGACATTGCCGACCCCTACGGATACGGCATCGACGTTTACGAGCGCACGCGCGACGAAATAGCGCAGTGCATTCCGCCTATTCTAAAATATCTCGAGAATGAACTTGCAAAAAACTCTTAGCATAGGCTCCGACCACGGCGGTTTCGCGCTGAAGGAGGAACTTAAAAAGCGCCTGTCGCAAAGCGGCTTCGCCTGCGAGGACGAGGGCTGCTTTTCGGCGGATTCGGTCGATTATCCGGACATCGCAAAGCTGGTGTGTTCCGACGTCGCGCGCGGAAAGTGCGGATTCGGCATACTGATATGCACGTCCGGGATAGGAATGAGCATGGCCGCGAACAAGGCCGACGGCATACGCGCCGCGCTCTGCCTTTCGGAGGACGCCGCAAAATTTTCGCGCATGCACAACGACGCCAACGTCCTCTGCCTCGGCGCGAAGTACCTCGACGCCGACCTCGCCGAGCGCATAGCGCTCCTGTTCGCCGAAACCGGATTCGACGGCGGGCGCCACGAGCGCCGCGTCAAAAAGATAATGTCCATTCAAAACGGCTGAAAATATCTCGGCAGTATACCAAATTTTTGTTTGCCAAGAGGTGAAAAATTTGGGGTTATTCAAAAATCGAAAGCCCCGCCCCGGCGGGGGGCGCAAAGCCGCTTGAAAGACATCGAATCCAAAAAACATTTACCAGCAATTCGACATGAACAAACCCATCGCAAAAGGAAATCTCAAAGACATCGACCGCGCCGTATTCGACGCAATCAATGCCGAAACAAACCGCCAGCAGACGCATATCGAGCTGATAGCCTCCGAAAATTTCGTCATGCCGGCCGTCATGGAGGCCATGGGCTCCACGCTGACGAACAAATACGCGGAAGGCTATCCCGGCAAGCGCTACTACGGCGGCTGCGAATTTGTGGACGTCGTGGAGCAGCTGGCGATAGACAGGGCGAAGGAGCTGTTCGGCGCGGAGCATGCGAACGTGCAGCCGCACTCGGGCTCGCAGGCGAACGTCGCCGTATATGTCGCGATGCTCAAGCCGGGCGACAAGATTCTCACAATGTCGCTCGAGCACGGCGGTCACCTTTCGCACGGGCACCCGAAGAACGTGTCGGGGCTGCTCTACAACGTAGTAAGCTACGGAGTGGACACCGAGACCGGATTTATAGACTACGACAAGCTTGAGGCGCAAGCGATTGCGGAAAGGCCGAAGCTGATAACGGTGGGTGCGTCGGCGTATCCGCGCGAGATAGACTTTGAGCGCATGGGAAAAATCGCCAAGAAGTGCGGGGCGCTTCTGATGGCGGACATCGCGCACATTGCGGGGCTTGTCGCGGCGGGGCTGCACCAGTCGCCCGTGGCGCATTGCGACTTTGTGACGAGCACCACGCACAAGACGCTGCGCGGCCCGCGCGGAGGCCTGATAATGTGCAAGCAGGAATACGCCAAGGCGATAGATTCGGCAATATTTCCCGGAACGCAAGGCGGGCCGCTCATGCACGTCATCGCGGCCAAGGCCGTCTGCTTTGGCGAGGCCCTCAAGCCGGAATTCAAGGAATACCAGGCGCAGATAGCCGCCAACGCGAAGGCGCTTGCGTCGGCCCTTTCGGAGCTGGGATTCGGCTTAGTGTCGGGCGGAACGGACAATCACTTAATACTTATCGACCTGCGCAAGAACCTTCCCGAACTCACCGGCAAGGCCGCGCAAATCGCGCTCGACAAGGCTAACATCACCACGAACAAGAACACCGTTCCCGGAGAGACGCGCTCGCCGTTCCAGGCAAGCGGCATACGCCTCGGCACGCCCGCCGTCACAAGCCGCGGCATGAACGAAGGCGACATGCGGACAATCGCCGGGGCAATCGCCACGGTGCTGAACAATCCGGAGGACGAAGCGAAAATCGCAGAGGCCAAGGCCGTGGCGCAGGAGCTGTGCGCCAAGTATCCGCTTCCCTACTGATTGGATTTCAAACGGGCGGGGGGATCGTAAATCTCCCCGTTTTTTTTCAAATTGATGCGGCAAAAAGCGCGCCGCGCAAACGCGCAAACATATACAATCCCACAACAAGCCCATGAACTGCGAAAACAAATCCGCAAAACTGTCCGAACTGATAAAAAAGGCCTCGGCCGAAAGCGCGCTGATGGATTGCGCGGCAAAAAACCTGCAAGACTGGCTCGACGCGAAATTCCTTCCGGAGTGGGCGCTGGACTCGCTGTTGGAGCTTTTCGACTCCGGTCTCTACGAGGAAATCAATGACAGATTTTTCCGCCTGCTGGCCTTTGGCACGGGGGGAATGCGCGGGAAGACGATAGCAAAAAATCCCGCCAAGTCGGAGCTCGGGGCGGTGTCGGAACAGGGCACGCCCGAACACGCGGCGGTGGGGGCCAACAATATGAACGACTTTAACGTCGTCCGCGCCACGATAGGGCTTTTCAACTATTGCAAGGCCTATTTAGACGCGAAGGGAGGGGGCGCGCCGAAGCTCGCAATCGCGTACGACGTCCGCCACTTCTCAAAGCGCTTCGGGGAGCTTGCGGCGTCCACATGGACAAAACTCGGAGGGCGGGCGAGCATATTCGACTCGCCCCGCTCCACTCCGCAGCTCTCATACACCGTGCGCCGGCTGAAGGCGACCGCCGGCATAGTCATAACCGCAAGCCACAACCCAGCCTCGGACAACGGCTACAAGGTGTACTTCAGCGACGGCGCGCAGGCGACCGACCCACACGCCAAAGGCATAGTGCTCGAAGTCGAAAAGGTGCCGTGGGGCGAAGTTAAGGATTTTCTCGCCCTTGATTTGTCGCGCGTAGAATACGTGTCGAAATCCGACGAGGACGCCTACGTGTCGTCGATAGAAAACTGCGTGATAGACCGCGGCGTCATGAAGGACAACAAGCCCAAAGTTGTATTTACGCCGGTGCACGGGACCGGCGCGGCGATGTGCCCGACGATAATGCGGCACTTCGGGCTGTCCCCGATTTTGGTGGAGGAGCAGATGAAGATGGATCCGCGCTTTCCGACGGTAAAGCAGCCGAATCCGGAATACGCCGAAACGCTCACCATGGGCATCGAGACAATGCGCAAGTCGGGGGCGGACTGCCTCATGGCGACCGATCCCGACGCCGACAGAATGGGCGTCGCAATCCGCGCGCGCAGCGGGGAGATACGCCTGCTTACGGGGAACATGATAGGCTCGCTGCTGGCCGAATATAGGCTTACGCAGATGTCGGCCAAATCAATCATGACGCGGCCGGAGAGGTGCGCAATCATCAAGACGTTCGTCACAACGCCCCTCCAGGACGCCATAGCGGCCGCGCACGGGGTGAAGTGCATAAACACGCTCACCGGATTCAAATGGATCGGGAGCCGCCTCACGCGCTACGAAAATATTTTGGAGAAGGCAATCGGGAAAAGTTCCGACGCCCTGCCCTACCTCGAGCGCGCAAAGCTCATGCAGGAGCATTCCACGTTTTTCATATTCGGCGGAGAGGAGAGCTACGGATACCTGGGAACGGACTCCGTGCGCGACAAGGACGCAAACGCCGCCGTAATCATGTTCTGCGAAATGTTCGCATGGCTGAAGTCGCAGGGCAAGACGGTTGACGAGTATCTCGACGAAATATACCTCAAGCGCGGCTACTATCTGGAGGACCTCAAGAGCATTTACCGCGAAGGCGCCGCCGGCGCGCAGGCAATCCAGAATTTCCTAAAGCGCCTCGACGAACGCCCGTTCGAGACGGTCGGAGGCGCGCGGGTTTTAAAGTCCGTAAACTTCGCAAAGGACGACATAACCGACGCCGACGGCTGCCCCGTTCCGAAGGAAAAATTCTTCTTCTACACACTTGAAAACGGCTGCAGTTTCGCCATACGCGCCAGCGGGACGGAGCCGAAGATAAAGTTTTACGCCTTTGCAAGGGAGGACGCAAAAACGCCCGAAGAATTAAAAGGCGCCAAAGCGGACGCGAGAAAAAAGCTCGACACAATGCTTGCGGCCCTTGAAGCGGAGTTCGACAACGCCTGAATCGCAAAAAAAACAAATCGCGCCGAGACGTGCCGCGGCGCCGTGCTGTGAAATTGCCGGAAGGCGAAATGCCGCATAAACTTCTGCCGGCGCGCTTATCTTGCGGCGCGCATGTATCCCAAAACTAAAAATGCGCACACAACCACGGACGTGTGTGCTTCACATTGCAACGCTCACACACCCTCGCCACTCCGCGCGCTAAAAGCCCTGCGGCCATGCGTGCTTCACAGCCCTGTAATCACGTATGCTCCACAACCCCGCGCGCCGCGCAACTCGCGGTGGCGCGACACACATAGACCGATGCCCAACGCCGTTAAAGTAATACTCTCAATCGCAGCACTCGCATGCTGCGCCGGACTGTTCGGGCAGCAGCCGAAAATTTTGTCGGAAGAAAAAATCTCCGCGGCGGAATTTGTGGAGAGAAATCGAGATTTAAAAAAGGCGGCCGAGTCGCTGGTAAATTCGGCGGTCGCGGAATACGAAAGCCGCGGGGGAGATTTGGGACTGGCGGAGGAAAAGCTGTGGTACGGAAAATTTCTTGCGCATTTGGACAAATCCGGCGCGAAATTTCCGGATCCGCTCCTGGAGCTGTTCGCAAACGACGCCGGCTTGACGGTGGAATTCGCGCGCACTCTTTCCCCGCTGGACAACATTCCCGTTGCATTCAAAATTCTTTGCGACATTTACGCCGACTCCTCCGCGGACTTCGCCGAATTTTCCCGCCTCGCCTGCGCAATCGCCGTAGTTTTCGACACCCCCGCTCCGAAATCGTGGCCGCACTCGCAAGTCAGCCCGAAAGTCTTGAAGCGCGACATGGGCGACCCCGTCAAAGCCTTCAAAACGCACATCGACAGCCGGCGTCGCGGAAAATTTTTGCTCAAGACCGAAAAGTTAGAAATAGAGGAGCTAAAATATCTGGTCGCCTCGCTCGCCGACGACGCCGACCGCGATTGGGTTTTCAAAAATGTGACATTTACCATAAACACCCTGCCCAAGCTCTATTCCTCCGTCGAATACAGCCACGGCAGAATCAACGCAAAGCAATTCGACTGGCCGGGAACGGACTATTCCCTAAAGAGCATAAAGAAGGAGGGCGGAATATGCGTCGACCAGGCCTACTACACGGCCGAGGCCGCAAAAATACGCGGCCTACCGGCGTTCATATTCTCCGGGGCCGGCAGCGACGGCTTTCACGCGTGGGTGGCGTACATGCAAAAATCGGGAAAGTGGAATTTCGACGTCGGCAGATACGCCAGCGCTAAATTCGTCACCGGCCACACGCTCGATCCGCAGACGTGGAAGCCGGCCTCCGACCACGCGCTAAACTCCATGCGCGAGGCGTTCCGCGAGAGCCAAAAATACCGGACAAACCTAATCCATGCCGCATTTGCAAAATTGTATGCCGGCTCCGGCGACTTCGCAAAATCCGAAAAGGCCGCGCGCGCCGCAATAGCCTCTGACCCACGCAATGCGGAGGCGTGGGACGCGCTAATACTCGCGCTCGAAAAGTCCGGCGCCGGCAGGAAGGCGCTAATAGACGCCTATCAAAGCGCCGTAAAAGCCTTCGGCCGCTATCCGGACGTAGAGGCGCAGTACAGGCGCAGGCTCATAAAGCTCATCGAGGGCGACGATCCGGCATTGGCAAGGAGAATATCCACGCAGATGATTTCAAAGACAAAGACGCAGCGCCCCGACATAGCGATGGAATTCGCCCGCAGAGCCGTAGAAAAGGACATAGAATCCGACAACCTCGACAGGCTCGACACCAATTACAAAACTCTCCTGGGAATGTTTAAGGGCAACGCCGCCATAGCCGTAAACGGGATAACGATGCCCGTGCTAAACAAGCTAATAAAAGAAGACAAAATGCAAAAGTGCGACGCCATAATAAAGGCCACGCGCCAAGTCCTGAAAGCCAAGGGCGACTCGAACGTCGGCGCCGCCTTGGACTCGATAGAATCCCAACTGGAGGCAATCAGATCACGGCTTCAAAAGTAGCCCCCACCTATCCGCTTTAATTCGCAATCCTCTATAGTCCGAGTTTTCGCCCGTCCGCGCGCCGAACTAAAAACATGCGCGAATATGCGCGAAAAAAAATGGCGACGCATTTTTGCGCCAACCCCCGGCCAAACGACATCGGAAAGATTCCACGCCCCGCGCGCCCGGCAAAACGCCGCGCCAAACGGCGCGCGGACACGGACACAGACACGAACGCGGGCGCAGCGCGCAGGCAACGCACACGGAACGCATGCGAAGCGGATATGAAACGCGCAGACAGCGTACGGAGCGCGCGCAATGCCGCTCCCTTAAACTTTCTTAAAAAAATCGCGCAGCAGATAAAACCGCGCGACATATTTTTTCCGCCGACATAAATTGAACAATCCCTTGCCAAAACGCGCGAAAAAACGACGCGCAAATTCTTCGCGCATTTTCCAAAGGCCTCTCTACCAATCTGGCGAATTGGAATTTTCAAAGTTGGGCTTGCAATCAATACCGCGGCAAAGGCGCGCACCGGCAAACCACGTCTTTTCCGCAAGGCGGCACTCTCCTCGCAAGCGCGCGAAGTGTTCCGCACGCGCGCCGCAACGCGCACTACAAATTTTTTTCCGGCGCGCCCGGCCCGGATTTTTTTAGCAAACGAATTTGCCGGGCGGATTTATCCGACAAGACTTGCCGCGCTAAAAAAACGAAAGAGAGTCCGAAACTGCCGCGCATTGCTGCCGCGCATTGCCGCCGCGCGCTAAAATTTAATCAATGCGCCTTTCGGGAATCCCTAAGCAGCTGCCTGCGGCCGATGTCGCGGCGGAAGTGCGCGCCGGCAAACCCCGTCTTTTCAGCGAGGCTATAGGCCTTATCAAGCGCACCGGCAAGCGTGTCTGCGCGCGCGGTAAGCCCGAGCACGCGGCCGCCGTCGGACAGAATTTTTCCCCCGGACGATTTCGTGCCCGCATGGATTATCCACGCTCCCTCCGGAATGTCCGAATCCTGCGGAAGCGAAATTTCAATCCCCTTTTTGTAAGAGCCCGGATAGCCCGCCGCGCACATCACCACGACCGCCGCATAGCCGTCGGAAATCTTCACGCCCGAATTGTCCAATTTTCCGCGCGCGATGCCGTACATCAACTCGAGCGGATCGCTCTCTATGAGCGGCATCAAAACCTGGCACTCCGGATCGCCGAAGCGCACGTTAAACTCCACGACCTTCGCCCCCCGGGCGGTTATCATTATTCCAACATACAGCGTGCCGCGATAATCTATGCCTTCGGCGGCAAGCCCCTTCAAGGTCGGCTCGACAATATTCCTGCGAACGTCGCCGAGCACGGACTCGTCCGCGACGGCTGCGGGAGCGTACGCGCCCATGCCGCCGGTGTTCGGCCCGGTATCGCCCTCGCCGACGCGCTTGTGGTCCTGGCTGGCCGGAAGCATCACGTAATCGCGCCCGCACACCATGAGCATTATGCTGGCCTCCTCTCCCTCCATTTTCTCCTCGACCACAATTTCCCTTCCGCTGTCTCCGAAAGTTCCGCCCTCGAGCATCTCGCGCGCCGCCTCAACCGCCTGTTCCCTGCTTTCGGGAATCACAACTCCCTTGCCCGCGGCCAGGCCGCTCGCCTTTATAACAACGTCGAACGGTGCCGACTCTATGTAGGCCTTCGCCGCCGCAAAGTCCCTAAAGCTCTCCCCCTCGGCGGTGGGTATGCCGTACTTTTACAAAAAAAACTTTGAAAACGCCTTGCTCGCCTCCAGTCTGGCGCCGTCCCTGCCCGGGCCGTAAACCGGAATCCCGCAGGCCCGAAGCCTGTCGGCAAGCCCCATCGACAGCGGAACCTCCGGCCCGCATATGACGAAGTTAAAGCCTCCGCCCGCGGCCAGTTCGACCAGCGCGTCAATGTCCTCGGCGCCCACATTTCCAAACGTTTCGCAGTCGCGCGATATTCCGCCGTTGCCGGGCGCGCACGCCAGCCTCGCCAGTCTCGGCGACCTCTTCACCGCCTTGACAATCGCATGTTCCCTGCCGCCGCCGCCGACGACCAAAACCTTCAAATCTCTCTCCATGTCGTTTTCCCCAAAAAGTTTCAACTAATCCGCCTAAAAAACCAGCGCCGCGCTATGTCGCCTTGCGGTAGAGCGACAGCGCAAACGCGAACATCGCCACCACCGGAATAACCGAAGCGGCAAGCGGAGATATTATCCCCCTGCCGCCCATCGCCGCCATTATGTTGTCGATTATGTAATACAAAAAGAACAGCCCGAAAGTTTTTGAGACGCCGACCATCGGATTTGTGCGCACCCCGGATACGGAAAACGGAATCGCTATCGCAACGACAATCAGGCACACGAAGGAGCTTGTCCAAATCGAATACCACCGCACGAGATACGGAAGCGACTCGCGCGCGGACTCCCCGCCGAAAGAATCCAGCAGCGCCTTCGTCTCAAAGAGGGACAAGTCCTTAGCCCTGCGCATAGAGAGCGCCATTATCCGCGGCTCCTCGTTAAAATCCTCAAACCTCCGCCTGTCGAAAGACGACTCATGGGCGATCGTTCCGCCTTCGGCAAACTCCATAAATTTGCCGTTGTAAAACTCCCAGCAGCCCGCGGCGTCGTCGTAGACGGCCTTTGAAGCCATCACTTTGGATTTCTCCGCCCCGTCGGCGTCCATCACCGACACGCTCACTCCGCGACCCTCGTTCGTGGCCTGGCTAAACGAGTTCATGAACCAGAGCCTGCCCTGCTTTCTGTCGTTAAAGCACAGCGGCGCGAGCACCCCGACCGCTCCGGCGTCCTTTGCGCTTTTTAGCTGCTGCTCGAAATTGACCGAATCGTAAATCGCGCGCGAGCGTTCAATACAGACCGGTATGGCGTCGGCATTCAGCCAGAGCATCAGCCCCGAGAGCGCCAGCCCCGCCAGCCACAGCGTGCGCGTAATCGAAAACACGTTCATTCCCGCCGAACGCATCGCCGTAATTTCATTGTTTCTATGCAGCGCGCCGAGCACGTATATCAGCGATATCAGCAGGCTTATCGGAAGAACCACCGGTATGAGCGTGGGCGCGAGAAGCGCGTAGAACAGCGATATCTCGCGCAAGGAGGCTCCCCAGTTTATAAGCTTGCCGAGATTGCTGTACATGTCGTGCATTATGAGTATGCCCAGCGTGACGCCCAAGGCTATGGCAAAAACCTTCAGCCATTCGACAAAAACGTATCTGTCAAGCAGTCTCATAATGATAATGCGCGCGATTGTTTTTTGCGGTCTCCGCGGCGCGGGGTTCGTCAGAAAAACACTTTGAGCCTCAGCGTCCAAAACATGTGGACGGGGTGTTTTTGCTGGTTGAATTCCGCCGTGCGCAAAGTGTAGTTCAAGTCCGCCTCAAAGCAGCCGTAGCGCGCCGACACCCCCGCGAGCACCTCCCCTACAAGCCACTTGGGAACGACCCACCTACTGTCGGCAAAAGTGTTCCCGTCGAGGGCGATGTCGTACGCCACAAATCTTGCAGCGCCCCCGCCGTAAAAATACAGGTGCCAATCCGGACGGCCGCCTTCCGGAATCCACTGAACGTCGTTTCCACCGGCGGCGTCTATTCTGTTAGGGTCGAACGAATACGGAACATTGTAGCCGAAGCGCACCAGCGCCCGCAGCTGCCCCTGCGTCTTGACGTTGCCCAAGTCAGCCCCGATCGAGCCGATAAAATCCGACGCCCACCCGCGATGTCCGCCGAAGCGCAAGAGACGCTCGCTGTGATTGTACCCTATCTCTATTCCCGGCTCGTTCTTAACTTGGTCGTGCCAGCCCATCGGCCATGTGGCCCCGATGATGCTGTGAAAAAACTTCTGGGCGTCCTCCGCCAGCGATATGGGGCCGACAACCCCGAGATTCACCGAGAGCGAATCAAGCCTGTCTTTCGACGCCAAATGCGCCCCCGCACCGACGTACAGCCAGCCGGCGTAAGGCCTGTCCCACGCCGGGGGATTCGGATCCGATATCTCGCCCGGAACGTACATATTCTGGCCTATGCATGCGGTCTGATACGCCTGCCTCCCGTCGATCAGCGCGCGGAGAGCCATGAACTGGAGCTTTGAGGCCAGAAAGTCGTCGCCCTCGCCGGTGTACATGATTTTCAGGCCGTTCGTGTAGTATCTGTCGGAAAAGTAAATGTCGTTTTCGACGTAGAGAGAAATGCTTTGAAGTATCGGCTTTTCGGCGGGCTTTGCCTCAAAATCCGCCGGCCTGCGCGCCGATTCCGCCCGGGCGGCCTGCGCCGCGCAGAGAAAAAACGCGGCGGCGATTGACAAAATCCGCAAAAATTTCATAAGGTTTAGATAATGCGAATTACATCGGGCAAGGCAAGAGGAATTTCTCTCAAAGCGCCTCGCGGCGACGCCACGCGGCCGGCCACCGACGCCGCGCGCCAAGCCGTGTTTTCCTCCCTCTCCGGCCTCGTGGAGGACGCGAGCGTGCTGGACCTCTTCGCCGGAACGGGCTCGTACGGGCTCGAAGCCCTGAGCCGCGGCGCGCAGACCGCCGTGTTCGTCGAGAACTGCCGCGGCGCGATAAAATGCCTAAGAATCAACGCCGGCGCCGTCTTGAAGGCTATCGGCACCCAGAGCGGCGGACGGGCGGAAATAATTGAGGCCGACGCATTCAAAAACCCCGCGCTCTGCGGGCGCAAATTCGACATCGTATTTGCCGACCCGCCCTACTCCATGCTGCTCGACCCCGCATCGGCAGAAAAAATATTCTCCGCCCTCGCCCGCGTCGCCAACCCCGGCGCCGTATTCGCGCTTGAAGCCCCTGCGGAATTTGAACCGGAGCAAAGCGGATTATGCGGAAAATTCGGGTTTGAACAAATTAGGAGGCTCGGGAAAAAATCGAGGGGCAAGCCGAGCCAAATTTTGCTGAGAGTCGCCCAACGCGGAGCGGGCGTACAATCGGACGACCTTTTGCAATCAAGGCGGAACCCATCTGAAAAAGTTTCCTGAATCTAACCGCCGTCCGATGGGATTCGGATTCGCGCGCAAATTGCAGCGCAAAAAAATCGGGTCCGAAACGGGATTTTTTTTGGGAAAGGCGAAGGAATGCGGGCGTTCCGGCATACTTAAGAAACCGCGCGCAGATTGCATTTCAGAAGCCGGGGTTAAAAATATTTTTCACGCGCTCCGAAACGAAACAAGGTTATGAAGCGCTATTGAACCGCTATTCGCGAGCGAAAAAATTTCAATATTCCAGCCGCGCATCGCAGGCGAAATATCCGTAAAAATTTCCCGCGCGCTTCATAAAAAAGAGGAGTCCCGGCCCGCCGCAATTTAAAACCGCCCCATTGCCCCCTCGCGCAGAAAACCGAGCGAAGAAAGAGACATTTTCAAGTTTCATTTTTGCGAAATCAAACCTCCTCGCAAATGCCCCCGCGCCGCGCGCAAAGGGCGCGCGCTTCCCAAAAACGCGGCGAGAAAAATGCGCATGCCGGGCGGTCGTACATTGCCGGCAAAACACCGTTAGACGCCGCTAAATTTTCAGCCGAATCGCACACCGCAAAGCGCGAAAAAAACGCAAGGCGCGCGAAAAAGACGCCGCCGCAAAAATCCGCCAAACGCGAAAAGCCGGACATTACAGATCCAGCAAAAACACTTTTGAGTTTCTGCGGGATTCGGAATATTTTTCAAGGCGCGCGGGAGGAAGGTTGCCGGGGGAAACCTCGCGAAATCCGCAGACGAGAAAAAACGGCGCGTTCTTTGTGCTCAGGGCGAACAGGCGCTGAAATCCAGCCTCGCGCGCCCTCATCTTAACGTACTCTACCATTTTGCTTCCAACGCCGCAGCCCTGGCAGAACGGCTGGACGTGAAGCCCCGCCAGCTCCGCCGCGCCGCCGCCGATGTCCACAAGACTTACGAAAGCCACAATGCTGCCGTCCATCTCATAGACGTAATAGTTCCCTATGCCGCGCTCTATTTCCTCCGCGGAACGGTAAACCAAATTCTGCGTCTGCGCGGAGATTTTCGACAGGTTGTAAATTGTGGGAACGTCCTCCTGCACGGCCGCGCGTATCTTTTGATACTCGTCCGCATAAATCATGGTGCCGCAGCCGACCTTGTCGAAAAGCTCGTTCAGCAAGCACGCGAACTGGCGGCCGTCCAAAATGTGCGCGCGCTGCGTCCGCGACGACTCCAGTGCGCGTATCGCGTGCACGACCTTTGAAAACACGCGCGGATCAATGTCGTTCTTCCTGCTCTCGCACATCTGTTTGACCTCGCGCAGTGGGACGGCGACCGTCTTTTCCGAACCCACGCAAAGCCCGCAAGTCTCGGTGATGAATATCAGCTTCGACGCCCTCAGCCCGACGGCGAGTTCCGCGGCCAGCAAATCGGAATTTATCCTGCAAATCCTGCCGTCACGCCTGGTTGCCATCGGGGAGAAAATGGGCGCCATGCCCAAATCCAAAAGATTTTCTATCGTTTTGAAGTCTATTTTCTCTATGCGGCCCGCGTTGAGATAGTCCACCCCCGATATTATCCCGACCTCCGTCGCCCTGACGGCGTTTGTCGAGACGCACTTCACGTTCTGGGCGGCAAACTCGTCAACGATACGCTGGAGCACGACCGCCGAAGCCCTGCGCGCCTCGGCAAGCGTGGCGTCGTCAACGGGATTGGAGCCGTAGATGTCGCTCAATTTCGCCCCGCGCTCGGCGGCGCGGCGCAGCTGAAGCCCTATCCCGTGAACGACGACGACGTTTATCCCGAGGCTTCGCAACACCGCTATGTCCGTCACGATATTTGCGAAGTTGTCGCAATCTACAATGCTGCCGTCGATGGACAGCACGAAAGTCTGGCCGCGATACAGCGGGACGTATTCCAATATTCCGCGCAAATCCGAAGCCTTGAAGGGCCCGGCATGGGGAATGTCGCAATGGCTTTCCATTTTAGTGCGGGATTTTTTCGCAAGGCGCCGGGCGCCAGATTCCGCGCAGCCTCGCCGCGCTAAGCGCGCCCGAGGTACTCGCCGTCCTCCGTGCGTATCCTCAAGACGTCGCCCTGCTTGATGAACAGGGGAACCTGAACCACCACGCCGTTTGCCAGCGTCACGGGCTTCGTCGGCGCGGACGACGTGTCTCCGCGCAGACCCTCCGAGGCCTCCGCAACCGTTATTTCCATGGAATTGGGAAGCTCCAGCGAAACGGCCTCGTCATTGACAAACAAAATCGTGTACACCACGCCCTCAACAAGCCACTTTACGTCGTCGCCGATGGTGTCCTTCATCAGAATGAAGTCCTCAAAGGTTTCGGGGTTGATGAAATGGTATTGATCGCCGTCGGCGTAGGAATACTCAAGCTGGTGGTTGGTCGTCTGGCAGAACTCTACGGAGTCCGTAGAGCGGAACTTCACCGCCGTTGAGGCGTTGTTCGACAGGTTGCGCAAAACGGTCTGCACGAAACCCGCCTGCCTGCCCTGCGTCCTGTGGAGCATGCTCATGACGACATGGGGCGTGCCGTTGTACATAATCACTCTGCCCTTGCGAATGTCTGTTGGTGATGCCATATGATGGTATTGTCCTTGCTGTACTTCGTTGTTGTTTTTCTCGAGGCTCGATTGCGGCCCGATTGCGAAAAGTTCACACCCAGTCGGAGTCGCGCCAGAGGAGAGCCTTGGCGACGTCGCGCGCAAAAAACGGCCCGCGGTAAATCATGCCGGTGTATATCTGAACGAGACTCGCGCCGGCATTCATCATTTCGCCCGCGCGCTTTACGTTCGTTATGCCGCCGACCCCTATGATCGGCAGCTTCCCGCCCGTCGCCTTCGATATGTATCGCACAACCTCTATCGACTTTTCAAAAAGCGGCGCTCCGCTCAGCCCGCCGGCCTTCTCCATGTACGAAAAACTCTCGCCGCGCTCAACCGTGGTGTTCGTCGCGCAGACGCCGTCGAGCCCGAATTCGTGAAGCACCGAAAGAACAGAGTCGATCTCCGAGAAGGTCAGATCCGGAGCTATCTTCAAAATCATGGGAATGCGCCTGACCCCGAGCTTCTTCGCCCTGTCGTCGTTCGCCCGCGCCAAAGCCCACAGGAGATTGGAAAGATACTCGCTCCCCTGGAGCCTGCGGAGCTCCGGAGTGTTGGGGCTGCTGACGTTTACGACAAAGAAATCGGCGTAGTCGGCCAGCGCGTTAAAGCTGAATAGGTAGTCTTGCGCGGCCTCCTCCAACGGGGTTATTTTGCTCTTGCCGATATTGATTCCAATGGGAACGAGCCTCTTTTTCGCCGCCGAGCCGACGGTCTTGGAAAGGCGATTGGCAATTTCCTGCGCGCCGTCGTTGGGAAAGCCGCAGCAGTTTACAACGCCTTCGGCCTCGGGATACCTGAAGTAGCGCGGGCGCGGATTCCCCGGCTGCTTCTGCCTGGAGACCGTCCCTATTTCCACGTGGCCGAATCCGAAGGCGCCCGCCGCGCGGAACGCGAACGCGTCCTTGTCAAAACCCGCCGCCAAGCCCACGCGGTTGGGAAAGTCCACGCCGAACACGTTAATTTTGTTCGGGGTTTTCACAAGGTTAAGCAGTTCCATAACCTTGCGAACCGGCGCAACCGCCCCGACCACCTGCATGGCCTTCAGCGCAACATTGTGCGCCATTTCCGGATCTTGGGTGAAAAAGACCGGGCGCACGATTTTTTCGTAAAGGTAATCCATTCTTACAACTAAAAATTTATCAAAACGTATATTGAATGGGTTTTCAAACTTCAAGCATTTTAGAACGCGAAGGCGGCGCGGCAATACCCGCGGACGGCGCGGCAAGAACCGCGGACGGCTCAACGCCGCCGCCGCGCTCAAAACGGAGTAAGCCGCGCGCAGCACGACGCAGGCCGAACGCTCAAAGAGCAGCAACTTTCGAGCGCGGGCGCGCGGCCTATTCTCTTATACTACTGCGGGCGCACACGCCTACTTTAAAATCCGCGCTCGCGCGAATCCAGAATCAGCGTAACCGGCCCGTCGTTTACGAGCCGCACGTCCATCATCGCGCCAAACTGGCCGCGCGCAACCCTGCCCTGCAAGCGTTCGCCCAACAGCCCGCAAAATTTTTCGTACAATCCGAGCGCCTCGCCCGGAGGGGCAGACCTGTTGAACGACGGCCTGTTCCCCTTCTTCATGTTTCCGTAAAGCGTGAACTGGCTGACGACCAACGCCCACCCGCCGGACTCCTCGAGCGAAAGGTTCATCTTTCCCTCGGAGTCCTCAAATATTCTCATGGCGGCGATTTTTGAAGCAAGCCATTCCGCGTCCTCCACGCCGTCCCCGACGCTTACGGCGGCGAGCACGAGCACGCCGGTCCCTATTTGCGCGACGCTCTTTGGCGGGTTTCCCTCCTCCAGCACGTCCACGCCCGCGCGCTTCACCCTCTGAACCACGACTCTCATAATCTACTCGAGCGAAACCCTCACCGAAAATTCCCCGCGCCCGCCAGGCTCGACAAAGCGCACCGGCTTGGACGACGACTTCGGCGGCGACATCCACGGCTCCACGCAATAATACGGCGAATCCGGAAATTCCGCCCACGTCACCACGCACGTTCCCGGCGCCGGCCTGCCCCCGCCGTCTATCGAAACCGTCACGTCCTCTTCGCCGCTCTTAAGGCCGAACTTGACGACGCCCGTCTTAAGCTTTGAAAGAACCCTATTGTGAATGTCGGGATCGTCGAATCCGTCCGCGTCTAAACGCCCCGGAAGGATTATCCCCTCTTTGGAGTTGCGCGAGGCTTTGCGGGCGTCGTGCACAAGCCTGTAATTTGCGCGGCCGAAACCTTCGTGCCACGGAAGCGTAAAATAAAAGTGCGTCCCGGCGCCCCACGGGATTCTGCGCTCGGATTTGTTTTCAAGCTCAAGCCGGCATGTCAGGGCGAGCTCCTCAAACAGATATTCCACGTAAAAGTCGAAGTCGTACGGATACGCCCGCTTCGACTCATCGCTGGGCAGATAGCGCGCCCGGAATCCCCGCTCCCCCACGGACACCGCCTCAAAACGCTCCATTGACGCGTATCCGTGAATGTGCATCGGGCGCTCGTCGCCTTCCGGAGTAATCCAAACGCCCTCGCGCTCCCCCACAAACGAGCGTCCGGCAAACGGGAACAGAATCGGATTGCCGCCGCGCGCCTCCGAAAAGGCCTCACCGCCGCCTCCGTTCGGGGCGCGCTCGTCCCAATACAGGACGCTCCTACGCCTTCCCCCCGCAAGCGTCAAATCCCACTTCATCAGGCGCGCCCCCCATTCGACATTCGCCTCAAACACCGAGGGCCCGACCTTCCATTCGCAAATCTCGTATCCGTCGCTTGTCTTTTTCTTTCTCACAGCCTACGCCTTTCTTCCCAAGAAGGAGTTTGAGCGCGCATAGCACTCTATTCCGCGCGCGCTCATGCGCGCGAGATTTTCGTCGAAGCGCACGCGCGTCCCGCGCTCAAACAGGGTCACTATGCACGACCCCCCGAATTTGAAAAGCCCCGCCTGCGCCCCGCGCTCCGCCCGGTCGCCAAGCTCGCCGAAATTCACAATCGTCCCGACGTTCGTCGCGCCGATCTGCACGAACGCGCACATTCCGAAAACCGGCGAATCTATCAGCTCCAAGACGCGCTTGTTCTCCCACAGAATCGCGAGGCGCTCCTTCAGCGCGATCGAGCTGACGGAGCACAAGCCGCCGGAAACGCGCTTTCTGGCGCACAGCTGCCCGCCGACCGGATAGCAGTAGCGGTGGTAGTCGAGCGGGCTGAGGCGGGATATGAGCATGGGGCCGCCGTCAAAGCGCTCCGCAAGCTTGGCGTCGCCCAAGAAGCCGCCGAGCTCAAAGCGCTGACCCTTCGCGTAAAAGAAGTCGCGCGAGCCGACGCTTTCGACAAGCAGATGGCGGCCGTCGCACGGGAACGACAACACTTCGCCGTCGCCGGGCTCGGCCGTCGGGCGGGCGCCGGGAAGAAGCTCGCGCGTAAAAAAGTCGTTCCAGCATTTGAACGCGGAAATCGGCCTGAGGCTCTCGTCCATATTTATGCCGTATTTGAGCACAAATTTTTCGATTCCGCGCGCGCTGATTTTCGAGTCCGCCCAAATGCCGAACGCGCGGGAAAAAAACGCCCTCTTAAACATCGCCCATACCGCCATGCGGCCGGGGACGGTGCCGTATAGAAAGCGCATAAGACCCTCGGCGCACACGGGCTCCTCGGCGAATTTTCCGCTTGCGATGTCGTATATTTTTATCCCCATTGACGAGCCTCCTCCGGCCGCCTAAGCCGCTCTGCCAAAAGCGTGTCGCGCGCAGCACTCCTCGAGTTTGAAACCGCCAGCTTCCACGCCCGCGGATCGCCGACTATAAAAACGGCTTTGCGCGCGCGCGTAATGGCGGTGTACGCAAGATTGCGCTGCAGCATCATAAAATGCTGGCGCAAAAACGGAACCACCACCACGGGAAATTCGCTTCCCTGCGACTTGTGTATCGTAATGGCATACGCCTGCTGGACGTCAACCAAATCCGACTTTTGAAGCGCGACCCTTCGCCCGTCGAAATCGACCGCCACCGAATCTCCTATCGAGACAATTCTGCCCATGTCGCCGTTGAAAATTTCCAGCTCGTAGTTGTTGCGCGTCTGGATCACCTTATCGCCCACCGAGTACGCCGCCGCCCCGCAGCGCGCCGCCGGCGCGTTTCCGTTGAGCGCGGACTTCAAAGCCGCGTTGAACGACTGTACCCCCGCCGCCCCCCTGTGCATGGGAGCCAGCAGCTGCACGTCCGATACGGAATCGCAGCCGAACAGCTTTGGAATCGTCCCGCACACCAAATCGACGCACGCTTTGAGGCAGTCGGCGGGCTCCGGCGCATACACGAACTGGATATCCGAATCCGGCGCGACCTCCCCGAGAGCCTTAGGCGGAATTTGCCGAAGGCAGTCGTCGCCCTCCAATATCGCATGGGCAACGGACACTATCGAACTTCTCTCCCTCTGCCTGAAAACCCTGTCCAACCTGACCACGGGAAACCTTCCCGAATCCGTGATGTCGCGCAAGACGTTTCCCGGGCCGACGCTCGGCAGCTGGTCGGCGTCGCCCACCAATAACAGGTGAGCCCCGTCGGGCACGGCGGATGCCACCGCCGCCGCAAGGCGCGTATCCAGCATGGAGGCCTCGTCTATTATGACGAAATCCGCCGAGACGCGCTCGCCCTTTTTTTGCGCGCGCTTTCCCTCGCCGTATCCGAACATTCTGTGTATCGTCCCAGCCTCGACTCCCGCGCTCTCCGACATTCGCTGCGCCGCCCTGCCCGTGGGGGCCGCAAGCATTACGGAGCACTTCTTCGCCTTCAAAATGTCGCAAAGCGCGCGCAGTATTGTCGTCTTGCCCGTTCCGGGGCCGCCGGTGACGACGCAAACTTTGCTCTCCAGCGCGCGCGCAACCGCCGAAGCCTGCGAGCCGGAAAACTCGAAGCCCGCCCTATCCATCGCCCACTTCACCGCCGCGCCGACCTTTATCGGAACCAGCCCGCTCGGCGCCGACGCGATTCTCTCCAAATTTTCCGCAACCGCGCGCTCCGCGTAATCCAGCGCGCCGGACTGCACGCGGCTGCCGCGCGCCTTCAGCTCGCCGCTTGCCAGCATTCGCTCCACGCCCTCCGCGCATTTTGCCGCGTCCGCGCCTAAGAGGGCGGAGGCCCTCGCAACAAGCTCTCCGCGCGGCACGCAGGTGCTTCCGTCAAGCTCGCACTCGCGCACTATGTGCATGACGCCGGCGTCTATGCGCTCCGGGCTCTCGTTCGGTATCCCCATGTTCAGCGCGATTCTGTCCGCAGTGGCAAACCCTATGCCGTCTATCTCCCGCGCGAGCCTGTACGGGGACGAGCGGACTATCTCCCCGGCCTCGTCGCCAAACCTCCTTATTATCCGAACGCACATCGACATTCCAACTCCGTACGTCCGCAGAAAAATCACAATGTCGCGCAGGTTTTTTTGCTCCTCCCACGACTTCTTTATCCTGCGCGCGCGCTCTTCCCCGATTCCGCGTATCTCGCGCAGGCGCGCGCTTTCGGAGTCTATTATCCTCAGCGTGTCCTCGCCGAAGCGCTCCACAATTTTTTTCGCAAACCCGCCGCCGATTCCCTCGACCAGGCCGGACCCCAAAAATTTCTCTATCCCGTAAATCGACGACGGCAGGCGGGATTCAAACGACTCCACCTTCAGCTGCATTCCATACGCCCCGCGGGAGACCCAAGTCCCGCTGACGCACAGCGTCTCGCCGCACTGCACCGACGGAAGCGTCCCCGCGACGGTTATCGGCCCGGGAGGAAAGCCCTTTGAAGTCGGGCGCATGACGGCGATGCAATAGCAGTTTTCCTCGTTGAAGAAAACTATGCGCTCCAGCACCCCCTCGACAGTTGTCTTTTCCCCGTCCATTTGACCGGCTCAATTTCGCACCTCGACCGCTAAATTTCAACGCCAAACACCGCGCGCCCCAAGCCAGCAAGATCGCCGTACACGCCGACGGCCGACGGGCAGGACGCTCGCAGAGACTCCTCCGAATCCGACCCCGTGGCGACCAGCGCGCACGCCGCGCCGACGTTTTCGGCGGATTTCCAGTCATACGGAGAATCCCCCACGAACAGCGACTCTCCCGCCGAAACGCCCATTGATTTCAACGCCGCCATGCCGAAATCCCTGTCGGGCTTGCGCGGGGAGTTTAGGGTCGTCGCGCAGACGCGCTCCATGAAGCGCGCAAGCCCCAAGCGTTCGAGCACTGCGTCGGCGGCCTCCACATGCTTGTTCGTAAAGCACGCAATGCGCACGCCGCGCGCCTTGAGCGCGCGCAGCAGCGCGGCCGCTCCGGGAAGCTCCGCAAGCCCGTCAAAGACGTGCTTGGGATTGGCGAGCATGTAGTATTCGCAAAGCCGTTGCACGTCGGAATCCGGAACGCCGGGCAGGAGCTTCTTCGCCGTCATGAGGACGGAGCCCCCGACGCTCCTGCGAACCTCCTCCAAAGTCGGCGGCGCAAATCCGAACTTCAAAAACGACTCCTCAAAAGTGCGCCAAATCGCCGTGTAGTTGTCCACTAACGTCCCGTCCAAATCGAAGAATGCGGCGGCAAAATTTTTCATCGGCCAACCCTCCCCATTTCAAGAAAGCGCGCCGGCGCAAAATTTTCGGCCAAGTATTTTTTTAGATACGCGCGCGTCGAATCCTCAATTTCGGCCGGAGCCTGCGGATACGTGTTGTACACCACCCCCCAGAGCTCCAGCCCCCGGTCGCGGCAATACTCCAAGCTCAGCAGCGCGTGGTTGAGCGACCCCAGGCGCGACGGCACCACCAACGCGAGAGGCAGGGAATGCTCCTCGACGTAGTCCGCCGTCAAAAGGCCTTCGGCGAGCGGGACAAGCAGGCCGCCCGCGCCCTCGATAAACACCGTCCCGTACTTTTTTTCCAGCATGTCCCCGTCCGCGGCCGCGCGCGAGTAGTCGACGCTGCGCCCCTCCATGGCGAACGCCAGGTGGGGAGAAGCCGGAAACTTCGCGACGTATCTGCACGTCGTAAAATCTAAATCCTCCGGCAGCAGCTGTACGCCCATTATGCGGCGGTGCTCGAGTATGTCCTCGGAAATTCCCGAACAGCCGGTCTGGACGAGCTTCTGCGTCGCCGCCGTCCGCCCGGCCTCAATCTCCATTTTGGCCAGCCAGCCGGTCGCCGCCGTCTTGCCCACGCCGGTGTCAGTTCCGCTAACAAAAATTTTCGCCATTTTAAACCTCCTTCGCCGCCACTACATAGACGGGATTGTAATCCAAAAAAACTCCGCCTCCGGGAGACGGGAAACGCTCGGCGTACCTGCGGAAAAACTCCGCCGCCACCCCCGGAGTCCAAAACGACTTGAATCCCCCGTTGACGCCTGTGGCCCTTATGTGGCGCAAAACTTCGCGCGGGCTTTCAAACTCCCTTTGAACTAGGCAGTCGCGCGCGAGCAAAACCGAAAAGCCGCACTCTCCCAGCACGGAAACTATGCGCCCGAAAGGCATGTAGTCCAGCCCGCGCCCGGAGAGTTCCCGCGTCTGGCGAAAATTTTTCTCCCCGAAGGAAGAAAACGCCAAAAGACCGCCGGGATTCAAAATTCCGAAAAGCTTTGCGTAAAATGCGGGCGAATCCCCTATCCACTGGAAGCAGGAGGACGACAGTATCAAATCGTACCCGCGCCCCAAATCCGCCGACGCCGCGTCGCCGCAAATTATGCGCGCCCCGGGCAAAAACGACGCCGCGCGCGCGGCAAGAAGCGCGCTCTCATCGTTCAAAGTCCAATCCGCGCCCGGAAAGCGCGCTGCAAAAATCCTCGTCAAAAGCCCCGTCCCGCAGCCTATCTCCAAAATCTTTTTCGGCGCAAAATTTCCGGAATTGCCCGCGCACTCCGCGCCCGACGCGCTCTCCGAACCGACGCGCGCGTCCTCTTGCGCGCGCACGACTTCCGAATCGCGTCCGCCAGCAGCAATGCTCTTGTCCGCAACAAGGGGCCCGCCAACGGCCTGCGCGCCCCGCGCAACGCCCCCAAGCCCTGCGCCGCGCGCGAAGAACGCGCAATCAGTTTTGCGCAGGCCGCCGGCTTTAGCCCCGCCCTCCGGGCATTCGGCGCGCCCGACGCGTTTCGCGCTCGCAAAGCCGCTCTTTTTTCCGGCAGTTTTTCCGCTATCGGAGCATTCTGAATTTTCGGCGCATTCTTCGGCATTTCCGGCGCACCCCGCGCGCGAAGAACGAGCAAACGCCGATTCTTCGCAAGCCAAATCCCCATTTGCGAGAACCTCAAAAAACAGCCTCTCCAACTCGGTACATATCTCCCGCTGGACGGACGCGGAGGAATCGTAGGACGGCGCGCTCCTTTCAAACTGGCTCGGGGGCCGCATGGCAAGGGCGAAGGCGGCCTCGAACAGGCGAATGTCGAAATGCGCGTCGCCTGCGAGTATCAGGCGGCCGCCCCACGCGCGCTCTAAATTGCGCGGGTAAAAAATCCTGTCCCTGCGCCCGCCCAGCGCCCACGTCCAATGCGATGCGTCGAAGCTTTTGCCGTCGAGAATGGAGCCCAAAAATTCCAGCTCGCGGCGGAGCCGCTCCGCCGGGCGCATTCTGCCGGACGCCCCGAACGCGCCGTCAAAGCCGCACACCCGCCGAAAGAATTTTGCAAGGCCGGCCTCGTCGAGATTGTCCAACGTCTTCCTGAACAGCTCGCGCGATATTCCGCGCTCGTCGTCAATCGGGCACGGGCTGGAGCACAGAGCCACCTTCACGCCCGCCGCGGACATCAGCCGCGGAAAATGCTCCGCCACCCCCAGGCCGAACGACCACGCGACAATCCCCACGCGCCCGTATCCGTCGGCTACGCTTTCCAAATCCAGTTCACATTCGAGGTTTTCGTAGTCGCAGAGCATGAGAACGTCGCAGTCGTCCGGCAGGCGCAGCAG
>CALXMX010000212.1 GCA_944389575.1 uncultured Opitutales bacterium
CTATCTTAAACTTTTCGTCCCAGCGCAAAATTTTCATGGACGACCCCCCGGGAATCACCGCCTTAAAGCGCCTCCCGGCGAGCGGCCCGCCGCATAGGTCGTAGAGCAGCTCCCCGAGCGTACAAGAGCCGGTTTCAATCTCGTACCTGCCGGGATTTTTCACCTGCCCGCTCACACCCCAAATGTGCGTCCCGGGATCGGAGGCGACGCCGATTTTCGACACGGCCTCGCCGCCGAGCCTGAATATCTGCGGAACCCAGCAGAGAGTCTCGACATTGTTGACGGCCGTCGGGCAGTCGTACAAACCCATGGCCGCGGGAAAATACGGCGGCTTTATCCGCGGATACGCCCGCCTGCCGCCGAGCGACGAAATCAGCCCGGTCTCCTCTCCGCAGACGTAGCAGCCCGCGCCGCGGCACACGGTGATGTCGCACGAATATCCGCTCCCGCAGACGTTCGCGCCCACGAATCCGCGCTCGCGCGCGCGCCTTATCGACTCCGTCAAAATGCGGTAGCCGTTGATGTACTCGCCGCGGATATAGATGAACGCCTGCGCCGCACCTATCGCGTAGGCCGCGCACATTATCGACTCTATCACCTGGTGCGGATCCTGATATATCAAAAGCCTGTCCTTGCAGGTTCCCGGCTCGGACTCGTCGGCGTTGCATATCAGATATATGGGCTTGCCGCTCTTGCGGTCGAGAAACTTCCACTTCATTCCGATGGGAAAGCCCGCGCCGCCGCGCCCCTTCAGATTCGACTTCAAGACCTCCTCGCAAAGCTCGGCCTGCGGGCGCTTCACGGCGGCGGCGAGAGTTTCGTACCCGCCGTCCGACACGTACTTGTCTATCGACGCGTCCCAACCCTCCAAGTCGATATGCCTGTAAATGATTCTTGTCTGCGTTGCCGGCATGGGATTGTCCTTTTTATCCTTTGTATGCGGGCGAATCGAATCCGTCGCCCTGCGGTTTGTCGAAAGAGGAGCGGGGGGCGAGCTCCCCGGCGGCGTCCAGCGCGGAAATTTTCTCCATAAATTTTTCGGCGTCCTCCGGGGCGACCGCCTCGAACAGCTTGTCGTTAACCTGGACATTCGGCCCGCGCACGCAGTTGCCCAAACACTCCACGAACTCCAGCGTGTAAACGCCCTTCGTATCCCCCACGCGGCAGCCCGTAATCTTAGCAAGCTCCTGCCCCAGCTTCACCGAGCCGCTGAGCGCGCACGAGAGCGTGCGGCACACCTTAATGTGGATTCTGCCGCGCGGCTTGTCGGAATACATCGGGTAAAACGAAAGCATGCCGTAGACCTCTATCGGCTCCACGCCCAGCTTCCGGGCGGCGAACTCCACGGCGGAATCGTCAAAATATCCGAATTTCTCCTGTATGGCGTGCATGACCATCATAGCGGCGGAGCGCCGCTTGGGATACTGCGAAACTATTTCGTCGCACCGCTTTTCCAACTGGCTGTCTATTTCCATGTCCCTGAATCCCTAAACTTTCGTCACCTGTCGCACTCGCCGAGAACGAAGTCCATCGAGCCGAGTATCACGGGCACGTCGCTCATATGGTGGCCGGGCAGAATGTGCTGCATGGCGCTCAGAGTTATGAACGACGGCGCGCGTATCTTCACCCGGTACGGCACGCCCGCGCCCTTTGAAATTATGTAAAAGCCCAGCGCGCCCTTGGGGTTGTCGGCCTCGAAGTAGGCCTCGCCCTCAGGAATCGCGGGGCCCTCGGTGGCGACTATGAAATTGTTTATCAAATCCTCCATGTTGCGCAAGACCTTGTCCTTCGGCGGGAGAGTGACGCGCGGATTAGACACGTTGCACGGGCCGTCGGGCATCTTTTCTATGGCCTGGCGGATTATCCGAACACTCTGGCGGCACTCCTCCATGCGCACCAGCCATCTGTCGTAGCAGTCGCCGTGAACGCCTATGGGCACGTCAAATTCGTAGTCGGCATAGCCCAAGTAGGGAAAGTCCTTGCGAATGTCGGTGGCCACGCCGCTGCCGCGGAGATTAGGGCCGGTCAAAGCCCACTGCATGGCCTCCTCCGCGCTTATGACGCCTATCCCCTCCGTCCTGTCTATGAATATACGGTTGCGCGTTATGAGCTTGTCGATTTCGTCAAACGCCGGCAGAAACTGGTTGCAAAACGCGTTGACGTTCCCAAGCCAGCCTTCGGGAATGTCGCGCGCAAGCCCTCCGATTCTGGCGTACGAGGACGTCATTCGCGCGCCCGTGAGCTGCTCGAACAGCGTCATGATTTTCTCGCGCTGGGTGAAGCAGTACATGAACACCGTCCACGACCCCGCGTCCATGCCGTACGACGCCAGACCCACCAAGTGGCTGCATATACGCGAAAGCTCGCACGCGATAACCCGCGCGGCCTTGCAGCGCGGGGTGACCTCTATGCCGGCAATCTTTTCTACGCACTGCGCAAAAGCCACATTGTTGCAAATGGGCGCCAGATAATCCAGCCTGTCCGTAAACGGAATGAACTGGTTGTAGGTCAGGTTCTCGGCGACTTTCTCCTGCCCGCGGTGGAGGTAGCCCACC
The DNA here is from genome assembly GCA_944389575.1 of uncultured Opitutales bacterium. Taxonomy (GTDB): domain Bacteria; phylum Verrucomicrobiota; class Verrucomicrobiia; order Opitutales; family Intestinicryptomonadaceae; genus Merdousia. Next base: position 2,556 of record CALXMX010000212.1, read on the forward strand.
ATGGGATCGGCCCTCGTGACGAGCTCGCCGTCGAGCTCGAGCTTCAGGCGCAACACCCCGTGGGTCGCCGGATGGGAGGGCCCTATGTTCAAGACCATCTTCTCGCCGATGCGCCCTTCGGCGAGTCCGGCGGGTTCGGGATATGTAAATTCGCTGCTGTCCATTTGAAATTGTCGTTAAATTGCGCCGTTTGAACGGCGGCGGAAACCCCGCCGCGCCGCGGCCTCGCCGGCCTACCGCCCGCCCGGCTTGCCCTCCCAACTGCGCGGCTCGCGCTGTGGCGAAAAGCCGGACGATTCAGACGCGGAGTGAAACGGCCCGCCCTCCTCCGGAGCGGGAACGACCTTTGTGGCGTCCTCATTCCCCTCGAACGTGTCGGGAAGCGGAGCCGGGAGTCCCGCCAAGGGGAAGTCCTTGCGAAGCGGGTGGTAGGGGTAGCCCTCCCACATGAGAATCCTGCGCAGGCGCGGGTGGCCGTCGAAAGTTATGCCCATGAGGTCGAACGCCTCGCGCTCAAGCCAATCCGCGCTCGGATAGACGCCCGTCAGCGACGGAAGGCGGGGCTCGGCCGCGCTCCGGCACATCGCCGCAAGCCTTACGTAAAATTTCTTCGTGTGGGAGAAAAAGTGATAGACGCACCCAAAGCGACCCTCGCCGGCCGACAACCCCATATCCACCGAAGCAATGTCCGTCAGCGTCTGGCACTCAAAGCGCTCCTTCAGCGCGCGCGCGGCCTCCAAAAGGCGGTCGGGGGGGCAGTCGAAGGCCGCCATGCCGTCCGAAGTCGCGCGCGGCTTCAAAAACGAAAGTTCCTCGGCTATGTTCTTCCTGTTCATGATTCCGCCGTCCTATTTTGAAAACAGCGCCTTTGCGGAGCGCTCCGTCCGGATTTTCTTCTGAAGGCTCATCAGCGCGTCGAGTAGCGCCTCCGGCCGCGTTGGACAGCCGCCGACGTAAATGTCGACGGGAATCACCTTGTCGACGCCCTGGAGGGTCGAGTATGTTCTGAACATTCCGCCGGTCGAGGCGCACGCGCCCATGGCCACGACCCACTTGGGAGCCGCCATTTGATCGTAAACGCGCTTCACCGCGCCGGCCATTTTGTAGGTGACTGTTCCGGCCACGATCATGCAGTCGCTCTGCCGCGGAGAAAACCTCATAACCTCCATGCCCATTCTTCCGATGTCGAAGCGCGAGCCGCCCACCGCCATAAGCTCTATCGCGCAGCACGCCAGCCCCATGGGCTGCGGCCAGACGGAATTCGACCTTACCCAATTTATGACCGCGTCGAGCTTTGTGCATACAAAGCCCTGCTCGTTCCCGGAATCAAAGGAGGCACATTTGTCCATGAAGCTTTAAAGTTAGGCAGCCAATGCGAAAATTCAACTAAAATTTGCCCGCGCCCCGGCGGGCTAAAAAACGCCGCCGCCCGTCAGCGCGGGAAGAACATCCACTTGTTCGACACCACAAATCCGATTCTGACCCGCGCAAAAAGCTTTCCGTCGATATACACCGTCCGGAGAGCCGGATATTTGTAGGAGTCGTCAGAAACGACATACTCGGAAAAGTCTACGCGCGCCGAGGAGGAGGAATTTTTAAATTCGAGCCTCTTGAGCAACCCGTCTTTTGCGTCGAAATAAAATTTCAGCGAATGCCCGCGCCCCTCCCGAGCCGTAAGCACATTGCAGACAACGCCGTCGATTTCCTCCTTTCCCGCGCTCTCTAACGGCTGCCGCGCGGCCTGCTCCAATCCGGAAAACGCCCTCGCAAACAGGACTTCGTCAAAGGCCGTAATCGCGCGCAGGCGGGTCTCCTCGACGGAATCCAACGGAGAGGAACGCCCGGAAAGCGTACCGTCGTATAGCCGCAGCGACGGCTCGTCGAAGAAGTTTATCAGATACGCCCCCTCGGCCGAATCGCTCCCCAACCGCAGGAACGCCTCGCCCGTGTTTTTCCTTATGCAGTGCAGCTCCCTGGTCTTGCCGTCTATCTCCACTGTGCCGGTGTACAGCGTATAGCGCATGTCGGCGATTTTGCCTATGTCTCCGAGCGCGCCGTAGAAGGCGGCAAGGCAAACGCCCTCCTCCGAATTTGCGTCCACTTTCAATGCGGATTTGCCCGAATCTTCGGGCGGAGCGGATATTTCGACGGTCCTTTCGGCCTCCGCGCGAAGGCGCTCGACGTACTTGTTGTAATACTCGTATCCCATCGTTCCGAATATTCCAAGAACCATAATCGCGACTATCGCGAAGACCATGATTAAAAATATTACCGCGACGCGGCGGACGTTTTCCCTGTCGTCGTTTATGACGGCCTTTCCCTCACCCTCCTCGCGCAGTCGCTCTGCCGCGGCGGAGGGCTTTATGTCGTTGTAGGATCTGCGCGCGCGCTTGGGAGCGGCGGAATCCTTCGGAATGCGCCCGCCGGCTTGCGAGGCGGAATTACCCGTTTCCGCGGATCTTCCGGCGGCAGGGCGCCGCGGAGAAAGCGGAGGCGGCAAGGGCGCGCCTCCGGCAAACGGAGAAGGCTGCGACGGAAACGGACTCCCGCCGCGAAACGGCGGAGGCGGACCCATCGGCCGAACAAACCCCGACCCGCCCGCCGGCGGCGGGGGAGGCGGAGGGGGCGGAGGCGGAAACGGAAAGGGAGTCGCGAATACCTGGGGCGGAGGCGGAGGTTCGGATATGTCCGGCGGCGCAAGATCTCCGTCGCTGTAATACTCGTCGGAGCTTTCGCCTTGAGCGACATCCCCTTCGGCAGGGTCGCCATCGGAAAATCCGCCCTCCGCAAAATTTTCTGCGGCATCTCCTGCGGCTCCCGCATGAGGCGGAAAAAACGGCCCTCCGGCAAACGGAGGGGGCAAGCGCAGCGGGAACGGGCTTCCGCCGCGAAACGGCGGAGGCGGGCCCATCGGCGGAACAGCCTCGGGCCTGCCCATCGGCATAGGAGGCGGGGGCGGCACAAACGACGGAGGGCGCAGCGCTTGCGGCGGCGGAGGAACGAACGGCGGAGGCGGCAAAAGCCCGGACGTATCCGGCCGCGCGAGGTCGTCATCGTAAAACTCGGCGGAACCGTCGTCTTCTATAATATCTTCGGCGGAGCCGTCGGCCTCCTCCGGATAGGCTGCGGGCGCCCCGCCCGCGCCGGGAATCCGCGGGGGGAAGGGGGAATTAAACGGCGGCAGAGGAGCGGGCCTCCGCAGTTTACTGCGGCGGATTTCGTCTTCGGCGCCGTCTTTGTCTCTTCCTTCCATTATTAGAACGGCAATCTTATCGGAAATACCGCCGAATTTTCAAGAGCAAACTCCCTTTGGAAATCGGCGGACATTTTTTCGCGCGGATACGCAAATGCCGCGCCGCATCGGGAAGCTTCGATTTTGCAAAAGCGCGGCCGAAAAAGATTCGGGGCCCGAACGGCTTTCGGCGAAGCCTTGCGATGAAACTTATTCGGATTGCGAGCAAGCT
>CALXMX010000213.1 GCA_944389575.1 uncultured Opitutales bacterium
CGAACATTGCCGACGCGCTCGCGGCGCTGCCCCTGCCCAATATTGAGATAGCCGCAGCCGACACGGACGCCGAAAGGCTCAAAAACAGTTCCGCCGCCGTCAAGATACGGCTGGGCGACGGCGAACAGACAAAATTCGGAACCGGAGGCGACACCGTCCTCGGCAAAGAGGCCGCGCTCGCGGCCGCAGCGAAGCTCGAAAATTTCGCGGCCGGCTCCGACGTATTCATCACCGCGGGCGCGGTCGGCGGGGGAACGGCGTCGATGGCGCTTTCGCTTCTGGCGAAAATCTCATCGTCGCTCGAAATCCCGCTGACGATATGCTTTTGCGTCCAGCCGCTTTCCATAGAGGGAGAGGAGAGGCGCACACTCGCTGCCACGGCGTCGAGATACATAGGCAGGAGGGTCCACGCGATGGTCGAGCTTCCCAACGACGCGATTCTGGCGCGTTCCGAACTATCCGTCGAGGAGGCCTTCGAGCGCGCCAACGGATACGCCGTGAACGCGGCGGCTTCCGTTGCGCGAATGCTGTCGAAATCGGGAATCGTCAACATAGACTTTCCGTCGCTCTCCCGCGCGTTCTCCGATCGCGGGCGCGAAACCCTCTTTGCCTCCGCCGTAGGGCGCGGGGAGGACTGCGCGGGCGCCGCATTGGAGGCTCTGCGTGCATCGCCCTTTCTCAAGCGCCAGGAGATGAAGGCGGACTCCCTGTTCATAAGCGTCCGCTGCCCGCGCGGATTCGAGATGAACAAAATGCAGCGGATCTTGGAGGGAGCTGCGGGAGAATTTTCCAGCGGAAAAAGGGCGGTGTTCGGGGCGATTGTCGAGCCGGAATTTTCCGGCGAAGTGGAAATAACGCTGATGGGGCAAATGCCGCCAAAGACGCGCGAACGCGCCGCCGAAGAGCCTTTTGCCGAAGAATCCCAAGCGCGCGGCGAACAGTCCGGACAGGAGGGGAAAAAATCCGCGGTCGCATTTTCAAACTCCGCCGAAGAACGCCCGGTTCGCGCTCGCGTAGCCTGCGAATCAAATCGCGAAAATTCCTCTGTGCGACAGCGCGCATCGGGGAATCAATACATTTTCCCGCAGGCGTCCTCCCCGCAGGTCTCCCCCGCGCAACACTCCGCCCCGGGCGACGACGCGAAACAGCGCGAATTTAAGTTCGTCGAAAAGAGCCAGCAGCGCGGCTTCTTTGAGGACACTCCCCCAAATATGCGCAACGGCGAAGATTTGGACGTGCCGACCTTCATGCGGCGGTGCATGAAAATAAATCTGTGAGAGCTTACGCGCCGCCAGACTCCGAGCCCGGGCGCGGCGCGCCCGTATCCGCGCTTTCATTTGCACCCGCCCCCGCGCCGGCGCCAGTACCCGCGCTGTTTTGACCGCCTTCCGCGGCGCTTGGCCGCGCCCGCGTTTCCGCGCCCGCCGATTCTGCGCCGCGCCCTGTGCCGCCCGCAAAATTGTCCGCCCCGCCAGGATTTTCAGGTTCGGCAAAATTTTCAACTCCGTCTCCGGCTTCTCCGAAGCCTTCCCCGCCCCCGAGCCCGCCGCCCTTCTCCAGCGTTCCCAAGTGCAGCCTGCGCACTAACCACGACGCCCAAAGACCCGAATTTAGGCTGAATAAACCTATCCCCACCATCATCAAAACAATGGCCACAACCCTTCCCTGCCACGTGACGGGATAGACGTCGCCATAGCCGACCGTAGTGACGGTTCCAAACGCAAACCATATCGCGTCGAACGGAGTTTTAATCAGGGCGTGCGCGGCGGCGCGCTCGAAGTGGAGAATGGCCATTCCGCAAATCCATATGCTAAGCAGAAACGCGATTGTCGAAAACGCCAAAAGGCTCCCAAAGCCGCTGCGTACAAACGCGTCGGAGATAAACCTCCCCAACCCCAAGCGCTTCGCCAGCCTGCCCATTGAATACAGCCTCCCGAAGCGCAGGTAATAGACGTACGGAATGGAAGACGCCAAATCTACCCAGCCCGACTTCCAAAACGAAAGCTTTGCCCCTCCCGCAATCCACCGCCCAAAGACGTCGGCCAAAAACAGAAAGCATGCGAACAGGTCGAACGCGGCAACCAGCCGCATTGTGTCGGCGTCGGGAGTAGAAAAAACAATCAGGCACGCCCCGGCGATCACGGCCGCGGAAATTAGAAACATCAGAGCATGTCCCAAATTCCGCAAAATACGCGCAGCCGCCCGCCCTCCGCGCAGCTGCCGCTCCCGGAAAAATTCGTGCGACTCATGGCGATTCCTATTGCAAGCGCGCCGTGCTTAACAAAAAAAAGCGCGCCACTTTAGTGACGCGCGAAAATCGAAAAAGTTCGATATTATTTGAAGTAGCGCTTCAAAAGGCCGGCGAAAGCCGAACCGTGCCGCGCCTCGTCCTTGCACATTTCGTGCACGGTGTCGTGAATCGCGTCGTACCCGAGTTCCTTTGCGCGCTTGGCAAGCGCCAGCTTGCCCTCCGTAGCCCCGTGTTCGGCGGCCACGCGCACGGTCAGATTCTCCTTAGTGGATTTCGACACGCACTCGCCCAGCAATTCCGCGAATTTCGCCGCATGCTCGGCCTCCTCTATGGCTATCCTCTTGTAGGCCTCCGCAACTTCCGGATAACCCTCCCTGTCAGCCTGGCGGCTCATCGCCAGATACATGCCAACCTCCGTGCACTCGCCCGTAAAATTGGCGCGCAATCCCTCCACGACCTCCTGGTCAAGACCCTGCGCGACGCCTATCCTGTGCTCGTCGGCCCAGACGAGCTCGGAAGAGTCGTCCCTGACGACGAACTTAGACTTCGGCGCCTTGCACTGCGGACAGAAGTCCGGTATGTTTTCGCCTTCAAACACATACCCGCATATGGAGCATACCATTTTTTTCATAGTGTTTTTCCCTTCTTTTGTTGGTTGATGAAATTGCCTATTTTAGTTTTCCTCAGATACGCCGAAAAAGCGGCGTTGGCGTCCTTGAGCACGTCAGCGAAAATGCAGTCCTTCCTGTCGCAAATTCCCTTTTTAAATATGCAACCGCCGCAGCTGAAGCTTCCGTCTATGGCCTCAAGCGCGTCCATCAGCGACTTGTCCAGCTGCGAATCCTCAAAATAGAACCCCCCATTCGGACCCTTTGCAACCGACACTATCCCGCCGACCGCAAGCTTCCTCATCACCTTCGACATGTGGTGGGAGGACGACCCAAGCCCCTCCGCCAGTTCCCTGGCCGTCGCCCGGCCTCCCCCGCAAGCCAGCCTGCATATCGCATGCAGACCCATATTGGCCCCCTCGGAAAGATGCAAAACGGCGGATTTCATAATAGTGGTATTTAAATGCTATTATTATTAAGTCCGTCAAGAAAAAAATTTTTTTGCGGTAAAGGCCCTACCGGCCGGCTTCGATGCCGAGCAAAAACCGCTTGAGCCGAAGTCCGGACGAAAAGCCTCCGATTGAGCCGTCGGCGGCGATGACCCTGTGGCACGGAACGATTATCGGAATCGGATTTGCGCCGCACGCGGCCGCGGCGGCCCTGCACGCCTTCGGCCTTGAGGCCATCGCGGCTAAGCGCGAATAAGACACTGTTTCCCCGAACGGGACTGTGCGCAGGGCTTTCCAGACCGACATCTGAAAATCCGTTCCGACCATTCGTATCGGGAGGCTAAAATTCTTCAGCCGCCCGCCGAAATACGCGGCAAGCTGCAAAAATGCCTCGCGCGCAATATCCGACGACAGCCCGCATTCGGCCTCCAAACGCGGCGGCGAAATTTTCAGCGAGAGAATGTGAGAACCGTCGTCCTCCAATTCAAATCCCCATTGCGCCATGTTCCAGCTCGACTTCACATGCAATCCTTTCAGCCTCAGACGCGGGCGCGCTTGCGCGCAGGCACGCAAAAGACGCGGCACGCCCAAAGCGGGCAGTCTGCCAAGCGCGCTTTGAGCGCGCGCCGCATTTTAAGCTTTCCAACGTCAAATTTTATTTTCGCTCATGAATTCGTCGCTCCCCGTTATTTCGCGCATCGTCAGGGACTGCGAGCCGGAAAAGGGCTCGCGCCTGTATCGGCAATCGGAAAGCTCGCAATGCGAGCAGTGCGCGCGCGCACAGGAGTCGAAGTGAATAGAGACCAATACGTTTCCCTCGAACGCGCCGCATATGGCGGCCTTCAGACTTTCGGACACCTCATGTCCGCGCTCTATGGTATAGAAGAACGGCATTGTGAGATCGCAATCCACAAATATGTCGCTGCCGTACGAAATCACTTTTAGATTGTGGACGTCTATCCAGTCGTTCTCCCTGTAATCCGACACCGTTTTGAGGAGTTTTTTTAGGCGACCCTCGTCGGCTTCGTCAGTCAGGTTCGCTATCGTCTTGCGCAGCACCCCGACGCCGGCGGAGATAATGAGCAAGCCGAAAAGCACGGCCACCGCGCTGTCAATCCAAACCGCCCCCGTCAGCGATACGGCCAGCAGTCCCGCAACCAAGCCGATTGTGGAATATGTGTCGGAATGCAAATGCCTGCCGCCGGCAATCAGCGCCATAGAGCCGTACTTCCGCCCGAAATGTATGCTGACAGACCCCATGAGAAAATTCGCCGCCCCCGCGAAGGCCACGACCGCAAGCCCCATATCCAAGCGCTCTATCTCCGCCGGGCTTATCAAGCGTGCCGCGCCTTCGCAGACTATCGCAACACCCGCGGCAAGAATCAGCAGCCCTTCGACCGACGCCGAAACCAGCTCTATTTTCCCGTGCCCGAACGGGTGGTCGGAATCCTTGGGGCGCGACGCTAAGCGAATGCCGTACAAGCTCACTAACCCCGCAGCTACGTTGACTATGCTCTCCATGGCGTCGGTAAGTATCGCGGCGGAATTGGTGAAGAGGAACGCCGCAAACTTTGCGCACATCAACAGCGCGCCGACCGCGACAACCGCCATCTGAACGCGCAGCTTAATCGCCCCCGCGCGCTCCGAAAACTCCGCCTTTGAAATGTACCCTTCCATGCCGAACATGCGGATAGCCTAAGCCGCGAACGCAGTTGAAACTTCAGTTTCTGCATAGCCCGCAGACCCGCCGCTTCAACTTCCGCGGAACAATTTAAAAGGCTAAATCCGCATTAAGATTTTTACGAAGTTGCTATATTTCCGCCGGCGATTTTTCAAGTTCAAAAAGGCGCGCCGCGCTATCCCGAACCGCCCGCAGCGCGCATTCCCAAGCAGAATGGCCGGCGCCGACGCGCCCGGCGGACGCGCATCGGGAGTCCCGGCTTACGGGCGGAACAAAATCCACAAAATCTTCTCTCCGTCGCCGACTTTAAAAACGTCCTCGCCGAAGTCGCCGTCGAATACCCGCAGGGCGAACCTTCCGTCGGGTATTTGGACGCGCGCGCGGTCGCGGTCGAAGCGGCTGCCGTCCGGTATTCGGCGGACAAAGGCGTCGAGCCTGACGAAGCGCGCGGCCGAATCCTCGGAAAAATCGCTTCTGACGGAAAGCTTCACGCCGCCGGATTCCGCGATATTCGCGTCGGGAAAATCCTCCGGAAAGCCGAGCACAATCAGCGGCTGCGGCGCGGAGCCGGAACGCATGGCAAACGCCCCGACGTGGAGCTTCCCGGCC
>CALXMX010000214.1 GCA_944389575.1 uncultured Opitutales bacterium
GAATCCGGCGGCTCCGCGCGGGAGCCGCCCGTTCGCATTGGGGAATGAATCACTTTTTGGGATCGTCGTCGACCACCTCAAAGTCGGCGTCCACCGCGCCGTCCTTGTTGGAGGAAGCGTTCGAAGAAGCGTCCGCCGGCTGGCCCGCCCCCGCCTGGGAAGCCGACTGCGCCGCGCCCGCGGCAGCCTGCGCGGCCGCCTGGAAATGCTGGGCGTTGCTCTCCAAAACCTTCGTGAGCTTCTCGCAGGCGGACTTGAAGTCGTCCTTTGAGCTGTCGGACTTGGCCAATACCTCCTTGGCCGATTTGACTTCGGACTCAAGCTGGCTCTTTACGTCCGCCGGAAGCTTGTCGCCGGCTTCGGAAATGTGCTTTTCGACGCCGTATATGACGTTGTCAAGCTCGTTGCGCGCCTCGGCAGTCTCCTTGTTGAGCGCGTCCTCCGCGGCGTGGAGTTCGGCCTCCTTGCGCAGCCTTTCAACCTCGTCCTTGCTGAGGCCGCTGCTGTTGGTAATGGTGATCTTCTGCTCCTTGCCGGTGCCCTTGTCCTTCGCGCTGACGTTCAGTATGCCGTTGGCGTCTATGTCGAACGTCACCTCTATCTGCGGAAGGCCGCGCGGCGCCGGAGCTATGCCGTCGAGGCGGAAGTTGCCTATGAGCTTGTTGTCCCTCGCCATAGGACGCTCGCCCTGCAAGACCTTGATGTCGACGGCCGTCTGGTTGTCGGCGTAGGTCGAGAAAATCTGGCTCGCCTTTTTGGGAATGGTGGTGTTGCGCTCTATCATCGGGGTCGAAACTCCGCCGGCAGTCTCTATGGAAAGCGTCAGCGGAGTGACGTCAAGCAGCAGAACGTCGCGAACGTCGCCCTGCAAAACGCCGCCCTGAATGGCCGCTCCGCGCGCCACAACCTCGTCGGGATTGACGCCCTGATGCGCCTTCTTGCCGGCTAACCTGTCGGCCGTCTCAACGACTTTCGGCATGCGCGTCATGCCTCCGACAAGCACGAGCTCGTCGATGTCCTCGCGCTTCAAGCCGGCGTCGGACAGACACGCGTCAAACGGGGGTATCGTGCGCTCGACAAGCTTGTCCGTCAGCTGTTCCAGCTTCGCGCGGGTCAGCTTCACGTTCAAGTGCTTCGGCCCGGAGGCGTCCGCCGTGATGAAGGGCAGGTTTATGTCCGTCTCCTGCGCCGACGACAGCGCAATCTTCGCCTTCTCGGCCTCCTCCTTCAAGCGCTGGAGCGCCATAGGATCGGAGCGCAAGTCTATGCCCGTGTCCTTCTTAAAGCCCTCGACTAACCAGTTGATTACGGCCGCGTCCCAATTGTCGCCGCCGAGCTGCGTATCGCCGTTTGTGGCTTTGACCTCAAAGACGCCGTCGCCTATTTCCAGTATGGAAATATCGTACGTGCCGCCGCCGAGGTCGTAAACGGCGATGGTTTCGTCGTTTTTCTTGTCCAACCCGTAGGCCAGCGAAGCCGCGGTCGGCTCGTTTATGATTCTCTTGACGTTCAGCCCCGCGATCGTGCCGGCGTCCTTGGTGGCCTGGCGCTGGGCGTCGTTAAAATACGCGGGAACGGTAATCACCGCGTCGGTAATCTTTTCGCCCAAATACGCCTCGGCGTCGCTCTTGAGCTGCTGCAAAATCATCGCGGAGATCTGCTCCGGGGAGAATCTCTCCGTCTTATCGCCGACTTTGCACTCTATCTGGACGGAGCCGTTCGGCCCCTCGACGACCTTGTACGGAAGATCCTTTATTACGTCCTGAACCTCCGAAAATTTTCTGCCTATAAGTCTCTTTGCCGAAAAAATCGTGTTGTCGGGATTCGTCACAGCCTGGCGCTTCGCCGCCTGGCCGACAAGCCTTTCGCCCGATTTTGTAAACGCCACAATCGAGGGCGTCGTCCTCCCGCCTTCCCTGTTCGGAATGACGGTGCTTTCTCCGCCTTCCATAACGGCCATACAGGAGTTTGTAGTTCCTAAATCTATTCCTAATATTTTACTCATAATGCCTTTTTGTAAAGCATTTCGCATGCCAGTTCCCGAAAGCCGCGATTAAATCCGCGCCGAAGGCCGTTTCCAGCGGACAAGCCGGCGCGTCTTTCGACGCCCGACGAATGCGCGCGAAAAAACTTTTGCGACATTTTGACACACAACACGCAACGCGATGTCACATTGTCACACCCTTGCACCGCCGCGTGCACGCCGCAGACTCAACCGCAATCCGCCCCCGAACCCGCCCTTCCCCGAAAACTCAGGTAGGCGCCGCGAGTGCAAGCCGGCCCCACTTCCGCATGGCCGCAAACCTCCGCGCCTCTGTTTGTAACCGCATTGCGAAGCCTTGAAAGACAAGAGGCGATTCCGAAGGCGGAGAAAGCCCGCCGGAAAATGCGGACGAGATAGGCGAATGAACGGACGAAATAGGCGGGCACAGCGCCCCTTGCTCGCCTTGCGCCGCCCCTCGGCGCGGCGGACAGAACTTTCACGGCCGCCCGCAAGACACGCACCCGCGCCTTGTGCCGTCGTCCATTTTTAAACGGTATTTAATAAAACGCAGCCGCACATGCGCGCAGAATTTATCCCCGCCCAGTCCCGCGCGCGCAGAATCTTAAAAAAACATCAACCCACAGCCGCGCGCGCAAAATACTTAAAATCTCAGTTTCCCCGGCGGCGCATAAAATCCTTAAAAAAAACTTCCGCCCCCTCGGCGGTGCAAAACGAATCCCGCATTCGCAGGCGCGCTTCCCCGCCCCGCATCTGCGCCGCGATTCCGCAAGCCGCCTAAATAAAAGGCGCGACAAACCATAAACCGCGCTCGCCGCGCGCGGCTATTCGTCGGCAATCTTTTTTACAGTTATGACCGCGCGCACCGTCTTGCCGCCGTCGAACTTGAATTTGCTCTGTATTTCCGAGAGCGGCCCCTGCACGTTCAATGCGCTGTCGTTGTTGGAGGGAATGTTCAAATCCGCCACCGTCGCGCCGGAAGCCATGCCGGAAAGAATGGTGCCGTCGGCCGCTTTGGAAAACGACTTCGCACCGTCGAGGGCGGGACGGGAAAATTGGAAGCAGTACGGCTTGTTCAAAAACAGCGTCAAATTCTTTACGTCCATCTTTTCAAACGTCTCAAAGATGGGGAACTTGCCTATCATATTGCCGTTGCTGTTCTCGCCCGAATAAAACCAGGAAAAGAGGCGCGAGTATGAGTAGTTCAAATCCACCAACACGGCGGTCGACGTCGATTTTAAAATCTTGAAATCGCAATACGAGCCGACGCTAAATTCGTCGCAGTCGGCGCGGCGGCGGGCGTAGAGGGCGGCCTTTCTGGCCTTTATGTCGGCCTCGGTGAGGGCGGGATCGTGCTTGTCGAGATAACGCTCGTACTTCTCGGCGAAGGTGGAGCGGTTTCTGTCGTAAAGCTTCATCAAATCCTCAAGCTCCTTTATCGTTTCCTTCGCGGGAACGAGAGCCTCCTGCATGGCGATTATCCTGCGCTCGTTCGTGCGCAGCGCGCGCTCCAATCCGGCTAATCGCAATTTTGCGTCCTCGTAAGACTCCTTGTTGTTTAGCTTCACGCGCCCGCCAGATTCAAGGAGCTTGTCAAGCTCCTTCTCCTGAAGCTTCAGCCGCATTCCGGAGTGGTCGAATCCCTTTGCGCGATAGCGCTTAGACAGCATTTTGGCCTCAAAGCCCTTCTTCTGAAGCTCGCCCTCCGACAGCTCGAAAAAGAACCTGTCCTCCGGGATTCCCCCGACGTACGTGTCAACCGAAACCCTGTATTTTGCCGCCGAAAGCGCAAGCGACCACAGGCAAAAAATGCAAAAAATTAAAGTTCTAAGCGTCGTCATTTCCGTTCTTTTTGTTTTTAAAATTCACCCTTCAGAAACGCCTCGAGAGCGTCCTGCCCCACCTTTACCTCGGAGGAATCGCGAAGATTTTTAACTTTGACAAATCCTCCGGCAAGCTCCTCTGCGCCCAAAACCACGGCAAATTTGGCGCCGGAAGCGTCGGCCTGCTTGAACTGCTTGCCGAATGCCTGAACCTTAAACGGATACTCCGCCGCGATTCCCGCGCGACGCAGCCGGGAGGCCATTTTTAGAGCGGGCGTTCTGGCCTCCTCGCAGCCTATGACGAAATACGCCTCCGGCGGGCGCTCCGACGAGCCGCCCTTGCCAACCAAATCGAGAAGGTCGCCCACAGTGACGTCGCCCATTCCGAAACCGACCGCGCACATGTCCTGGTAGCCGAGCTTTCCCACGAGGTTGTCGTACCTCCCGCCGCCGGCGAGCGCTCTGCCCGTGCCGACGGTCTGAAAGGCCTCGAACACAAATCCCGTATAATAAGCCAGCCCGCGGACGATGCCCAAATCCGGCTTCACAAAATCGCCTACCCCCATCGCGTCGAGAATCTCCAAAAGGCGGTCCCATTCGCCCAGCCTTTCGCGCGCCTCCTCCGACGCCGGAGAGTCTCCGCCAAACGCCGCGCGAATCGAGCCCAAATCCGCCAGACCTATGAACGCGCGTATCTTTTCGGCCAGCGCCGCCGCCTGCGCGCCCCCGCCGCCAAGCGCGGCGCAAAGAATTTCCTCAAAGGCTTCCGGCGAAACCTTCTCCAACTTGTCTATGGCCGACAGCGCCGGGACGATTCCGCCTTCCGGAACGCCCGCGCCCTTCAGGAAGAGAGTCCACAATTTCCTGTCTCCAAGGCGGAGCTTGAACTCGTCCGAAGTCAACCCGAACGCGCGCAGCGACTCTATCAGCAGCGCGATTACCTCCGCGTCCGCAAAAACGGACTCCTCCCCCAATATGTCCGCATTGAATTGGTAAAAGGCGCGCAGCCTGCCCTTTTGCTGGCGCTCGTAGCGGTAGTTTTCCCCGATGGCGAACCATTTTACCGGGCGCCGTATGGCCCCAGCCTTCTCGCCGACCATGCGCGCCAACGACGGCGTCATCTCAGGCCGAAGCGACACCTCGCGCCCGCCCTTGTCCGAAAATTCAAACAGTTGCGACTTGATTTCCTCGCCGCTCTTTTCGGTAAACAGCTCGACCTGCTCCAGCACCGGGGGGTCGAACTGGCGGAAACCGAAGGACTCGGCGGCCTTGCGCCACTTCTCAAAAATGAAATTGCGTCGAGCGCAATCTTCGGGATAAAGAGCGCGAAAACCGGGGAGAGTCCTGAACATGCCTACTTCCTCGCCCGCGAAGCCTTGTTGCGCTCAACCAAAGACAGGTCAATTTTCTTAAGCGCCGCCTTCAGCTCCTTGCCGGCCTTGAACTTTACGATGGCGCGCTTCGGTATTACTACGTCGTTGTCCGGACGCGTCGGATTCCTGCCGATGCGCGGCTTGCGCACCTGGACTTCAAACACGCCGAAATTGCGCAGCTCCACATTTCTGCCCTCCGCAAGCGACTGCGCAAGTATGTCGAGAGTGCGCTGGACGATGTCCTTTACGTTGTTCTGAAGAATCTCGCCTTCGCGGCATTCCTTTTTGTCCTGATAAATTTGCTGAACGATTTCCCTTTTGGTAAGATTTTGCATTGCCATATTTGTATGTCCTTTTCGTATATATTCGATGTACATTCAAGTTTGGGACGCTTCACGCGCGCGGCGCGCAGAGACGCCGGAACGCGAACAATCAAATATCCTTTACACTCAATATACGCGTCCCGATGTCAACAAAAAATCTCCCGCCGCTCGCCAACAAAAGTTTTGCGATTTGCGAAAAAGCCGAAATAATTTTGACGATAATCAATTTTTAAGCGCGCGCAAATATGAACGGCAACGACAAAAACGACGACGATAAAAACACGCCGCCCGGCAATCCCATAGACGACTTGAAAAGGTCCTTAGAAAACCTGTTCGGCAAAAACGCCCGCGTGGAGTTTGCCTCCCCGAACTTCTCGGCCCCCTTCTCGGACGACTCGGCCGAATCCCCCGCGGACGCCGACTTCGACTCCGCCGGCGCACTCGCAAAAATACGCGAGTTTTCAATGAAGCCCCGCGAGATACGCGACTACCTCAACCGCTTTGTCATCAAGCAGGACGAGGCAAAAAAGGTTCTGTCGGTCGCCATATGCGACCACTACAACCACGTGCGCCGCTGCCTTGAAAACCCCAAGCTCGCCGGGGAGGAGTACGCCAAGCAGAACATTCTGATACTCGGACCTACCGGCGTCGGCAAGACATACCTCATGCGGACGATCGCCAAGCTCATAGGCGTTCCATTCGTCAAGGCGGACGCGACGAAATTCTCCGAAACCGGCTACGTCGGCTCCGACGTGGAGGACATCGTGCGCGACCTCATAAAGGCGGCCGGCGGAGACGTCGAGGTCGCCCAATACGGAATAATATATATAGACGAGATAGACAAAATCGCCGGCAAGGCCGACTCGGGCGCGCGCGACGTGTCCGGGCGCGGCGTCCAAATAAACCTCCTCAAGCTCATGGAGGATTCAAACGTCAAGGTCGTCGGCCCGCAGGACATGATGGGGCAGATGAACATGATGATGAACCTCAAGAGCGGCAAAAAGCAGAAGAGCTCCATCAGCACGCGGCACATTCTGTTCATAGTCAGCGGGGCGTTCGACAAGCTCGGCGAGGACATCGCGCGGAGAATGAACATGCACAGCATCGGTTTCGCCTCCGCGAACTCCGCCGAGCGGGAAAACCCCTCCGACCTGCTCAAGTTCGCCGCCACTTCCGACTTCACCTCCTACGGATTTGAAGCCGAATTCATAGGCCGCCTTCCGGTGCGCGTGGCGTGCGAACCGCTGAAGGCCGACGACCTTGCAAACATACTGGTATCCTCGGAGGGCTCGATAATAAAGCAGTACGCCCAGGACTTCGCGGGATACGACATCGATTTCTCCATAACCCCCGAGGCCGTCAAAATGGTCGCGGAGCTCGCCTACGCCGAAAAGACCGGAGCGCGCGGGCTGATGACCGTTCTTGAAAGGTTGCTGCGCGATTTCAAATTCGAGCTGCCCTCCTCCGGAATAAGAAGCTTTGAGCTCGACACAAGCGTGGTCAAAAACCCGAAGGCCGCGCTGAAAAAAATCCTCTCCGAAAACGCGGGGCTGCGCCACAACGCGCTGCTCGACGAAATACAAAAGTTCGCCGACGCGTTTAAATCGGAAAACGGCTTCGCCCTCAACCTAACCGACGCGGCGCGCGCAAGGCTCGTGGAAATCGCGCTCGACGAAGACAAATCCATGCCCGCCGTCTGCGCCAGGGTCTTCCGCGACTTCGTGCACGGCTTGGCGATAGTGTCGCGCAATACGGGCGCGCGCGAATTTTGCGTCGACGCAGACGCGGTTGACGCGCCGGACAAATTCCTGTCCGACCTCGTCGTAAAATCGTTCGGCAA
>CALXMX010000215.1 GCA_944389575.1 uncultured Opitutales bacterium
ACATCTGGAATCCTTGGCACGGCTGCGCAAAAAAGAGCGAGGGTTGCGCGAACTGCTACATGTACTTTCTCGACCGCATGAGAAATTCCAATCCCGAACGGGTGTTCAAGGTGAAGGACAATTTCGACTATCCCCTGAAAAAAGACCGGAACGGAGAATACAAAGTGCGCAGCGGCGAAACGCTGAGAGTCTGCATGACCTCGGATTTCTTTTTGGAGGAGGCCGACGAATGGAGGCCGGAGGCGTGGCAAATAATTTCAAAGCGCAGGGACGTGGTGTTCTTTCTGCTCACAAAGCGCCCGGAGCGCGTGCAAAAATGCCTCCCGCCCGACTGGGGCGGCGGCTGGGAAAACGTATTCTTCAACGTCACGGCCGAAAACCAGACGCGCGCCGACGAGCGCGTGCCGATTCTGTTAGAGCTCCCGTTCAAACACAAGGGAATCATGGTCGCCCCGTTCATAGGGAGGGTGTCGCTGGAAAAGTATTTAAAAGGCGGAAAAATAGAGCGGGTGGTCGCCGGAGGAGAAAACTACGACGGCTCCAGAATTTTGAGATGCGAATGGGTTGAGGCGCTGTACCGCGAATGCGTCGCAGCCGACACGTCGTTTTACTTTATCGAAACCGGCAGCCGATTTGAAAAAAACGGAAAAATCTACCGCATGCCGAGCAAACGCCTGCAAAGCGTGATGGCCTTCCGCTCGGGGCTGCGGCATTCCGGGCGAAAGTTTGAATACAAGCTGGAATTTCCACCCGTGCAAGCCGAATTGCTCGGCGAGACAAAGAGGTATTCCCCGCATTTCGCCCCGCAGTGCGCCGAATGCGGAAGCCGCCCAATATGCAACGGCTGCTCAAATTGCCGCAAATGCACGCAGATTTAAATCCGGCAATGCGCTGCAAACGGCGGAAGGCAGGGCGGCAGGCAGTAGCAAGTGGCGGCAGGCGCGGCCGCGGGACGCTGCGAGCCGTAAAGCTTACCTTAAAAAAAACGAAGCGGCGATTGGAAAACGCGCTTAAGAGACGCCGGCGCATTCCGGCAATTTTTGAAAACGCCGCCGAAAATCCTCCATGAAAACGCGGCGGAAACGGCGATTTTAGAAAGCGCCGATTTTGCCTTTACGCGCGCTTCCGCGCGCAAAAATTTTTCCGAAGCGCCAACACCTCGTAGCGCGCGCTTGCCAGAAGGCATTCCGGCGCCCCTCAATATTTTTTTGCAAAACGTTCTTGCGGAGCGAAAGGCTCCGTGCTCGGAACGGGAATCGAACCCGTACGGCCGCAAGGCCAGCGGATTTTAAGTCCGCAGCGTCTACCGTTCCGCCACCCGAGCAAAAATATTGAACATCACAGAAATTTTCCCGCGCCGCAAAAGCTTCAAATGCTAAGAGCCGTGCGGGCGAAAAAATTCCGCTTGAGCCGATTGAAACGGGCAATCAAAAAAAAGCTCATTCCAAACCTGCAAAGAACAAAAACTTCGACGCGCAAGTCTTCAAAAGGGCGCAAGAATGTCAAAACAAAAGCTGTCCCCGAAGCGGAGCGCCGCCCGAATGCGAAAAAACGGCGCGAAAAAATCCGGGGACGAAGCCGAATTTCCGCATGCGCCGCCGTCAGTCTATATCGCTTCTATTCCAAGTAAAGAAGCCCGCCAGGAAAAACCAAAAACTCGCATACACGCACGAGCTTTCAAACGGGCTTGCGACTATCGAAACGAGAAGAACGCAGCAAATAGTGCCCAACATCACGACGCTCGAAAGACCGAAGTCAAAGCGCGCCAACTGGCGCAGAAACAGCGCAAGCGGCGTCAGCAAGGCCAGCGCCAAACCGGCGAAGCCGTCCTCGACAAGTTTCTTGAGCAAATCGCTCGTAGGCGACGACCACGACGACGCCCCCGTATCCGACCCCTGGACAAACGCGAAGGCCGTCGGGAACGATCCGGAGCCCCAGCCGAATACCGGCCTCTCGCGAATGAGCTTCATCGAGTCCTCAAAGACGAGGGCTTTTTGGCGGAGCGTTATCGGCGAATTTTCAGAGACAATCAGCTTTTCGTCGGGGTTTGAAACGGATTTGTCGAAAAACGCGAAAATCAAAATTACCGCAAAGGCGGCAAGCGCGAAATACGCGGCCGGCGAAGCGAACTTTGCCGCAATTGCGCCAAATTCCCCGGACTTCAATTTGCGCCTGATGTCGCCGAATTCGGGAAGGGCCGAAACGGCGAACAAAAACGCGCCCAATGCGAAAATGGAGCAGGCGAATATGCGCTCAAGCGGAGTCCCCGTCAAAAGCGCAGTAAAGAACAGTACGCAGGCGCACGCGAGCATGAGAAAGCGAAACGACAACGCGAACGAGGACAGATGCCTGTACGAGGACGAATACAGCGCGCACGCGAAGGCCGCGCCCATCCATATCATCGCAAACACGCTCCACTCCGAAGAGCTCGAAAATGTCGAAAATCCGTCCTGGCGCATTTTGAGAACGTTGTTGACGTTTTCAAGGCTGAGAGAAAACTCCAGCAGGAGCCCGAGCAGCGCCAACAAAGCCGCCCCCATGACGCAGTACGACAAAATTCGCCTCAATATATAGCGCGACCCGCAGATAAAATAGACCGAAAGCGCCGACGCCGCAATGGCGAGCGTCTCAAACGCGGGAAACAGCGCCGACTCCGCGCTGTCCGCCGCCGAAGTTATCGCCGCGCTCGAATAATTGTCGAGCAGTCTAAACGCCGACACCCCGCCCCAAGACGCCATCTCCACGCACGGATTGCACACCCCCGCAATCGCGACGGCGAGGAGAGCCAAATACGGCGAAATCGACAAAACGTATTTCAGATAAAGGCGCCTCGGCGCGTCCGGCCACACCCTCCGAAAAATTGCGACGTTCACCGGCGCGACGATTCCGAAAGCTATAAGCAGCCCGCTGCAAGACTCCGAATTTCCGCCTCCAAGAAGCGCCGAAAGCAGAACCATCACAAGGACGTTCGCAATCAGAATGCGCTCGCTTATATTCTGGGTGTTTCTCTTTATTACTTCTTCGTCGAGCATGTTGAAACAATTAAAGCCTTGGCGTATAACATATCGACGACGACACTTCCAGAGCTTTTTGCGCGCCTTCGAGAGCCGACGCTATTTCAAGCGCGAAAGCCATGGCCGTGCCCGCCCCGCGGGAGGTGATGAGGTTTCCGTCCCGCACGACGTCCGCGCGCGCGTCCACATACCCGTTTGAAATTTCCGAAACCCCGCTCGGGTCGGCCGTAATCTGGACGCCGGAAAAGACTCCCGTGAGCGAAAGCGCTCGGGGAGCCGCGCAGATTGCCG
>CALXMX010000216.1 GCA_944389575.1 uncultured Opitutales bacterium
TTCAACTGACGCCTCCTCGCCCGTGGCGGCCTTCATTACTTGCGGTCCGCAGATGAAGAGATTCGCGTTTTTGCGCGTCATTATAATGAAGTCCATCAGGGCCGGGCTGTACGCCGCGCCGCCCGCGCATGGGCCGGCTATTATCGAGACCTGCGGCACGACTCCCGAAAGCGAGACGTTCTGGTAGAAGATCTGGCCGTACCCCGCCAGCGATTCCACGCCCTCTTGAATGCGCGCGCCGCCGCTGTCGTTAATGCCGATAACCGGCATGCCGTTCTTGCCGGCAAACTTCATCAAATCCACAATCTTCTTGGCGTGATTCGATCCCAGCGAACCTCCGGCCACGGTAAAGTCCTGGCTGAACGCCGCAACCGGGCGCCCCTGCACATAGCCGATTCCGGCGACGATTCCGTCGGTCGGAAGGGTCTTGCGCTCCATTCCGAAATTGTGGCAGTTGTGCTGAACGTGCATTCCGAACTCCATGAAGGTGCCTTCGTCGAAGAGGGCCTCAATCCTTTCGCGGGCGGTGAGAAGCCCCTTTGCGCGGCGCGCCTGAAGCTTGTCCTTTCCGCCCGCCGCAAAAGCCTCCTCGCGGCGGCGCTTGAGTTCGTCCATCAATTTTTGAGATATAGCCATATTCTTAGATTAACGTTTAAAATGTGAATCGCCGAAAAACAAAGATGCGCCGAAAAAAACGGCGGATTACGCGGGCTTGGTAAATCGCGCGCTATTGGGCGCAGGAACACTCTCCGTCCTGGCAAAATTCCGTCAGCACGCCCATGGTAAATTTGGGGTGCAAAAACGCGATTTTCTTCGCGTGCGCGCCGACTTTCGGAGTCTCGTTTATCAGGCCGACCCCCGCCTCCTTCGCATGGGCCAAAGACGCCGCGATGTCCGAGACGTTGAACGCCAAATGGTGCACTCCGCCGCGGGGATTCTTTTCCAAAAATTTGGCGATGGGACTATCTGGAGACGTCGGCTCCAAAAGCTCGATATGCACGCCGCCGACGTCGAAAAACGCCGTCCTCACCTTCTGATCGGCGACCTCCTCAATGCCTTCGCACTTAAGTCCGAGGGCTTTTTCATAATACGCAACCGCGTCGTCAATGGAAGCCACCGCTATGCCTATATGATCGATTTTATTAATCATGGAGAATCCTTTTTTTAGTAAAAATCCCCTTGATTACCTCACAAAGGGGGGTGGATTGTCAAACTTTTTTGAAAAAAATGCGCCTTGCGGGCGGGCGAAACCGCATATTGAAGCGTTTGAATGCCGAAAAAAAACGGAGGCGTTCGGCGGGGATATTGCGAAATTTGCGTGGGGCGTTTGCAAAAGGCGCCAAGCGGAGAAATTTTTTGAAATCCGCCCGCGCAAACGCAAAAATACGCCATTTCTAAGCGCCTTAAAAACCTCCTTTCGGCGCGCTTTTGAAACGACTCTGGAAACGGCGAAAGACGAGGCGCAAGAAAGCCTGCGGAAATCCGCTTGCGCGCACGTCGGTAGGCTGGCGGGAAAGCTGCAGCGCGCAAGAAATTCCGCCCGGCTCCGACCGCATGCGAGGAGACGCGCGAAGCCTCCCGCACCATGAGAGTGTTCCGGGAGATGAGAACGCCGTCCGACCCCATGAGAAACGCCGCGCGCGCAGAAGGCGCTCCTTCCTTTCCGCCGGGCAACCACACGCGCAAAAGGTGCCTTTCAGCAGACGCCTTTCGCTCTTTCTGTGGGCAACCTCATCTTTTTCCTCCCACGGCAGACAAACGTATTCCCCCCCTGCCGAACAAGCGCACCCCTGTTTCTGCCGGACAAACGCCCTCCTCCTTCCTCCCGAACGGCCGTACTTTTCCTCCCTATTGAACAGCCGCACTTCCATCCCAGCGAACAGCCGGATTTCCCCCGGCGCGCTTTTCTTTTTTCGCCGCGCCTCTTCCGGCTCCCCTTTGCGGGAATTCAATTTTCCGCATGGGAGGGCAAATTTCGGATTTGTAAAACAGACCGAGTTATTCCGCTTCAAACGCGCCCGAAGGGCGGAAATTTCGTCCGATAACGCTTGACGCCGACGCAAAAAAAGTTGAATTAAAAATAGCGGGCCTTTCCCGAAGGCAAATATTGCGCATTGCGATTTATCCGCGGCACGCGTTTGCCGCGGAGATGTGTGCGGTTGAAGCCGGCCATTGCACACGCAAGCGCGCGGCAAAGCGGAGAATTTTAACCATACATACATATCTGATGAAAAACGAAAACGACAAATTATTCCCGGAATTCAAAGAAGCCACTTATCAGGAGTGGCACGCCGAGGCCGTAAAACTCCTCAAGGGCGCGCCGTTCGATAAGAAGATGCTTACAAACACGCCTGAAAAAATCACCCTCAGGCCGATATACAACAGGGAGGACGTCGATTTTGAAATCTCCCTGCCCGGAACCGGAGACTACGTGCGCGGCACAAAAATAGACGGCGACAAAATCGAGCCGTGGAAAATCTCTCAGGAGCTCTCCGCGGGGCTTCCGGAGGAATTCAACGCAAAGATTCTGGACGCGCTCAACAAGGGCCAGACCGCCGTTGAAATAGTTCTCGACAAACCTTCCGGCTGCGGCGTGGACGCAGACAAGGCGGACAAATCCGCAGTCGCCCGCGGCGGCCTCTCCGTTTCCTCTGCAAAGGACTTTTCCAGGGCGCTCGACGGCGTGGAAACCGGCTGCGTTGAGATAAGCATACACACCGGCTGCAAGGCCGCCGCAATCGCGGCAATGCTCTACGCCTCGCAAAAGGGCAAAAACCTCTCTGGCGGAATCTACTTCGACCCCATCGGAAAAAAAAAAAAAAACGGAAAGATCT
>CALXMX010000217.1 GCA_944389575.1 uncultured Opitutales bacterium
GAACGAGCACCGTATGTTCTATATGGCAGCTCGGCTTTCCGTCGGGCGTACTGACCGTCCACCCGTCGTCCCCGAAAGAAATATCCCCGCTCGGATTCATAGTAGTCATCGGCTCTATGGCCAACGTCATTCCGGCTCTGAGCATCGGACCGGTATTGGGGCGGCCGAAATTGGGAATCGGAGGCTCCTCATGAAGCCCCTTCCCCACGCCGTGCCCGGTAAAGTCCCGAACTATGCCGTAGCCGCCGCTCTCTACAACCTCCTGAACCGCCGCAGAAATGTCGCCCACCCTGCTGCCCTCGCGCGCGGCGCCAATGCCGGCCTCGAGAGCCCTCGCGGTGAAATCAATCAGACGCGCCGTTTCCGGAGCGCATTCGCCGACAGCGACAGTCCTGGTGTTGTCCCCGACAAATCCCTTATATATTACGCACACGTCCAAACTCACTATGTCGCCGCGCTTCAAAACCCTGTCCGGCCTGCCTATTCCGTGTATGACTTCGTCGTTGACGGAAATGCAGACGTAGTTGGGATACCTCAATCCGCCCGACCTGTATTTATAGCAGGCGCTGCGGCATGAGTATTCTGCCATGAATTTTTTGGCCGCTTGGTCTATGTCCCAAGTGGATACGCCCTCACGAACCTCTTAGCAGAGTCTGTCGAGTACCGTGGCGGCGATCGCGCAAGCTTGGCGCATAATTCGCAAATCGCGTTCAGATTTTATCGGAATCATACGGCGTGCCTTATATGGATATATCTATTCGATTTTTTTTAAAGAACGATTTTTGCAACTGCAATCCCAATCCGCCCCCGGCGGATTAGGCCCATTTGCGAATGGCCCAGGCCGCCAATCCGATAAAGAATATTACCAGAAGGGGCGTCCAGAGGGCCCACAGGTTTTTGATTTCGCGCGTGTCAACTATCTGGCGGGTCTGCCCCACGCTCCGGCCGCGAATGCGACCCTGCTTGAGGAATCCGTCATAGTGGCGCTGCAAAAGATAGGTCTCCACCTGGCGCATGGTGTCGAGCGAAACGCCGACCGCAATGAGCGCGCCGGTGCCGCCGAAGAAATGCGCAATCTTTGGCGGAATGCCCCAATACTGCATCAGCAGGCTGGGCAATACCGCTATAATCACGAGGAATATGCCGCCCGCAAAAGTCAGGCGCGTCATGACGTAATCGAGAAACTTTGCGGTTGTTTCGCCGGGTCTTACGCCGGGAATGTAGCCGCCGTTGCGCTTGAGTTCATCGGAAATCTGGAGGGGCTTGAACATTATCGAAACCCAAAAATAGCTGAAACCGAACACCAACAGCGCATACACTATGTTGTGCGTCGACATTCCGATGCCACCGAACAGCTGCTCCGGAAACATTATAAGCGCGCTGGCGAATATGATCGGCATGACGCCCGCATAGTTGAGCTTCAGCGGAATGTAGGAACTCTGTCCGCCCATGAGCTTTCTGCCCACAACCCTCTTGGCATACTGAACCGGCACCTTCCTTACCGCCTGTAAAAGCATTATCACCCCGGCCGTCACGGCAATCAAAAGCACAAGCATTGCCAGCGCCTGCGGCATGCCTATCGACGCGCTCTCGGCCCCGACCGCGCGGTTGAACACCATCTGATAGGCCTGCGAACACGCCCCCGGCAAGGTGTCTATAATGCCGACCGTTATGATAATCGACACGCCGTTTCCAATCCCCCGCTGGGTAATCTGTTCGCCCAGCCACGTCAAAATCATACAGCCGGTCGTCATGAATATGACGCTTGTTATGAAAAATACGGGTATGTTGCCCGATATCACTATCGAACCGAATTGCGCCGGATCAAACCCGTTGAAAAACGCCTGCGGCTTATAGACGAGCGCATAGGCTATCATCGCGCCCTGAATGGCGGCTATCAGTATTGTGAGATACCGAGTATACTGCGCAATCTTCTGGCGCCCGGAGTCCCCCTCCTGCATCAGGCGCGCGAGGCTCGGCATCACCGCGCCCATGAGCTGGAGTATGATGGACGCGCTGATGTAGGGCATTACACCCAGCGCAAACAGCGCGCCGTTGACCAGCGCTCCGCCGGTGAACATGTTGTACAGCCCGGCCAAGCCGCCGCCGTCGCTCGCCGCGGAAGCGTAGTAGTTTTGCAGGGGCGTGGGGTCCACGCCCGGCAGGGGAATGCCCGCGCCTACACGGGCGATAAAAATCAGCCCAAGCGTCAGCAGTATACGCTGGCGCAGTTCCGGAATTTTAAAGCAATTTGTAAAAGCGCTAAGCATTTTCTGTCAATCCGCGGTAAAAGTGGTGTTATTCGACGGCCTTGGCGGGTTCGTTCACTATCGCCTTGCCGCCGGCAGCCTCGATTTTCGCAACCGCGCTCGCGGAGAACTTGTCCGCCTTGACGACAACCTTCTTCGTCAGCTCGCCGTTGCCCAGCACCTTGACGAGCGCGTCGCTGGCGCGAACGAGCCCCGCAACCACGAGAGCGTCGCGGTCAATCTCTTCCAGACCCAGATTTTCAAAATCCGAGACGTTTACGACCGCAAACTCCGTCCTGAACTTGTAATTGTTAAATCCCCTGTGCGGAAGCTTGCGGTAAAGCGGCATCTGCCCGCCTTCAAAACCGGGGCGAACGTGCCCTCCACTGCGCGCCTTCGCGCCCTTGTGGCCGCGGCCCGCCGTCTTTCCGTTGCCGCTGCCGACGCCGCAACCGCGGCGCTTGCGGGAATGCTTCGCCCCCGCGGGATTCTTGAGTGTGTGCAATTTCATTTCTTAAAACTCCTCGCCGTTGTTTGCATTTAGCTCCTGATGGCCGCAATAGCCTCCGACGTGCGCAGCTTGTAGAGCGCGGACAAAGTCGCGTTAACCATGGCCTTGTCATTGTTGGAACCCAAAGACTTGCTCAAAACGTCCTTGACGCCGACCGCTTCGAGCACCGCCCTTACGCCGCCGCCAGCAATAACGCCGGTACCGAGACTGGCCGGCCGAAGCATCACCACGCCGCCGTCCGATTCGCCGACCACTTCGTGGGGAATCGTGTTCTCCTTCAGGCTCACCGTCCTGAAGTGCTTGCGCGCGCGGTCGGAAGCCTTCTTTATCGCGTCCGGAACCTCCTTCGCCTTGCCGTATCCCAAACCCACTTTTCCCTTGCCGTCGCCCAAAACAACCAGCGCGGAAAAAGAAAAGCGGCGCCCGCCTTTGACAACCTTGGCGCAGCGGCCTATGTGAACCACCTTCTCTATGAGTTCGGCTTCCTCCTTCTTCTCGGAAGCGGCATTCCTATTTCTAAATTCTTTAGCCATTTTCGCAATAGTTAGAAATTAATTCCGGTCGAGCGGAGGGCGTCCGCAAAGGCCTTCACACAACCGTGATAGCGGCGCGCGCCCCTGTCCAATACGATGGCGGAAACGCCCGCTTCCTTGAGCTTTGAACCCATCTTCTCGCCAACGACTTTCGAACCCTCCACATTCGGAAGAATCTTCTCGCCCTTCAGCTCTTTGGAAGTGGTGCAAACGGCCGCGAGAGTCCTGCCCGACTTGTCGTCTATGCACTGCGCATAGACGTGCTTGTTCGAAAAACTTATCGCCAACCTCGGACGCTCCGGCGTGCCGTTGACCTTGCGGCGCACGCGCCAGTGGCGCTTCTGCTCCAATATCTTCTTCTGTCGAAATTTCATCGTCTCTTCCTTTCAGTTCAAACGCGCTATGCCGTCTTCTTGCCCTCCTTGCGGCGGACAAACTCGCCCTGAATCCTGACGCCCTTGCCCTTGTAGGGCTCGACCGGATAAAAGGCCTTCAAGTCGGCCGCAACCTGGCCCACCATCTTCTTGCATGCGCCGCTGATCGTCACCAGCGGGCTCTTGTCGGACGCCTCGCCGACGACGACGTCTATGCCGTCGGGCAAATCGTACTCGCACGGATGCGCATAACCGAGGGATAGAGTGAGGTGGCGCCCCTTCAGCTCGGCCTTAAATCCGACGCCCTTAATCTCCAAAACCTTTGAAAAGCCGTTCGCCGCGCCGCTGACCATCGAATTGATAATGCTGCGCGCCGTGCCGTACATCGCCTTGGAAAGCTTGGAGTCCGACACAGGCTCCACCCTGATCTCGCCGTTGTCAAGCGCAATCCTGACCGACGAACCGAACGACTGGCTCAGCTT
>CALXMX010000218.1 GCA_944389575.1 uncultured Opitutales bacterium
CTCGCCGGGAAAATCGTCTCCAAAGATTCTAAGCTCAAGCGCACAATCTGCCGCCTCTCCGATTTTGGAGGGGGCGTGCGCGAGTCCGACAGATTGGAAAAAGTCGTCGAGCCGAACTGGTGATTCTTTGCGCCCGCCGATTCTTCCGGGGAGGAAAATCCCCCCGAAAAAATCCCTCAAAACCTCCGGAGGGATTTTTATTTCCGCCCGCGCAAACCGCCGAGCGCCGCAAGGGGCTACCGCTTTTTGCCCTTCCCCAATTTCTCCGCCACGCGGGCGGCGACGGCGTCGACAAAGGCGTCCATATTCCAGAGCAGAGATTTGTCTCCGCTCTTAAAGGCGCGGCAATCCGGCTGGCGGACGAACCCCATGGCGTCGCGCATGGCAATGAGCTGCTCCGCCTTTTCGGGCCCGAACTGAAGCGCGCCGCCAAGCTGGGCGGCCAGCATGCAAGTGCGGCAATGGGCCTCTATATTCTCCATCTTCCACAGCGCGGTTTCGACGTCGCCCGCCCAAGTCATCACCCCGTGGTTGAGCATAAATACGCAGTCGTGCTCCGCCCCGGCCTCGCCAACCAATTCGGCCATGGAGGAAGTTCCGGGAGTGTCGTAGTCCGCTACGGCCACCTGGCCTATGAAAATCTCCGTTTCGGGATTTGCGCAGCGCGGAGGGGTAAGCCCCGCCAGCGCAAAGGCCGTCGCATGCGGAGGGTGGGCATGGCAGCACGCCTTGGCGAGCTTTTGGCGCCGCATTATCGCCAAGTGCGCCAAGACCTCGCTCGTGCGGCGGCGCCTCCCCGCCAGCTGCACGCCGTCGAGATTTACCAGGCACATGTCTTGGGGCGTCATGCTGCCCTTTGAAACCATGGTGGGAGTGCACAAAACGAGATTGTCCCCCACGCGCACGGTAAAGTTGCCGCCGTTTCCATCGTTAAAGCTCCTCCCGTAGGAACGGCGCCCCAAATCGACAATCAGCCTCTTGAGGGCTTCGATCTTTGGGGAATTGAAAAATTTTTCTATTTCCCTGGGGCTTTGGGGATCCCCGCCCGGCTTCCATGAGTAATCCCTGGCGGGTATCGGATAGTCTCGAACCGCGCCCTTTTGCTGGAATTTCTTTTTTACGGCCTTTTTCATCAAATTCATCAAATTTTTCTTTATGCGATCGCATCTTATTTGGACGAATTCAAAGAAAGTCAAAACTATTTCCAAATAAACCGTCATAAATGCAGATTTTTTACCTTCAAAATCGAGCCGCGCGCTATGGGTGAAAATCGGGAACCGCCGAATGAAACATTTGCTATTGCATTGCCGCCAAACGAGCTCGATTCCGCGCGCCGGATTCGCCGTAAAGCCGCGCCCCGCAAAGCCCGCATGAATACGGGCGGGCCGGTTTGCGCGCCGCGGCGCGCAAACCGGCCGTGTCCGCAGTATAAACAGTATAAAATTCCCTTCCGGGACGGCATGGCCTCCGCTCCGGTGCGCTGCACGCGCAAACACCGAATACGACAAAAGCGCATTGCACCGACCGCGCGAAGGCGGAACGCGCCTTAGGCCGCATATATTCCGCGCAAGGCGACCACAATCTCCGCGGCAATTTACCTTCATGCGCCCACGCTTTAACCCGCAAATTCAATACCGGCTTGACTAAGGGAGAATAAAGCGATATTGTACATTTCATTATGAAGAATAAGTCGTACCTCTTGTGTGCCGTTGCGCTCTTTGTAAGCGCGGCGTGTTTCGGCGAATCCGCAAACATTTCCATAGGGACTTTCAACATTAAATGCGCCCAAACTCCGGACGCAAACAACTGGGCGCAGAGGTCGGACTCGGTAAAAAGGCTCGTGCGCTTCCACGATTTCGACGTAATAGGAACCCAAGAGGGGTGGCTTCACCAGCTCGACGACATAAAGAGCGACGACAACATTTACGAATACGTCGCCGATCCGCGGGAGGACGGCGAGCAAAAGGGTGAAACCTGCGCGATTTTCTACAAGCCGTCGAAATACGACCTTCTCCTAAACGGGCGCTTCTGGCTCTCCGAAACGCCCTCCAAGCCCTCCATGGGCTGGGACGCAAGACACAAGCGCATATGCACGTGGGTAAAGTTGCGCGATAAGGCCTCAAAAAAAATCTTCTTCGTATTCAATGTGCATCTCGACCATCTGGGTGCGCGGGCGCGGGCAAACTCGGCGAGGCTTCTGGTTGAAAAAATCAAATCGACGGCGGGTAAGGATCCGTTCTTCCTCGTGGGGGATTTCAACTGTTCGCCGTCGTCCGAGGCGATTCTATATTTGACGACAAAGGGGTTTATCGACGCGAAAAACGCCTCGAAAACTCCCCCGTACGGCCCGAAGGAAACGTGGCACAACTACACCTGCGCGCCGGTCGAAGAACAGCCCGACAGAATCGACTGCATACTCGTCTCGCCCGGAATCGAAATAGAGCGCTACGGAGTTCTGACCGACAGGCTTTGCGACCTCATAAAAGACGATTCGATTTTCGGGGCAAACGCAAATTCAAAAAAGGCGCGCTGGTCCAATATCCGCACGCCGTCCGACCACTATCCGGTGCTCGTAAAGGCCGTTATCAAATAGGCCCTATCTCTGCGGCTTTGCCTTTGCGGCGCGCCGAAAGCCCAACACTCGAAAAAACGCGCCGCAGCTACAAAAAATCCGCTCCGAAACCGCTTCGCGACTGCGCCCAACCGCGTTGGGACTGATTTGAAACCGCGCTAAAAGCGCGGCGAAAGCGCGGAAATTGCCGAAAGCGGCATCGGCTGTTGCGGGACGGATTCGGCTTATTCTATTGGCCGGCGCAAAATTTGCGCAAAATCCGCGTAAAATCCGCGCGGAATCTGTGCAAAATCCATATACTATCCATATAAAATCTGAGCGAAATCCGCGCCGCATCAAACGCGCCCCGGGGTATTCCTATCGCCGAAACAGTAAGCCGAAGGCGCTTGAAAAAACGCGAATGAAAATTTGCGTCGACAAAACTTGCGGCATATCGCGCGGCAATTCCGAAGTTTTCGCTAACGTAAAAAAAAATGCGCGCGCAAACATTGCAAAAAAAATAATCGCCCGCCGCAGAATCGCCAAAACCAAGCCCCGCCCTCTCGCCAAACACAAAAAAAAAAACGCTCTCAACCTGGCGCCTGGATACAAAAAAAGCGTCGAGACTCTGCGATAAAGCCCGACGCTAAAATCCAAATTTTGCGCCCCGAAAAATGGAGCGGGCGATCGGGTTCGAACCGACAACCTCGACCTTGGCAAGGTCACGCTCTGCCAATTGAGCTACGCCCGCGCAAAATTCAAACTATGGGCAGTCACGATGCCAAATCCCTACAAAATGTCAAGCTCGAAAAGCGACTTTTTTCTGGACTCCGGCGGCGCGCTGAAAAATCCCTTCGCGTCCAATTTGTCGGCTATCGAAGAGCCGAGCAGAATCGATACGAGCTTCTTGACCTTCTTGGCGTTCTCACGCTTAAACACGATGTAATAGCTGAGCGTCATGGGATAGTCGCCGTTGAACACGGAAGCCTGGTTTGGAAGAAACGAATAGCGGTAGTTGCCGCCGGAACTCGAATCCGAAACGGAGAGTATCTTCACCATATTCTTGTCGTAGACGCGCCCAACCACCCCGATTGCGGAATTGTTTACGCGCACATTTGAAAGCACTTCGGAAGAGTTCTTCATCATCGTCACCCAATCGCCCAATTCGCCGCCGTCGAAAGAGGAATTTTTAAACAGCTCGACATATATGCCGTCGGAATACCCCGTTATCAGCGCGAGAATGCTGCGAAGCCCCGCGTATCTTATCCCGACCTGGCTCCAGGATTCTATTCGGCCGGACGAGACTTTTGAATATATTTTCCGCAAAGTATCCGTCGATATTTCCTCTATGGGATTGGCCGCATTTACGACGACCATCGCAACCTGATACGCAAACGGTATCGCCACGAGATCGGACGGGAGCTTGCTCCCCTTCGGCACCGCCACCACGGCGACGTCGAAAGGTTCGGGAGAGTCTTCCCTCAGGAGCGGATACGTGCCCTTCATGTCAAGCGACAGCGAAATGCGCTCCCGTTTGGCAAGCTCCATCAGCTCGTCTTCAATGGCGGGCTTTACAATGTCGCTTCCCTTCAAAACTATGCGCGCAGGCTGGCCGGATTCCGAAGGTTTTTTTGCCGGCTCGCCGTATGCGCAAACCGATAGAACGGACAACGCCGCAATGACTGCCTGTTTGAAATTCATCATTCTTCCTTTGATAGAAAATAACTTTTAAATAAAAATAATTTTCCGGCCTGCCAAGTCTAAATTTAAGCCCTTCATCGGCGAAAAAACGATCAAGTATTCCGCGCCCCTCCTATCAATTCCGCAATCTGCGCGGCAATTCCGCCGTAAAAACGCCGGGAAAGCAAAACGCCCCCCGACAGCTCCGAACCGACGCGCATATTGCAAGACCGGCGCAAACCGCGCATTCCTCCGCGCAATTCATCGCGCAATTCGCCGTACAATTCGTCGTGCAATTCGCCACGCA
The DNA here is from genome assembly GCA_944389575.1 of uncultured Opitutales bacterium. Lineage (GTDB taxonomy): Bacteria > Verrucomicrobiota > Verrucomicrobiia > Opitutales > Intestinicryptomonadaceae > Merdousia. The sequence goes on from CALXMX010000218.1 coordinate 4,539, forward strand.
ATTCGCCGCGGGCGCGGAATCGGCAAACGCTTGTGCGAATGGGAACGGGAGGCAAAAGGGGAGAGGCGGCGGAAAAATCCGCGATAGGAAAAATTCGGAATATTTTATTAAAAGAGATTGTTTATTAAAAGAGATTGCGGCCGATTTGCGGGAAGACAGCAGATTTGTGCTTAAAGGCATTTTCCGCCCGCAGTCTGTTCCGCCCGCAGTCTAAAAAATTATTTGGAGCGACTTTTTCACAAGGCGAAAAAAACTTTAATAACTCAACCGCCCATCGCAGATTAAGCCCGCAAAAAAAGGCGCCACCTCCGCGCAAAGCAAACACGCGTTCCGAAACGAAAAACGCGCGGCGCGGCGCGCGCAGGCGTTTGCAACTT
>CALXMX010000219.1 GCA_944389575.1 uncultured Opitutales bacterium
CGCGAAACCACCGCCATTGCGAAGTCCGGCGGCACCGCCGCGAGCGCGCGCCGCGCGAGAGCCTTGTTCGAGTTTCTCGCAGCCTTGTCGGCCAGCGTGCACAGCGCCAAATACGCGAACTCCACGCGCCCGTCGCCCCCCTTGGTTATTTCCTCGAGCGCGTCGACAGATTTTGAAACGGGGTATTTTCCCAACGCGAGAGTCGCAAGCCTCTGAACCTGCAAATCGTCGTGCGAGGTCGCCTCTATCACGGCGTCCAAGCTGTCGCCGCGCGAAGCCAGTGCGTTGAGTATCGAGCGCGCGCACGCGCCCTCCGACTTCTTCAACGCGCCGGCAAGGGCCGCGGACGCGGAGCGCGAATCGAGCGTCTGCAAGACGTCGCAAGCGGGCACAACGCGCTTTTCGTCGCCCAAAAACTTCGAGAGCGGCTCCACAGAATCGTCAGTAGCTATCGGCTTGAGTATCACGCAGGCTAAGCGAAACGCCTCGTCCGATATTTTTTTGCCGGATATGACCTCCAAAATTTTCTCCTCTATCTGATCGGATTCGGACTTGTCAGTGGAAGCCATGCGCAGTGAGTGAAACCATTTCAGGCTGCCGCCGGCGTCGTATGCGGCAAAGTCCGCGTAGTAGTCGGCCGAGAGCGCGCCGCAAAGCGACAGCGACGCGGCTGCGAAAAGCATCTTAATATTTTTCATCAAAAAATCCTTTCCTTCCCTTTTTATCCCACTAATTGCCAGGGCGCCGTATACGCCCTGTCGCACAGGCGGGCGGCGGCCTCGTCGCCCACGATGACCTCGCGCTCGGGATCCCAGCGTATGGGCCGGTTAAGCCTGTACGCGATTTCCCCCAGCAGGCAGCCGGTGTTTGTGCGGTGCGCCACGTCTATGTCAGTCACGGCCTTGCGGCGGTCAATGACGCTGTCTATGAACGCGCCGAAGTGGAAGTTGCGTATCGGGTACACGCGCTCCTCGCGCGGCCCTATGCGACGCACCAGCTCCATCGGCTCGCCGTAAATGTTGCCGCGGGTGACGAACATCTTGCCCTTCGTGCCGAAAAATTCCACGCCGTTTCTGAATCTGTCCGACATTTCCACAACCAATCCCCCGCGGTAGTGGAACTCTAAAGTAAACTCGAGCGGCTGATCCGAAAAGCCCTCGACCGGCATCACGATCTTGCGGGGCACGATTTCAACCGGACCCGTGTTGTCCAACCCCAATGCCCAATGAGTGATGTCGAGATGGTGCGCCCCCCAATCGGCGATTTTCCCGGCGCTGTAATCGGAGATTCCGCGCCAGCGCGTAAACGTCTTGCGCGGATTGTAATTCGACGTGTGCGGAGCCGGCCCCTGCCACATTTCCCAATCCATGCCCTCCGGCACGGGTTCGGGGCGCAGGACCTCGGCCTTGAAGTTTCCGGGCAGCCCGATTTTAACATTGGAGATTTTTCCGAGCGCGCCGTTTCTGACCAGCTCGACCGCCTGGACGAAATTCGGAAGCGAACGCTGCCACGACCCCGTCTGCCAGACGCAGCCGGAATTCAGCACCATGTCGCGCAGCGCGATACCCTCGCGTATCGTCCGCGTCAGGGGCTTTTCGCCGAAAACGTCCTTGCCGGCCGCCACGCACGCCTGGGCTATCACAGCATGCCAGTGATCCGGAGTCGCGGTCGTCACCGCGTCGATGTCGCCCCGGGCTATGACTTCCCGAAAATCTGTGTACGCCTCCGCGCCCTTAAAGCGCTTGAGGGCGCTTTGAAGCCCCCGCGTGACGTTGTTCTGATAACCGTAGTAGCACGAATTCTCTTCCGAGGCGTTATTTACATCGCACAGCGCCACAATCTGCACGCGCGGATCGGAGGCGAAATTGGACGTGTTGCTCGTCCCCTGGGTGCCGAGCCCTATGGACGCCATGGCGATTCTACTATTTGCGGCGACGTGCCCGTCCCTCCCTAACGCCGACGCCGGTATGAGCGTCGGAAAGCCCAATAATGCGCTCCCCTTCGCAAGTTTGGACACAAATTCCCTTCTTTTCATAATACCTTTACCTCATCATTGTTCACAATTTGGCCTTCCCCCGCTCAAACGATTGAACAGTCGGCGTAAAAACGAAAGTAATATTAACGCCCGCATTGCGCCGGTCAAGAATTTTGCGCTGTAAAAAAACGTCCACATTCAACCTCGCGCCGAAGAGTTAAATCGTCAAAAACGCGCGAGATGTAAAGCCGCAAACGCGCCGCGCGCAACGGAGAGTGGGAGCGCAAAAAACTGCGAGTGGCGCAGGCGTCGAAAGGCGGTGCGCGCACCTCCGCGCCCTCCCCACCCTCCGCGCCGTACTCGCCGCAAAGCCGCGCGAACGCCGCAAAAATGATGCGGGCAAAACCGCGCAAACACTTCAAATAATGCCCGCGCAAAAAGACGCAAAAAATTGGAAAGAATGCGGCTCTTCCGAAAGCGCCGCGCTTAAAAAAAATCGCGCTGTTCGCTCAAAGGCGGCCCGCGCCACCGCGGCAGCGCTACGCCGTATCCGCCGTACCCGCTACACCAGCCTTACCCGCCGGACAACCACGCCCGCTTCACCGCAGAAATGCCAGCAACTCGCTACAGCGTCGCGCGCAAATCCGTCCGCGGCAAAAGCGCACGCAAATTTAAAATGCGGCCCTTTCAAAGCAACGCAAACTCTCGAAGGGAAATCGGCGGCCCGCGCAAACTTGCGGTTTTCGCTACGCCTCGACGCGAATCTCGTTTACATACGCTTTCGGCGCGCCGTTCGTTTCGGAAATAGAAAGGCGCACGGACTTGGCGTTGACGGGCGCAAAAGCGTGTTCGACCAACTTTTGATAGTTGCCCTTTACGTCGGCCAGCGTCACTTCGGAATTGTCGAAGAGCACGGCGGTCAATTTGTAATCCTTGACGAGCTTCGGCTGCGGGCCCTTGACCATTCCGGCGACGATGCCTTCGCTTCCAGTCATTGTCAGAGTCTCGAAACCGGACTCAAACTTTATGCGGACGCGCGAAATCTTGCGCGGAGACGTCCAATCGAGCTGAATCCACGGCTTCGACTTCGCGTCCGCCACCCACCTGTTTTTATTTTCCCCGCGCGCGTCTATACACACGCCGCTCAAGATATTCTGCGGGAGCGAGCCGTCCGTCGAGCCGGAGGCCGAAACCAACGCGCCGCGGGCCAAATCCGCCTCGTCCTCGTTTTTGAGGCCTATGATGGTCTGGTCGTCGCGCAGGAGAGTCTGCTGGAGCTTCTTTACGAGCCCCGCGTCCGCCCTGATCTCCGACGGAAATTTTCCGAGTTCCACGCACATGGCCGCCGCCGTTCCGACAGCCTGCCCCATGGCCGCGCACGTGCACATCACGCGCGTCGAAGTGAACGCCACGTGGGAACAGCTCGCGTTGCGCCCGGGCATCATGAGGTTTTTTATATTTTTGCTGTACAGCGAACCGAACGGAATGTTGTAGAAATCCCCGGAAGGATGCTGGCGGCACGGCTTGCGCTCGGAGGCGTAAAAACCTTTGGCGGGGTGGTCGTCCATCGTCCACCCCCCGACGGCGACGGCGTCTGAAAATTTCTTCCAGCCGCCCTCGATATCGTGCTGGGTCAACACATGGCCGCCCGCCAATCTATACGTCTCGCGCCGCCCGGGAAGCATGCCGACAAAATCCAGCGCGCGATTGGCGGCGGCCGGATACTTCCCGCTGTTCTTCACATAATCCCACACTCCCATGACAATGGAAAGAAGCTCAAAGCGCAGCATCTCGGCGTCCTTTATGGCGTCGTAAACGCCACCGAGCTCAATCCACCAATAGCCGTAAGCCAGCTCGTTCTTGCGGGGCTGGCGGTACTTCAGCTGCTCCGGAGTTATTTTCTTAGCCCATTTGGGCGCGACAAACGGCATGGGCCTGTCGTACAGCCTGGAAGTCATCATGAGCGACGACCCCTGGCGCGTGCCCACCTCGTCGTAGTCGGCGAGGGATTCCCCGTACTTCTTTGAGCCGTCGCGCCCCGACATGTACTCCGCGCCCGCCTCAATCCCCAAGCGCGCGTCCCCGGTGGCGTCTACATAGATTTTCGCGGCGATTTTGTACGCAGTTTGCGTGGCGTCACTCCTCGCGTATACCGCCTTGATTTCGGAATTTTCGCACTCCGCGCCGCATACGGACGTGTCCAATATCAGCTTGATGTTCGGCTCTGAAACGCACTTGTCGAACAATATGAGATCCCAAACTTCCCACGAAAGCTGCGGATTGCGCGCGGCGTTTTCAAGCTTAAGCTCCTCAATCAGCCCGCCCTCGCGCCAGCCGACCTTTCTGGAAGGAACTCCCAGAGGGTGCATTCTTATCTCCGAACTCGCGTTTCCGCCCAGGCGCGAGCGGTCCTGCACGATTATGACCTTCATTCCCTTGCGGGCGGCGGAAATAGCCGCGCATATGCCCGACAGCCCGCCCCCGGCCACAAGCACGTCGCAATCCAGCGACTTAAACGCCATCGACGGAGTAAAGAACGGAATTTGCGGCTTGGAGCCTTCCGCCCCGGAAGCCGCCCCCGAACTTACTCCCGAAGCCGCTCCGGAAGCATTGGAAAGCTTTTTCACAGTCTCCTCCGCCAGAACCTGCGGAGCCTTGACTATCATTGAATATCCCGTGAAAACCGACGCGGCGGCCGCCCCCAGGAACC
>CALXMX010000220.1 GCA_944389575.1 uncultured Opitutales bacterium
CCGTACTTTGTCGATTCCGATTCGCGCTCGCTCAGAATGCGCTCGATTTTGAATGCGTTTGAAAGGGCGGGCGCAGAATTTGCCCAATCCGGGAAAATTTCCCCCGCGACGTTGGAGCGCGCCCAAGCCCGCCTGTCGGAAAGCGACGACGCATTCGCCAAGCGCACGTCGATATTTTGGCGGCTTAAAAAATCCGGGTGCGGCGCGCGTTCCGGGCGCGACAAAGGCGTTCGCTAATGCGCGTCCCTCATTGCGGGCGGCGAATTTCGGTTAGCCCGACAAAGTTCGCCCGGCAAAGCTAATCTGCGCGCCCGGCGAATATTAACGGCTCGCCCGGCAGGGTTAACTGGCGCGCCCGCCGAATAAATCCGGGGCGCCTGCGATGCGGAGGCGACGGTTTGACGGGACGCCGGGAAAGAGGTTGCAAAATGAGCCGGCGTGCAAAATGAGCCGGCGGACTTTGCGGGAAAGGAAATCGTGACGGGTGCGGCGGAAGAATTTAGGCTGTATGGGCAAAGCAATCCGCGCATGGCGGGGGAAATGGAATTGCCCGCATTCGCATCTTTTGTTTTTGAATGGAAGCGGGGCGTAATGAGGCCCGGTTAATCTTGGGAGTTTGAGCGAAAAGGGGAAGAATGAACAAAGCCGTTTCGCAGGCGAAGGCGGAACGATTCCGGAAAATTCGCGGGGCAGTTTGAAGCGGGGCAATTTGAAGCGGGGCAACTCGGCTCGGGCTTCCCCCGGATTAAGCCTCCCGCTCGGGCTCTTCGATTTCCGCGACGCAGTCGCCCACCATGCGCTCCCCGACGCTCTCGACGGTCACGCGCAGGCGCTGCCCGGAGAACAATATGCGCTCTCCGGGCTCGGGAAAACGCCCGAGCGTGAGGGTTATTAGGCCCCCGAAAGTCGATACTTCGTCGGTTTCAAAATCCACATCGAGAAAGTCCTCGACGCGGTGCAGGCTGGCCGAGCCGGATATTCGGTACCTGTTTTTTCCCGCGGCTTGAATCGTCTTATCTTGCGCGGCGCTGTCGAACTCGTCGCGTATTTTCCCCACCAACTGGCTTAGAGCCGCGTCGAGCGTCAATACGCCTATGTTTCCCCCGAATTCGTCCTCCACCACGGCCATGTGCAGTTTGTATTTCAGCATCTTCATCATGGCGGATTCGAGCTTGTCGGTCTCCTTCAGGCGTATTGTGTCGCGCCGGATTTTCATTAGGTCTATCGAGTCCGCGCTTTCGTTTGAGCAGACGAAATTCAGTATGTCTTTTATGTGGACGAACCCTAAGCAGTTGTCGAGGTTGTCGCGGCAGAGCGGGTATCGCGTGTAGCCCTTTTCAAGGGCGATGGCGATGTTTTCCGAGTTCGCGGCCTCCGTATCCATGTAGGCCACCTGGCTTCGCGGCAGCATCACGTCGCTGACGTCGAGTTCGCTGAGGCGCAGGGCGTTGTTGAGAATCTTTCCGGCGTACGGCGATATCGATTCGGCCTCCGAATTTTGCGCGCGCAGCATGACCTCCACGTCGAGATATTCAAATGGAGCGCATTCGCAATGTTTGTTCCCCAAAATTGCCGTTCCCAATTTTTGCGCGAGAAACTCCAGGGGCGCAAATATCGCGTAGACGACAAAAAACGGCTTGGACAGCCGGTTGAGCGTGCCCGCCGCGCTCCTGCGCCCGAGGGCGGAAAATGGGAGGTCGAAGAACGCGCGCTGCAAGGCCAGCAATACCGGAATCGACAGCGCGAATGCGGCGACCGTCCCGAGCCAGTTTTGGCGCATGTCGAAAACCTCCCGCGCGCCCGCTGCGACGCAGAAAGCCGAAAGCGCAAGGAGGGCTGCGCGCAGCATTGAAATTGCCGCGCCCGCGCGGTCGGAGCGTTCGAGAAAGAATTTCGCCGACGCTGACAGGGCGTCCGGCTTTGCCGATTTCGCCGCACCCGCGCTCCCGACCTGCGGGAATTTCTTTGCGGCGAGCGCCGAGGCGAACGCCGCCACCAGCGCCTGCGCCGCGCAGCACAGGGCGAGGCAGGCGGCCAAAGCGGAGCAGACTGCGACGGGGGAATCCATGCGCCCTCAGATGAGCTTTTTTATCTCCTCAATGCAGCGTTCGTTTTGCTCCGGAGTGCCGACGGTGATTCTAAGCCAGTCCGGAAGGCCGTATCCCACGTTCGGGCGCACGATTATTCCGCGCATTTGAAGCTGGCGGAATTTATCCACGGCGTTTTCCGTCTTTAGCATGACGAAGTTTGCGCCCTGCTCAAAATGCTCCAATCCGAGCTTGTCGAACGCTTCGGCAAACTGCCTGATGCCAGCCTTGTTTACGCTGCGGCTTCGCTCGACAAATTCGGTGTCGTCGAGTGCGGCGCATGCGCCCACCTGCGCGAGGGAGTTCACGTTGAACGGCTCGCGCGCGCGGTTGAGGTAGTCCGCCATCTCCTCGGAGGAATAGGCGTATCCGCATCTCAACCCCGCCAGCCCGTAGATTTTGGAGAATGTGCGCAGGCACACGACGTTCCGCCCCTCCTCTATCAGCGGAAGCAGGTTCGGCTGTTCGTCCTGGTATTCGACATAGGCTTCGTCGTAGCAAAATACGACGCGCTCCGGCAGAGAGCGGGCGAACGCGAGAACGTCGTCCTCCTTTACGACCGCGCCGGTCGGATTGTTCGGATTTGTCATGAAGACAATTTTCGTCTTGTCGGTGACGGCGTCGCGAAGGGCGTCGAGGTCGTAGCGCATGCCGGGCATGGGGACGCTCTTGCAGACTCCGCCCATAAATATGGTGGCCAGCTTGTAAACGATGAAGCTCTGCTCCCCGAAAACGGTTTCGTCGCCGCGGTCCACAAAGCACTGCGCCAGAAATTCGAGAATCTCGTTGGAGCCGTTGCCGAAGGTGAGCTGCGTCGGCTTTACCGAACGGACTTTCGCCACCTTCATGCGGAGGTCGTAGCAGCCTCCGTCCGGATAGTAGTTTAGGGTTTCGAGGCGCTTTTTTACCGCCTCGACCGCCTTCGGCGAGGGGCCGAGCGGATTTTCGTTCGACGCCATTTTCAGAACTCCGTCGGGATCCAGCCCGAATTCGCGCGCCACGTACTCTATCGGCTTGCCCGTCTCGTAGACGGGAAGCGACTTTATCTGTTTCTTTACCGTATTTTCAAGGCTCATAATTCTTTCTAAAATCTGAAACTTTCATTATTGCGCGCCATTTAATATTTGCAAGCGCGGATATTTTTTTTGAAAATAACGATATGTTGCTATTATGCACAGGCGCAAGCGGATTGGTGGGTTGGAATTTTGTGCGCGCGGCGGCGGAGGACGGGCACAGCGTGGTGGCGGTGTCGGGGAAAAACGCGCTTCCGCAGATGCGCGGAGTCAAAAACGTCTCGATTGACGCGGCCGATTTTGCCGCGCTCCAGCGGTTAGTGTTGGACGTCTTTCCCGAGGCGGTTGTAAACTGCGCGGCGATATCCAGCCCGGCGGACGTCGACGCCAACCCCGAATTGGCCAACCGCTTAGACGCGGAGCTTCCCGAAACCCTCGCGGTTCTTGCCGACCATGTGAACGCGCGCTTTATCCACCTTTCGACGGATATGGTTTTCGACGGCTCCGCCGCCCCGTATAGAAATACCGACATTCCCAATCCGACCACCCTTTACGGGCAGCTGAAACTGCTGGCGGAAAAGAGGGTGCTCAAAGTTTCCGCGCCGACCAGCGTGGTGTTGCGCCTCAGCCATGTCAGCGGAAACAGCCTTACGACCCGCCGCTCTCTGCACGAGAAGCTTCTGCGCGCGTGGGCGCGCGGAGAGCGGACTGCCCTTCGCGAAGACGAAATAAAATGCCCCCTTTCGGCGGAGCGGCTCGGCGGCCTTTTAGTCGAGCTCTGCCAGCGCAACAATGTCAGCGGCATCTACCATTACGCGGGGCTTGAGCCGCTTTCGCGCTTCGATATGGGCCGGAGAATAGCCGAGCATTTCGGATTGAATCCGGACGAGTTTATCGAGCCCGTCCGCGGGGAGCGCAGGGTAGATCTGACTATGGACATCTCCTGTTTGGCCGCCCGCGTCAAGGCGCGCTCGTGCATGTTTGGGGAACTTCTTGCGGAAATGAGGGTTCCCGCGGATTTGGAGCAGTGGCTGAAGTCGAAGTCGGGCAGGCTTCCGGTGAAGCGTTTTAAACTTTAGTCTGAAGTGGCGCGTAGCACTTGCGTTTTCGGAATTGGAAGGCGTGCGCGGTCGGTTGCATTGCGCGCGGCGCGGATATGCCCGGAATTTGCGCGCGCGCGTTTGGGCGGAAATTTGGGCGGAAATTTTAGGCCGCACGTCTGGCGTGAAAGCCGTTTTTGCGGAGTGTCTGGAGCGTTTTATTCTTGCGAGCCTTGCGGCGGCGTATCGCATACTCGCGCTGTCGGCGGCGTTTGGGCGGAAATTTTAGGCCGCGCGTCTGGCGTGAAGGCCGTTTTTGCGGAGCGTCTGGAGCGTCTTTTTCTTGCGCGCTTTGCGGCGACGTATCGCATACTCGCGCTGTCGGCGGCGCTTGCGCTTTTCGGCTGCGCCGGAGGAAGCGGCGGAGAAAATGGAGGCGCTGGCGGAAACGGCGGAGACGGCGGAGACGGCGAGTATGGCGCGCTCGCACAATCCGGCGCCGGAGCTTCCGGCGCGCTATTCGCCGGCGGTTCGGCCGCGGAAGGGCGGGGTTCGGCCGCGCATGCGCCGGGCAATTTTAAGGGGCGTCAATTATCCATTTCCAGATTGAGGTTTTTGGGGCGGAACTTCGGAAGCGCATTGGAAAAAAACGGCGCGCGCGCGGGGGGAATGTGCGTAGTGCAGAACGGGAAAACTCTGTATATGTCGGTCTGGGACTTCCCGGAGAATGCGGACAAGCCCGCGCCCGACAAGGCTGCTGGGCTTCCCCCGGCGGCCGGGCGACTGCCGGATTTCGGCGTAAACTCCCCCGTTCCTCTCGGCAAGAGCAGCGTTGCGCTGATTTCGCTTTCGATGCTTTCGGGCGGAAAAATTCGATTTGACGAGCCGGTTGAAAGGTACTGC
>CALXMX010000221.1 GCA_944389575.1 uncultured Opitutales bacterium
AATACAGCATCTTTCCTCCCGCGCGTACGAATCTTGCGGCTTTTTTCAGCATTTCGAACTGAATTTTTTTGCAGTTTGATATGTCGCCTTCGGACAATCTCCAGCGCGCGTCCGGGCGCCTGCGCAAAACCCCGGTGTTGGAACACGGAGCGTCGAGAAACACGCCGTCGAAATCCGTTTGAAGACCTGCGGAAACGAGTTTATCTTCCAAAGATTCCCCGAGCAGGTCGCACTCGACCAAAACCGCGTTCTTCAGGAGCGATTTTGACATATTTTCGCCGAGCATCTCCATTCGTTTTTTTCCGCAATCCACCGATACGAGCGTCCCTTTAAAGCCCCGCGAAGCGTTCGCGCGGCTATTGCTAAAGTCCTCCAACATCAAATCCGCAATGAGCCTCGATTTTCCCCCGGGGGCCGCGCACAGGTCTAAATACGACTTCCCGGCTTTTGGGGCCAGCATCTTCGGGCCTCTCGAAGTCGACGGATCCTGAACGTAAAAATACGGCGTCTGCAACAGGCGCGAAACTTTCTCCCAATTTCCGGATTTCAGGGCGTAAAAATTTTCAAATTTTGAATTTTCAAAAAATTTTGCGAAATTTAAAAATGGCTCCTCCGCCTCCGGAACTTGCGACTTCCTGAAAAAAACCCTCGACGGCCGCTGCGACAGGCGCAAAATTTCCAGAGTTGCCCCGATTCCAAATTCTCTGATCCAGCGCTTCGCAAGCCAGACGGGGCAGCCGTACTTTAGCTCCAAATTCTCCGGCGAATCTTCGAGCCTCCGAACGCCTTCGACGAACTCCGGAAATCTTCGCAAGAACGCGTTGGCAAACTTTGCCTCGGCCGGCGAAAACAGCCTTTTTGCCGCCCCGACCCACGCGTGCGACACTTGCGCAACCCTTCTATTTTCGCCCGCCAGGCACTCCGCCGCGGCGGCCAATAGCAGAGCCTTAAGCTTCTTTCGCGGCGGCCGCGGGGAAAAGTTTTTTATAGCCGCATTTAATAGCGAAAGATTGCGCAAAAGAGTTAAAAAGATAAATTGACAAATTCGTGAATATCCTTTGTATTTGGGGGATAAATAAAAATGCGCGGATAATATCTCGTCGGCTTTCGACGGGCTGTTTTCGTAGGCGAGCACAACGTCGATGGCGCACATTTGGCCGCCGAAGTCTGCAGATTCAGACGGGGTTTCCATTTTTCGCATAGGCGTATATTCCGCCGAACGCAAAATTCAAGGTAAATTTATGAATTCAGAATCCATTGATAAAATCATCGCCAAAAATCCGAAACTTCGCGGTAAGCGCGAAAAGCTCGAAGCCATGGCCGACGGCGCCTACTGCCTGCACGGCAGCTGGGGATTCGGAAAAATCCGAAACTTTGACGCCGCTGCCGGGAAGCTGGTGATAGATTTTGAGGGCAAAGAGGGGCACATGATGGATCCCGTCTTTTGCGTGGATAAGATAGAGATACTGCCCGAGGACAACCTACTGGTCCGCTACCGCACGGACCGGGCGGCCTTAGAGAACGAGATGAAGTCCGACGCCGCCGAATTTGTAGTGAAATACCTTGAGAAGAAGGCCGACCGCACCGCGAGCGCCATCGAGCTTGAGAATCTGATGAAGCAGCTTTTCGGGTACAAGCCGATCAATACCGAGGGCGTTTCCGAGGCGCAGTTCGCCAAGCAGAACAAGGCGGCGGAAAAGGCGTATCGGGCGTGGTGGAACAAGGCCAAGGAGGCGCTTTTCCGCGATCCGCGGGTGGCGTGCCCGAAGGCGAAGAACGAGTCTTACCTCCTGCGCGAAAAGGAGGACGAAATGAAGCCCGAGCAGGAGGTTTTGCGCGAATACTTCCTGAATCGCGAGCCCAAGAAGAAGATACTTTTGGCCGAGCGGCTGTACAAAGTTGCGACTGCGGACAGCGTCGAGGAGATAAAGTCGGAGCTTCCCAAAATTAAAGACGAGCTTACCGAGGCCATCAAGAACGCGCGCTCTCTCAACGACGCCGACCGCCTGCACGGCATTTGGGTGCGCAACAATCTGGTTCGCTATTTGTATCCCGGGGAGGAGTCCAAGGTTGAGGAAATAGCGCCGCGAAGCAAAGACATAATCGCCGCCTGCGTCGAGCGCGATCCGAACGAGGGCCTCAACGAGCTTGCCAGAAACCTTCCCTCCTCCTATTTGGAGCGCTTTTTGGACCTCATCACCCGCATTTACACCACTGATTGGCGCGACAAGATAATAAGCCTGCTGAAAAACAGCGAGGGCCGCTTTACGAAAGAGTGCGTGGACTTCCTTTTGAGCTGGGACGATTCGCGCGAGTCGCACTTTGTCAAGGGGGAGGAGATTTCCGACGACGGCAAGGGAATCACTTCGCGCCAGCTCATAAAGAGCTGCCTCGAGAGGTGGCTTGAGGAGCAGACCCTGCGCGGCTCCGTCATACTTTGGATAGTAAAAAACCGCAATGAGCCCAAATACGCGGACATACTTGAGGGCCTCATAAACCAGGAGCTTTTGAGCGCGCTATTGGCGGCCGTTGACGACGAGGCTCTCCAGCGCGAGACGGTCGTGAGCACCGCCCGCATACCCCTTGCCGACGCTCTCAGCGAAGACCGCGACTTAGTCAGGGACATGCTGAAAGACTCCACCGCCGAAACCGCGCGCGACTTGGCGCAGACGCTGCTGCTCAACCAGGGCTTCGAGGAGCTGAACAAGAAGTCGATACTGGCGCGCATAATCAAGATGTTCCCGGCCGTTCAAAGCCTCGTGGCTTCCAAGTCCGATGCCAAGGAGAAGCGCATATTCGTTTCGGCCTGGAGCATGCAGGCCCGGCGCGAGGAGCTGGAAGACATCGTCAAGAACCAGCTTCCGGAGAGCAAAAAGGCGATCGAGGCCGCCCGCGAACTCGGGGACTTGCGCGAGAATTCGGAATACAAAATGGCGCGCGAGCACGACGAGACTCTCACGGCGCGCCGCGTGCTTCTGGAGAGGGAAATCGCCATTGCCGACGTCATCGACTTTACCGACGCGACGGACAAGGCAGTTTCAATCGGCTCCGTCGTGGATTTGACTACGGACAAGGGAGAGACGCTGACATGCACGATTCTCGGCGCGTGGGACAGCGACACTCAGAAAAACATTTTCTCCTACCGCACTCCCCTCGCGCAGGCTCTCTTGGACAAGAAGGTCGGCGAGACCGCGCAGACGGACATCAACGGACACATCACTCTTTGGACGATTCGGAACATAAAGAGGTATGTGGACGTCGCCAAGTAGCGCGCGAGCCAGGTAAAAATCGCCGCAAAAAATTCCGGTTTCCGGCGGAAGTTGTCCCGCCGGGCGCGGCGAGTTGGGCGGCGGCGGTTTTGAGGCGCGCCGATGCGATAGTTGCTGTCGCCTTTCGCGCGGACTTTGCGCGGACTTTGCGAAATTTGGCCCGGACTTTCCGCAGGGCTTTTTGCCATTGAACGGCCGAATCGGCGCATAGCTTGAGTTTCGGCTGTTTTAAATTGGAAAACTTGCGCGCTTTGCCGGGTGTAACGGGATTCGTTGCGCAAAGGGGCGGGTACAACAGGGCGCGTGCGTTGCCGTAATTATTGCGCGGATTCGCGCGGATTCAACCGCGCGTTGCGGCGGTTGCAATATTGCGGCGTGCGGTTTTTGCCGGCAAAAAGCTTTTAGGCGGAAAGAAAGGCGGGTGCGGGCGGCAAATGGTTTGCCTGTTGCGGAAACGTTTTTTCGTTGCGCATTGGGCGCGCCGCTTTAAGAAGTCAAAGCATGCGGGGGGATAAGAATCGGAATTTGCGCGCGCCTTGCAAAATTGGAATGCGCTCGCGCGCGGTTTTTTTTCGGCCTTTCCTTCCAGCGGCGCAATTTTTTAACGGCTAATGACGAAAGAATGAAATCGGCTTGTTTTGGGACATCTTGTTTTGGGAAGTCTGGAAAAATCTTTAAGGGGCTTCTCGCCATTTTCTTTGCCGCGGCGTTTTTTGGGGCAGGCGCGTGCTTTGCCGATGGCGCTTTCGCGGCGGACAAGAGGGCGGAAGCCGCGTGGAAGGCGCTGTGGGGACATTTTTACTCTCCCAAGACGTCGATGTTTTACGACTATTTAAATTCGTGGGAGGAGGGGGAACAGTTCAAGCATTTTCCCAAGCCTGAGGAAATAAGCCGGAATATTCCCAATCCTATGGGGTACGGCACGGGCATGGAAAACGCCGCAATAAACGCGGATATAATGATGATTGCAACCCTCGCTAAATACGGCGCGACGCATGAATCTTCTCTTGCGGAAGCTGCGTCAAAAATTTTCGGCGGAATTTGGAACTGCGTCATGGAGCACGCCAATCCCGGTTTCGTCCTGAGGGGGAAAAGCCCGTTCGACGCGGCCGGCCGCTATCCCGTCTCCTCGCGCGACCAGGTGACGGAGGCGGTGAATGCTGCGTTTTTGTACTGGCGCAGCCCCCTTTCTGCGGCTTCCGACAAGTCCAAGGCCGCGCGTCTGCTCTGCGCGATTGCCGACCACCAAATGCGCACCGTAAAGCCCGAAAACGACTACAATTTTTTAGACGCCGACGGAAAGCGCCCGCAGCGCGGCGCCGCGCTTTCCAAAATGTGGGAAGTCGCCCCGCACGAAGCCGCGAGACTCCCGATGATTTACATTGCCGCATACGAGGTTTCAAAGGACGAAAAATATCTGCGCGAATACGAAAAATACGCCGACGCGGCCGTCGAACAGAGCTTCGGCTTTTCCGATAATGTCGCGCCGTGGGCGCATTGGCAGATGCACTTGTCGTTAAGGCTGATTTCGGAACTGGCTCCGGACGCGCGGACGCGAACGCGGTGCGCGGAGATTTTGGAAAAGTCCAAGGTTCTGGGGGCAAAGCGCCTTTTGCCCGCGCTCAAACGCTGGGACTCGCTGCCCGATTCGACGAAGTACATGCTCGCTCCCGACTGGCGGGAAACCGGCGGAGAGGAGGGCGCGGCAGAGCGGAAAAAGTGGCGCAGCGTCTGGTTTGCTTCGGAGGCTCCGGCGTATGCGGGAATGGTTATTGCGTACGGCGGGAAAATGTCCGATCAAGAGCGCAGGCTCGTTCGCAGTTTGCTTGAGGCGGTGGAATTTGACAGAATCGCGGGACAGGCGATGATTTACTATTTGGCGCTCTACTGGCTCGCAGCGTGAGGCGCTGCGAAGTCCGGTTTTGCAAAAGCGAAGCGGGAGCGGCGAAACGGGATTAAAAAACGCTTCCGCTCCCGGCAGTTTCTATTGAGAACGCCGATTGAAGCCGCCTCGGCGCCTGCAGCGCATTTTGGGAATCGGGCTTTTTTGTACCGCATGCGCGGATTTTTGCGCCGCATGTACGGATTTTTTTGCGCCGCGTGCGCGGGAAAAATTTCCTTGGCGTTTTGCCCGCGCGGCATGGTTGGGCTGTTAAAAATTTTCCACCCTTAAAAGCCGCTCCAAATTCCGCTTTATTTTGGAGCGCGAAGAAAAAATGTCTTCAAATTTAAATCCGTCTCCAAATTCGACGCAATCCGTTTGAATCTCCCAAAATAGCATTCCGAAATTTTTTTTGTTGTTTTGCGTGGGATTACGTTTCTAACCCGCAATTCCAAAAATCGGCGAAAAATCTTTGCGTTCCTTCGCACCCGCGGATTGCGGAAATTTTTATCGACCGTACGCCGGATTTTATTTTCAAATTTAGTCGGATCCTTGCCGCCCGACGCGTTTAAGCGCGCGGCTCCGAAATATTTTTACGCCTTTTTTGCGCCGTAAAAATTGCCGCTTGCAAACGGGCGTTTTGCCGCGCAGCCGCGCGCATGCCGGCGTCCACAGAGGGCTGTGCTTTGCCGGACGCGCCAGAGCGGTTGTTCTATTCGCATTTTCGCGCGCGCCGCATATTGAGTCCGTGTAGGCGCAATGCGTCTTATTTTAAATGCGCGCAAATTTCCGCATACATTTTTATTCCGCATGTTTTGTCGCGCTGCACATTGGGAGTGCGCGGGTACATGCCGCATTGTGTGTGGCTTGTTACGCGTGTTCTTTTGCAATCCGCGCCAAAAAGCTGGGGGAATTTTTAGGCCGCAATGAGTTGCGTTATGTAGGCGGTCTACAAAAAAAGTTTGCCTTGCTCTGCGCCAGAGCGGTTGTTTTATCCGCGTTTTTTCGCGCGCGCCGCATATTGAGTCCGTGTAGGCGCAATGCGTCTTATTTTAAATGCGCGCAAATTTTCGCATACATTTTTATTCCGCATGTTTTTTGCCGCGCTGCACATTGGGAGTGGACGGGCGTGATATTATGCGCAAACGTTCCGCGTGAGCGAATCGTCCGGCGCGGGACTGCAAATGCGCAAAGGGCGTTTTAACGCGCATTGCGCAATATTTTTTTGCCGCGTGCGCGGAAAATTTCCCCGGCGTTTTGCCCGCGCGGCGCGGTTGGGAAAAGGGCTACTATTTTGCCGAAGGCCGGCAAAACTATTGTTTTGCGTGCGCGTAATAGCCGCGCTGCTTTTCCGAAATGGGGATTCCCGCGCGTTCCATTACCGCCATCATGTCCTCCCAGACGAGCCGCTTCATCGCGGCGCTCGCGTATTGGAGGAGAAAGGACGGGTGGTAAGTAATCATCAAATCCCGCCCGTCGAAAGTCGTCCACTTGCCGCGCACTTTTCCCATTCGCCGCATTGGGTCGTACCCGAGAAGCCCGTGCACGGCAGTCATTCCGAGCGCCACGACAATCTGCGGATTTACTATTTCAATCTGCGCCTTCAAGTACGGCAGGCAGTACTCCATTTCCTCCTGCGTCGGCGGCCTGTTCCCGCGCTGCACTTCGGGGCGCCAGTTCATTATGTTGCCGATATAGACGTCGCCCCTCGACAGGCCCATCGCCCCGATGATTTTTGTCAACAGCTGCCCGGCGCGCCCGACGAACGGTTCGCCCTGAATTTCCTCGTCGGCGCCGGGGGCCTCGCCGCAGAAGAAAATCTTTGCGTCCAGATTGCCCACGCCGAAAACGACCTTCTTGCCCGGCTTGACGTGCGCGTTGCACACGGCGTCTGACAATACGAGATTTTTTAGAAATTCCCAGCGTTCGCGCTTGCCGCCCTCCGGAATGGAGAACGGGACGGGCTTGGGTATTTCGGAGGAGGGGCCGGGTTCGGGGATTTGGCGCATTATTTTAAGCTTTCTCTTTTCGGGGGGGTTGGCCGGATCTGCGGCGGTTGAAATTTCTATTTTGTCGGCAAAGCGTATTTCCGACAGCGTTGAGGAGTCGAGAGTTTCCTCGTCTTCGGCGGGCCGTCGGCGTTCGGAGGAAATCGAGATTGTTTTCGGGCGCGCGCCGGACGGTTCGCTTGCGGGGATTTTTTGCGACTGCCTGCGGGCGCCGGAGAGCTCGGGCGCGCACGAAGCCGCAAGAGCCTTCAGGGAGCGCTCGGAGGATTCGTCGAGGGCCACAAACTCCTCACCCTCGGCCGCCAACCGCTTGAGCTCCTCGCGTAGGGTTAAAAAAAGCTCTTTGTTCATAGTTTTTAGCCCACCCCGAAAAGTTCCGCCGTTTGGCGCGCTATTTCCGCGGGGTCCGCCAGCCTGCCGACCCCTTCCGCGCCGCATGCTAAGCGCCCGCAGGCCGGTTGGACAAACCGCACTCCGCGCTTTCGGAGAGTGTCGATGTTAGCCTGCACTGCGGGGTGGGAATACATGTTGGAATTCATTGCCGGAGCCACTAAAACGGGGGCTTTTGTTGCGAGATAAACGCATGCGAGAGTGTCGCCGGCCAGCCCGTTGGCAAAGTTTGCGATGGTGTTCGCCGTGGCCGGAGCCACTAAAAGCGCGTCGGCGAAGTCGGCCAGCGATATGTGTTCGGGCTTCCAGGATTCGACTTCCTTCCACATGCACACAGACACGTCGTTTCGCGTCAGGGTTTGAAAAATTCGCGGCGACATCAGCTTTGCCGCGCTTTCGGTCATGACCGTCCTGACGTTCGCGCCGCCGCGGACGAGAAGCGAGGCCAGTTCCGCGGCCTTGTAAACGGCGATCGAGCCGCATACGCCCAGAACTATGTTTTTCCCGGCCAGCCGCTCTGTCGGCAGGCTTTCGGAATTTTGATTTTGCATGAAAAATATTTTTACAAAGCGCGCCAAAAGTGCAAGCTGATTCACATGGCGGGATTGAGAGCGTACCATAATTTTTCGGAATCGGGACAGCTGCCGCAGGCAGGCTGTAGGATTGCCCTGTCCGCGGACGAGAGCCGCCACTTGTGCGGCTCGCTGCGCGCGCGCTCGGGCGAGGCGGTGGACGTGTTCGATTTGTCCGGGACGGTTTTCAGATGCCGAATTGCCGAGGCTTCGCAGAGGGCGTGTTCCGTTGAAGTCGTTTCCCGCGTTGAGGTCTGCGGGAGCGGAACGCGCGTGTATCTTGCGCAGTGCCTTCCCAAAGGCAGGGTGTTTGACGAGATCGTCCGCCAGTGCGTCGAGCTTGGCGCGGCCGGAATAATTCCGATAGTAAGCGAGCGTTCGGTGTTTCGCTCCGCCGCCGAAGACATGACGGGGAAGTTTTCCAAATGGCGCGCGCGCGTGATAGAGGCTGTGAAGCAGTCGGCGAACTTCATAAAATTCGACATACGCGCTCCGCGCTCTTTGGGGGATTTTTTCGATTCGTGCGGGGAGTTTGATTTGCGGATAGTCGCCAGCCTTGAGCCCGGCGCGCTTCCGATACTCGGTGCGCTCGGCAACGCTTTGGGCGGGGGCGCGCCGGCCGAAAAGGCGTGCATACTCGTGGGGCCGGAGGGCGATTTGTCGGCTTCGGAATACGCTCGCGCGCGGCAAAATTCCTTTTTGCCGGTAAAGCTCGGCGAAAACGTGATGAAGTGCGACACCGCAGCGGTTTGCGCCGTCGGCGTCGCCCGCGCGTTTTTCGGGAATGTCCCGTCCTGACGTATATCGCCTTGCCCTTTTATTTGAGCCGGCGTTTGGCGCGGCCTGCTGAAATGCGCGCCGCTTAAGCGCGGCTATTGAAGCGAAAAGTTTTTCGGTTGACGGTTAAGTTTTTCGGTTTGCCGGCGAAGTTATTTTGGCGCGGCTTTTTTATGAAGAAAATTTTTTTCTGTGGCGCAGTTGCGCCTCGCCCGACGCGCTTTCGATACTCGGTGCACTCGGCAACGCTTTGGGCGGGGACGCGCCGGCCGAAAAGGCGCGCGTACCCGCGGGAGCCGGAGGGCGCGATTTGAAGGCTTCGGAACGCGCATGCGCGCGGCAAAGCGGCAAAATTTCCCCTTTTCGGCAAGGTTCGGCGAAAACGCGATGAGGTGCGGCCCCGCGGCGGTTTGCCCCGCCGGCGCTGCCCGCGCGTTTTTTTGCCGCCTTCTCCCCCTAAGGGCGCCGCGCGGAGATTGCCGCGATTGAACGAATTTTTGCGCGGGTTGTCTAAAACCAAAAGAGATTTTTTCGTTTGCGGGGAGTTTTTTATTGCGCGCAATAAGGGCGGAATGCGCCCCGAAAACGGCCATTATATTCTTGATAAATACCGGCATGAAAGCATGCTGACGTTCAAATGAGATTTTGCAAAAAGGCGGCGGCGGCGATTGCGCTCTCTGTGGGGGCGCACGCCTTTGCTGCGGCCGCGGCGGGCGAAGCTTTCGACGCGGTGGAAGCCTTGCAGTCGCGCCTGTATTCGGTGTTCAACCAAAATAAGGACTCCATAGTAAAGGTGTACTCGCAGCGCCAGCTGATTCTTGTGGACAAGGACGGCGCAAAGCGCGAACAGCCCACCCTTGACGTGGCTTCCGGCGTGATTGCCGGAGTCGACGGCACGGTTGTCACCTCCGCCTATGTGACGTACGCGGCAAAGAGGATTTGGGTGGAGTCCAACGGCAGGTTGATGGACGCCGAATGCGTGGGATTTGACCCTCTGACGACGCTTTCTGTGCTGAAGGTGGCAAACGGGTTCAAGAAGGGAACGAGCGCCGTATTCATGGACACTAAGGCGGACATTCCCCCTCCGGCCACGATGCTGATGTCGCTCTCCTACGAGATGGGGCTGCCTCCATCTCCCAGGACGGGAATAGTGGCGGCGCACAATATCCAGTTCGGCGGGCTCTTTCTGCCGACGGTTTACATTCGCACAAACATTCCCGCGCCGAGCGGAAGCACGGGCGGGGCGATTTTTGACATGAACGGCAGGTTTGTCGGCATGATTATCGCCTCGCTGCCGGAGGTCGGCGGCAGTTTTGTCCTTCCGGCGCGCGCGGTTGCGAGATTGAAGGACGACATCGTCTTGTGCGGAGAGCCCGTTTACAGCTGGTTCGGCCTGCGCGCGGAGGACCATGTCGACGGGGATTCAAACAGCGTCGTCGTCAGCATGGTGATGGAGAACGCGCCGGCAAAGAGGGCGGGCTTCATGGAGGGCGACGTAATTTTGGAGATAAACTCGCAAAAGGTTTTCAACAACACGCAGCTGCGCAACTGTACCTTCTTTGTGCGCCCGGGCGAAACCGCGAAATTCAAGGTGAGGCGCGGAAAGGAAATAGTCAATTTGCAGATACTGACGGAAAAGCTGGATTCCGAAATCCTCAAGTCTGCGGAGGCGGGTCTGCTTCCGGTCAGGTCGAAGTCGGACTCCGAACCGCAGCCCAAAGTTCCGAGCGCGCATCGGGACAATCCCGACAACCCTTCCGCCCCCGCCCCAGAAAAGTGAACGATTCCGGCAACATATTTCTCCCCCGAAAGTACGACGGAGAAGTGGGCATAGTCTCCTACTCCGATTTCTTTTGCGATACTCCGCTCGATTTCAAGCTCGGCGGCCGCTTGGAGTCTTTCAACGTGCGCTACGAAACCTACGGAAGGCTGAATGCGGACAAGTCAAACGCGATTCTCGTCTGCCACGCCCTCACCGGCGACCACCATTGCGCGGGCGTCTATTCGCTCGACGACAGAAAGCCCGGCTGGTGGAACAATATAATCGGCCCGGACAAACCGCTGGACACGAACAAGTATTTTATAATTTGCTCGAATTGCATAGGCGGCTGCCGCGGAACTACGGGGCCTTCCTCCGTAAATCCCAAAACCGGCGAGCGCTACAACCTCTCCTTTCCTGCGGTGACGCTGGCGGACATGGTGGAAGTCCAAAACCGTCTGATAGAGCATTTGGGAATCGACAGGCTGGCGATGATAATCGGCGGGTCGATGGGCGGCATGCAGGCGCTCCAGTGGGCGATTGACTTTCCCGGCAAGGCGGAGCGCATTTGCGCGCTGGCGACCACCGCGCACCAAAACGCGCAGGCGATCGCCTTTAACGAGGTCGGACGCTCGGCCATAATGCAGGACCCCGTCTGGAACGGCGGAAATTACGAGCTCGCCCGCGTGCCGAGCGTCGGGTTGGGAATCGCGCGTATGATGGCGCACATTACGTATTTGTCCGACAAGGGGCTGGAGGGCAAGTTCGGGCGAGAGCACAAGAACATAGTCGGCACGGAAATCTTCAAGCCGTCGTTCAAGATAGAGGACTATTTGCACTACCAGGGGCAGAGCTTTGTCAACAGGTTCGACGCTAATACGTATCTGTACTTCACGCGCGCCCTGGACTTGTTCGACTTGCGCGGGCCGGACGGCTCTTTGGACGCGTCGTTCGCCGGTGTGGACGCGCGCTTTTTGTGCGTGGGGTTCACTTCCGACTGGCTCTTTCCCCCCGCGCAGAAC